>MAYW01000091.1 GCA_001723765.1 Candidatus Scalindua rubra
AAAAAATATCAGCCTTTTTTCCCACGTAAGTTTTATTTTGCGAAGCCTGCCCGACTAAGTCTTTCAGGCGGGCAAAAAGCAATAAATTAACGACATGAGCTAAGCTCAGCTTTGCTGAAGGGATTTATTTATATTAACAACAACATAATTTTTTGTCAAGTTTAAGTCCTTCATCTGTCCTGTCATCCTGAGCGGAGCGAAGGATCTTGCTTTTGATGCCTCAGAGCTTGCCCTGAGTGTAGCGAAGGGATAAACTCCGCGACTAAAGTCATGCCTAAGGCGGATCATCCTCATGTGAAAATCACTTATTAGAAAGAAAATAGCCAATTTATGGAATTTACGGGGATTATGTTTGTTTTTAACTTGAGATATATTTAGACTTGTTATTATAATATTAATTCACAAGAAACTGATGGGAGAGGAGCCACTATTTAATATAAAATGAATCAATTATTATCAATTAATAAACGATAGGAGAATTATATGCCGGAAACAAAAATTGATATACCTATAAAAAATATTGCAAAAATGATCGACTCCATGAATAAACAAGAGATCGAAACATTGTACATGCTTTTAACAAAAGATGGTAAAGAACTTTTAAAACGAAAGAAGGATTTGGAACTTAAGAGGGTCAAGTTTCTAAGTAGGGATGAAACATTCAATGTATAAAGAGGAGACTTTTATACTCTGCTGAAAAGAAGGATTTAGGCATTGCACGACCGGATCAGCAGATTGAACAGAAACGTTCTAATTTCCACACAGTATTTACATTAAATATTTTGTTCACTATTCAAGATGTCATAGTTTTTGCTTATTGTAGTCAAGAATGAACTTGACCCTATTTCAATGCCTGGGCTATACGTTCCAATTTTATCCGCAACATTTGAAATTGCATCATTGGGAGGAACGACAAATGGGAAATAGTAAAACAATCGAAGAAATAAGAAAAACACACCATAATATTTCTTAAAAATACAACCATAATATAAAATTACTATTGGGACATTATAAGAAATCAGAAAGTAAACATTCTGATAGAATCTTTTCTGGAACAAAGACAACAAAGCAAATGATATAAAACATGCAGTCAGGGGATATTTGGCCCCCAGTTTTCCTTATTTTTTTAAGCCTATTGAATATTACCTGTTAATTGAAAGCCCGCCCAAAAGTATGGATGGGGGTTGTAACTGTTTTTTATCTTCAATTGCGCTGTTCGCAGGGCGTTGCGTTTGTTGGTTTCTTTTAGTGACGTGTAGAATTCTTGCATCAGGATTGATGTAGCTCGGTCGTCAACCTTCCAGAGACTTGAAACTATAGAGCTAACCCCTGCATAGAGAAAACCACGTGAAAAGCCTACTACATCGTCCCCATTTGCCACCTTACCCAGGGCTGTCTCACATGATGATAGTGTCACCATATCAGAGTTGAGACGCAGGTCGTAAAGTTCTCCTACCGTAAGTGTACCATCATTTTCACCGTCACCAGCCAATAACAGACCTGATGTAAGTGGTTTCTCCGCATCAAATGTTCCATGCGTAGCGAAATGGATATTGCGAAATTGCTCTCCAAATCGTTTCACAGCAGTTTCAGTAGTCTGCTTGCGAAGAAGTACCCTGGCTTCTGGTATGTCTTTAGTGATAGCAAGAACTTCTTCTTGTGCCCAAGGCAGGTCTAAACTTGGGTCATTCAGGTCCGGGTTTCCAAAAGCAAGCAATGACCCTGCATGACCTTCTTTCTGTTTTTTAAGAAACTTCATAACACTGGCACTGGGCAACACACGTATATTGTAATTGTCAATTAAGTACCCTTCGTCTGAGTATAGCGCATTAAATGGCAGATAGTGAAGCCTTCCGTGAGGCACGATAGTAAGATTTTTTGAGGTAATCATACCCTCAATAGGTCGTATCAGCTTTTCATAAAGGACTTTGCTAACTTCTTTCACATGGTCATCTCTCGAAGCAGTTGCTGATTTTGCGGCTATCCCTCTGACTTCCTCGGGGCTGAGCGATATATGTTTCCTGAATTTATTAATTTCTTCAGCTCTAATTTTTCCAGTTCGTTTAACAGAGTTGCCTGTTCTGTTGAATTACCTCTATCACCACCTGTGAAACTATCCTTACTGGCAAGCATATCAACCAGCGCTCGTGCCTTTGAACGTTCCACATACTCAAAGGCTTCGGCAAAAGAACCCTCTTTAAACAGTACATCTACAAGGCGCTGGTAGATAGGCTGCTTATCACCGACAAAGCCTATCCTGCTGGCTTCGGTATTGATGGTGGAACGCTGGGATTCAATCACCTCCACAGACTGTTTTAACAGTTGGATGGCCTTGTTCGTATCCCCTTCCTTGAGGGAGAGGGTTCCCAGGTCAGAAAGAGTCACAAAGTAGAGGTTGCCCAGGTTAGAGAAGACAGGATTTTTTAGTAATGCATTGTAGCCTTTTTTGGCATTCTCCAGATCCCCGGTCTCGAAGTAGATCTTGCTAAGCATGAAGGTCTTTGATAGGTTCTGTCTATTACGAATATCACGCGAAGCTTGTAATGCTGGATGCATTCTATCTATTATTTCGGATGTACCAAAGGATGCTATTATATTATAAATACGAAATGCGGGATGTTCACCCGCGTAGCTTTTCAAGATTTTTTTTGCCTGCTCGTAATTTCAGAGGGCCATGTGGATCTGGGCTATGGCAAAATGGCGGGGCATTGCAAGATATTCGTCTACGAATAAACTTTTCATTTTATTGAGCTGCAGGATGTAGGCTTCAGCTTTGGACCGGTTACCTGAAAAGGCGTGGGCTAAACCGGCAGCTCCATAAACTTCGATTGCATCAGATTTCCTTAGATATTCTGTGCTTCTCAAGCTATCTTTAAGAAGTAGGACTGCTTTTTCCGCTTCCTGCATAGCGGCGGGATAATTTCCAAAGTCCATGTGAACCCTGGAACGTATAGAAATAATCGGAGCTACAATATCTCCGTAAGATGCTGGAAATCGACCCCATGGATAACCATTTTTATCAGTATTTTCAATGTAAACTTGCGAACATTCAGCAAATTTCTTATAGTTTCTTAATTCAAAATATGCCCGACAAAGTGGATATAAAATGGCATCTCCATAATCACTATCATATTTCAGTACTTCCGGCGAGTCATAGGTGTAATTCTCTTCAAAGTAATTGACGACGTTCTGGTGCTGGCCTTTATTCGACATCTCCTGCATAATGTTAAGGCGGGAAATTGCGCAGCCATTCAACAATAGCGTACCAGTGAAGACAAAGAGGATCGAGATTTTCATTTTCATATGATCAATTTTTTGCTAAAAAGGATTATAATCTTTATCTGCTTCCAGTAGTGTCCGGGGTTAGGTTTTTGCATGTTTTATTTATTGTCCCAAAGCTGTCATTCCCGCATGTTCCCCGCTTAAAGCGTGCGGGGACAGGCTTTAGCGGGAATCTAGGATGAACGAGCCTCTGGATACCCGATAAATGCATTCGGGTATGACAAAAACCGCGCACGCAAAAACCTAACCAGACTCTACTGTTTTTTTATTTGCTTTTTATTTGCTCTTTATAAATTGATTTTTCTTTCGATTTTTATTTAAAAGGATATTATGATTTGACAACGACTATAAATATGAAAGGAAAGTTCATGTATTTACATCTATTTACATCCCTGTAAACATAAACCTGAATTATGTTACTACCGGGAGCACATTATAGTTTACATATCATTTTTACCCGACGGTTTATTAGGCGGGCTGAACCCTTCGCCCGTCATTCTGAGCCGAAGGCGAAGAATCTAGTTGAGGCTCAGGATAAACTCCGTGAAGAATCTACCTATCACACTAAGATCCTTCGCGGAGCATGTCCTGAGCAAGATTCTTCAGTCGCTATCGCTCCTTCAGAATGACATAAAGCGAAGGACTCAGGATGACATCACTGTAAACTATTTTATGCTCTAAGTAGTAACCTATCCACATCACAAGATGTGGTATAGTTTTTATGCTGGTAGAATAGGATAATAAATCTATATACTATTGAAGTCAAGAAAAAAGGCAGCTAACAGTAGATTATTTGGTTCCAGCTTTTGATAATGTGCGACTAATTATAGTTGCAATTCTATGCCAATTCTCCTATACTTGTTTTTAAAAGGAGGATTATGAGTAAAAAGGAAAAGCTTATTGCAAGATTGCGGCAACGTCCCAGAGATTTTACATGGAACGAATTAACCAGTTTACTCAAATCTTTTGGCTATCGAGAAGTGAGAACGGGTAGGACAGGTGGATCAAGAAGGCGATTTGTAAATCCTTCAGCAGCAACTATTACATTGCACAAACCCCATCCTCAAAATATATTGAAGCGATATGCCATAGACCAAATATTAGATATATTAAAACAGGAGGATATGTTATGAAAGACATGATTCATTATAAAGGATATTATGGATCAGTGCATTATAGTGATGATGATCAAGTATTTTTTGGAAAGATTGAATATATTAGAAGCCTTGTAAATTACGAAGGAGCAACTGTCAAGAATTTAAGACAAGCCTTTAAAGAAGCTGTTGACGACTATTTAAAACTTTGTCAAAATGAAGGTATTGAACCGGATCAATCTTTTCGGGGAAGTTTCAATGTACGTACCGGATGTGATCTTCATCGCAAAGCTGCTTTATACGCCAAAGAGAAAGGATTAAACCTGAATAAGGTGGTCACGGAAGCGCTTGATCAATATCTATCTCATACAAAATGCACTTAACAATCCAACAGAACGTAAAAAACAGCGCTCGATGGAGAGAACGTTAACCATGCTAATATGCTTCTTTTAAAAAGATCGTATCAGATTACTGGACGGAAGAGAATGGAATGGAATGGTATTACCAGCCTGCGTCAGCATTACTATGTTCTAGCATGTTGTTGATTAAATATTGATTTACTTTCGTAAAGAAACAGTTTAAATTGGCTCCATATTATCACAAAAATTAGCAAATTTGGTATCACCTAAATTGAGCGATTATTAAGCGACTTTGTCATTCCCATGGAAATGGGAATCCAGAAATCAGACGGGCTAGATTCCCGCTCAACAGACTGCGGGAATGACAGGGTTCATCACTTTACTGGAAAAGATAAAAATTATAGAAGAGCGTTTGTTTTTAATGCCTCATGATGATTAACAAAAGAAATTGCTCAAATTAGATATTAATCACTTTTATATTTAATGTTTAATAAAAGCTTTTGTAGGGTGGATTCGGCCCGCCCTGGTGCGATCACCGCCCATCCGGCATGCGGGCACCCTGTGGTCCTGGGCCAGGGTTTGAAACCGTAGGTTTTCATTTAATAACCTGGTCGAGCCGGAACATATTAGATTAGATATCCGTGCCAATTCGTGTAATTCGTGTCTAACGCCTTACGTTGAGCCGGAACATACATGAGATAAGCACAGCTTTGTTAAATTATTAAAAACTTACGCTTGAAATCCTCATAATCTGTGTTTGTCTGCGTCCACAATTGAATTTATGAAACGTTTTTAGGAGAAGAAAATTGAAGTCACTTGTTATTTCGATAGTAATTTTTCTAGTTTTGATTGGATGCGTTAATAAAAAGACAGAAACCAGCGTCTCTAAAAAGAAGCCTGTAGTCAGCGAAAGGCGGGCTAAAGTTACTATTTTTGATGGTGAGTCACATTTTGAAAACATCAGGCAACTTACTTTCGGCGGAGAGAACGCCGAAGCTTACTTCTCTTACAATGCCGATAAGCTCATATTCCAGTCAACGCGTGATGATTTGGAATGTGACGCAATCTTTACAATGAATGTCGATGGTAGCGATGTTACGATGGTGTCATCGGGTAAAGGCGCTACTACCTGTTCGTTTATTGCTCCGGACGATGGGTCTATAATTTATGCTTCCACACATCTGGAGGGCGATAAATGCCCACCCAGACCGGATATGTCACGTGGTTATGTCTGGTCGTTATATAAAAGCTATGATATTTTTAAGGCTGACCCTGACGGTTCCAATCTTGTCCGTCTTACTGACACACCCGGATATGATGCCGAGGGAGTTTATTCACCCAAAGGAGACAAAATCGTTTTTACGTCAGTCCGCACCGGCGATCTGGAGCTGTTTCTAATGAATCCGGACGGTTCTAATGTCGAACAGTTGACTGATATTCCGGGCTACGATGGTGGTGCATTCTTTTCTCTCGATGGAGAATGGATATGTTGGCGGGCGTCAAGACCGCAGGGGGAGGAACTCGAAGACTATATAGATCTTCTCAAAGATGGTTTAATCCGTCCCAGCAAACTTGAGATCTATGTTATGAATCTGAAGGACCGCAAACCGATTCAGTTAACTGACAATGGCGCTGCCAACTTCGGTCCTTATTTCCATCCCGGTGGTGAGAAGGTTATTTTTGTTTCCAATATGGATGATCCAAAAAAGAGGAATTTTGAGCTGTATATGGTTGATACAAAAACCAAAGAAGTTGAGCGTTTAACGTATAACCCAACTTTCGACGGTTTCCCCATGTTCAGTCATGATGGGAAAAAACTGGTTTTTGCTTCAAATCGTAACAACAGTAGACCGCGTGAAACGAATATATTTATAGCTGACTGGGTGGATTAGTACCTTAATAAAAATATCTATTCATTAAATAAGTTTTTTAAAAGTAACAACCAGGTTGAGCCAAAAGCAAACAGCAAACAGCTTTATTAATTAGCAACTACGGCGGACTTTGATGCGAAGGGTGGGCATTGCCAATCCTTCGTATCATCAAGGCTAAAGTCATGAGTTACATACCAAAAATTTACCTTAACGCAGAGGCGCAGAGGTCGCAGAGCTTATTAGGGAACTTACTGTAATTTATTGACTACCCGGAAAATCCCATCGCATATTGCAATCCTCTCAGATATAACTCATGGCAAAGCGCATCTTCATAAACAGATTCCAAAAGTCCTGGTCCTAAAATACGATGTACTTCTCTCCGAGGCGTAGGCTCGTGATCTGGAGCTGCTTCAAGGGTCGCCTCAGGCGACAGTCTTTATAACCCTCTGCGTCCTCTGCGCCTCTGCCACGCTCAGCGAGGCTCTGCGTTAAAATAAAATACTAAAGTCACACCATAGGCGGATCTGCCTCGGGCACGAACTTAATTCACAAAGATTTAAAATGGAAATTCCTATATAAACAAGTAAGATTCTTCACTTCGTTCAGAATGACATAACTAAATGTAGCACTAAGGGAACAGAATTATAAATTTATTGCTTAGTAAGCATAAAAATGGTATATTTAAAGTTATCGGACAGAAAAATTAGTTGAGGGAGTTTATCTAATGCTTAAAACAAAAGTAAAATACACATATTATGACTATACAACCCTGGATGATGAAATTGCCTCTCCCATTTTGAAGGGCTTAAGGCTTGGTTTAAAAGAGATATTCCCCTTATTAGTATAAAGAATAGCCAAATTATTACCCGCTTAGGAAGGCAGGAATTGCAGGAAGGGAGAAAAGAAGCAAAGAATTTGTTTTCTAAAGTTTTTTTCCTGAATTTCCTGTTTTCCTAAGCGGCCTTACTTTTTAAGAGTGTTTGATCTTAGTTCAAACGGTCTATGACTCAGAGAGGTTGCTACTGATTTAAAACTTAAAGAATTATTTATTATTCCACAGCTTTGTTATTAAACCTTCAAAGACGCTAAATATCTACTTTGCCTACACGGTTTATGATTGCATGTCTAACGGCTTTGAGCATTACCAACCACTCATCCAGTTTAATGCCACGATGGAACCACATGGAATCCATTATCATCTTTGGTACCCAAAAAATTGTATATAAAGATAAGTTGCTCACTTTTTGAAGCAGTGAAGCGTTTTTGCGAATAACCAGCAATTTATTGCGGTAAAGATAATAAATCCGTTCCAGAGTTTTCGTTCCTCCCATTGCCACATTATGCCTGACAATTACACCGGGATCATATAATATCTTATACCCCTTTTTCTTTGCTCTCAGACAGAAATCAACCTCACCGTGAGAAGTATAGTAATCTCTATCAAAACCTTTTAGTTTTGAAACAACTTCACTCTTTATGAGCATACAACACCCTATAACATAATCACACTCAACCAGACTACCAGTATCAATATCACTATACCGTCCTACCCAGAGATTTACATAACCGGCCCCATGAGCAGTCTCACCCGGCCTTGACTCGTATACCGTTCTCGGGCCTATGATTCCTGCTTCAGAATGACTTTGAAGACTTTTTATCAAGATAGTTAAACTATTACATGGCAAAAACACATCATCATCCAGGCTCAGGACATAATCTGCTTTATGATCAATGCGTTTGAACAACTCATCTCTTGATGTGTATACGCCCAGATTTACATTACTCTTTATTATGTTCAAGTCCTTCCAGCCTTCCTTTTCCATCTCCACAAAGATTCTACGGACTTCTTCCTGTGTACCGTCGGTTGAGCCATTGTCCCATATAATAATCTCTATATTTTTCTTTGGATAATCAAGCCCTCGAATGAAATAAACGCACTTAATTATATCTCTTTTTCTGTTCAGTGTTGGAATAACAATAGAAACAAAGGGTTGTTCCTTTCTTTTTTCAGATATCATACTTATTTTAGATATGTTGAAGGTAAAATGTACAACTTATTGTAATTTGTGTGTCTGTTATGTTTGTATGTGGGAATAGGTTGTGCATTACCTTTCTTCAAATGTAGTGGTATGAAAGGCAAAAAGCAGGAGTAACAGAATAAAAGTGTCAAAAACCTTCTTAGAGGAAACCATAATCTTCCCAAGTTTACCCCGTAAAATCCAGAAAGCCCCGGACTTCAGGCCCTGTACCATCTCGGTTCAGGGCAGGGATATTCGGGGTTTGCTTACTAGTTTTGACTAAGGGTATCCACAATCACATTACGATAGACAAGGAAGTCATTAAGGTGTCTTTTCAATATGTTAATAACGATATATTCATCTACCTTGTCATAACGGTGAACTACAATATTTCTGAATTTTGCCATATTTTCCATCATCTTGAAAATCTCTTCTTCTATAATACCTTTTTCATATGGAATACCTCTTTTTGTATATCTCCATCTCTTTTATTGAAAAATCAAAATATTCTCTGAGGGTTAGGGATTCGAATTTATGTCTCACAAATGGGGAACTGTCAACCAAAACCTTTTTCTCCTCTAATATCTTTGCCCTGAGAGGAAGAGATGCAGTATTTAATATCACCAGATCTATCTCGTCAGTGTTTAAAAGCTCCATAAGATTCCCCAGGATTTCAATCTTTTCTTGAGAGATATCACCTCCGTTAGCAATATACACTGCAATGTCTACATCACTTAAAGGGCTACATCTAGCCTTTGTAAGCCCTCCAAAGAGATAAGCAAAAATTACCTTTGGGTGTGAGTCCAGGTAAATCCTGGCCTTATCTATATGCTCTAAAATTTTCTCTGGAATTTTATGGGTTTTTATCATTTTTGAAAAGGTTTTTCAACATCAACATTTACAACTAATAATTTTCTATTTTTTCCTCTCTCTCCTCAAGTTCTCTGTTTTTCCTTATAGCAGGGGAATAAACAAAGACAATACCATTGCTCCGGCTATAATACCTGTCTGCGTGCGGACACGCACAGGGCAGGAATGAAGCTATTCTGGTTTTTCTCATATTTCTCCTCCCATTTTGTCATATTCGTTCTTTCGAAAGAACGGCTTATTTTTAAAGCGGAAACAATTCAACCCACGACGGCAAGCTATGGGGCTTTCTAGCACATTATTTGTCGAATTAATGTTAATATAATGTTTCTAAAGTTGCAATTAAAAAACAAGTCTTAAATAAACTTACAGAAGAGCTCCTTTTACGCTCTTCTCCCAAGACATATAAACTAAAAGACCGATTAAAAGACTTTTCACAAGGCCTAATAATATTAATTTAACTTGCTTAAAAATTTTGGTATTCTCAGATTATGCAAGCAGACACTATCAATAGAATTGACGATTTGCTTTCTAAACTCTCCGATGAAAATCTTAAAGAGGTAGAAGACTTCATTACCTTCCTGATTGAAAAGGAGAGAAAGCATCGGGTATTTGAGGATCGAATTCTTAAGGCAGATTCCGAACTGACAATTAAATTTGACTCCGTCGATGAAGCTATCATTAATGAAGCAACGAAAGATTGAGTTCACACCATCATTTCTAGGCTCTCTGGAAAACTTTTAAAGAAAAACCCTACTCTGAAAGAAGTCTTTAATAAAATTCTTTACATCCAAATCTAATTCCTGTAGAGTTTTTCTAATTAAAACCTGTACTCTTTTCATGCCTGCCTCCTTTTCTTACGGTATGTGACCCATTTGTAGGATCTGGGGTTGTTGCTCTAGAATGCTTAATTGCAAATCGTGGAATTATTGCAAGTGATATAAATTCATACGCAATAACCCTTACCAAGGCTAAGTTAGCACCTCCTCTGACTATAGAGGAAGCATTAGAAAAAATTGAATATTATACTAAGCGAATGAAGCCGTTGGTAAAAAAGGTTGAATTAAACAAAATTCCTAAATGGATAAAAACATTCTTCCATCCCAAGACATTACGAGAAATCCTTGTTCTTACCAAACTACTAAGACAAAATAAAGAGCATTTCTTATTGGCATGTCTTCTTGGTATCCTGCATCATCAGAGACCTGGGTTTCTCTCCTATCCAGCGAGTCATCTAGTTCCATATCTGCGTACTTGTAAATTCCCGAGGGAAAAATTCCCAGAGCTATATGAATACAGAACCGTAGCTCCAAGACTACAGAAAAAAGTTCAAAGAGTTTATAGGAGATTTCCAGATATTACTCCAGGAATTCCAAGAGAGTGCAAACTCAAAGATACCACAAATTTAAATCTCCCTAAGGAGAGCATAGATGTGGTAATAACAAGCCCTCCTTATATGAATGCTTTGGACTATGCTAGAGATAATAGATTGCGTTTGTGGTTCTTAGGAGTTACAGAGTATAGGCGTTATGATAAAAAGGCTCCCAATAACTGTCAGAAATTCTTAAATCTTATGGAACAATGTTTGGGAAACATTCAGTATGGCTTGCGCAGCGGAGGTAGATGCATCTTGGTTATAGGAGAAGTAAACCGAACAAGAAAATCTATAAATACAGCCCAACTTATTATTGATCTTGCTCTAAATAAAATAGGTGGTTTTAAATGTGAAGAAATTATTGAAGATACTATCCCTGATATTCGCAGAGCCCGTAAGAATGGAGCATGTACAAAGCGAGAATGGATTGTTGTCTTTCGCAAAGGAAAAAAGCAAAATGGCAAGGCAAAATCTGCCTGAAGAGAATCGATTCAAAAACGAAATCATTAAAGATTACTTCCTTGAAGAAGAAATCGGTCGGGGTAAAATTGGAGTGGTCTATCGAGCCCATCATAAGGATATTAAAGACTTGAAGACGGCCATAAAGATTATTCCTAAAGAAAACTTAAAAGATGGGTGGGAGGTTGAACTTAAAAAGGTAGGTTTGCTCGATGGTATTAATCAGGTTGTTCAATACAAGGATCATGATGCTAAGATTTTGGATAATATTCCTTATGTATGCATCTTTTGGGAATATATCGATGACGACAATCTAAAAAAATATGCGGAGAAAAACTCTGACAACATAACCCTTCCTTTTATTGAACACCTAATTGAACAGATTCTCACTGTATTTGTGGCTATGAAAGCAAAAGACATAAGTCATGACGACCTTCATGAAGGGAATATATTAATTGCACATGACGAAAGGCTTCCTGATCCATCTAAGCCAACTATAAAGGTGGGAGACTTTGGCATCGGAGGCTCTCGTAATAACTTAAAGCCCAAAGACGATTATGCTCAATTAGCTTTTGTCTGTCATAATCTTCTTGAGAAATATATTGATCCGTCTAAGCTTGGTGGAGAGGAACGTTACTTTTATGATAAACTTGCGGAGGAATTTTTGCCTAAAAAAATATTGGAGACCAATGAAACAGTTGGTGATTTTGTTCGTGAACCAAGAAATCTGTTAGAAAACCTCAAGAACATTATATCTGATTATTATATATCCGAATCCATCCAATTACCAGTTACTCTACCCCTCAAACATCCCTTCGACTATCTCAGTTGTGAAGAGATGGGAGACTCCTTTGAGGTCTTGCAGACATTGTATTCGAAAAATTTCCCTGGCTATGATGTTTTATCACAGAGAACTAACACAATTCTTACTGGCCCTCGTGGCTGTGGTAAGACAACTATCTTTCGAAATCTCAGTCTTAAAACCCAATTACTTGGAGGCAAAAAACGATCCATAAAAGATTTGGATGACTACGTAGGTATCTACTACCACTGCAGTGATTTATACTTTGCCTTCCCCTATCCTAAGGATAAGCTTTCAGAAACGGAACGAAGGGTTATGATTCACTACTTTAATCTTGCTATACTTTATGAAGTTTTAGATACTCTTATTATTACCCAGAATCATCTTTCGGGAATAAACGACCCCTACAATCTTGATGGGCTACAAGTTTATTTACAGATGTGCTTACCTTCCTATAAGATCACTCCAATTGGTGTATCGGTCTTACGCAACATGCTCTCATTTGTTAGTCTGAAGAAAGAGGAGATCAAAATCTGGCTGGAAAGAGGGAAACCAAAACCTCCTCCAAAACCATTTCTACCACTTGATTTCATCAGAAATATTTGTCGAATCTTACAGAAGATTATTCCTTGGTTGAAAGGCAGGGCAATATACTTTTTTCTGGACGACTACTCCCTTCCAAGGATATCAAAGTCAATACAAGAGACTCTTCATGATTTTATTCTGCATCGATACTCCGAGTGTTTCTTTAAGATATCAACCGAGAGTATTACCACATTCTATCCTTACGATTCTAAAGGAAAGCTGATTGAAGAGACAAGAGAATATGATGTAATTGATTTAGGAGCACACTTCTTGCGCTCATCAAAAGAGGTAAAAGATGGCTTTCTTTCGGGGATAATCAATAATCGTTTGGAAAACACAGAGGGCATTCATTCCGATTACCTAAATATTGCAATAATTCTTGGCAAGAGCGGGAGGGCTCACAACCAACTTGCTAGAGAGATTCGAAAGGCAAAAGCAGGAAAACGGGTGCGCTACTATGGCTGGGATATGGTTATCGATCTATGTTCTGGCGATGTAGTTAATATATTGCGTCTGATAAGAGACATTATTTCTTTATTCGGCGGGCCAGCAAAGTTCTCTAAGCCGAAAACAATTACCATTCCTATTGAAAAGGAAACTCAAGATCAGGCAATAAGAGAGATTAGTAATGATTTTCTGAATCGAGTTGAGGCAGTACCCAATATAGGTGAGGACCTACGAAAAATTGCTGTAGCTTTTGGCGAAGTAGCAAATTGGTATCTTCGTTATAGAAACTCAAAGAACCAGGCACAAAATCCACCTTGGCAGGCTTTTAGGATGGAAATTCGAGATACTCCTTATTTTAATGATTCATTACTCAAAATGGCAAAAGAGAAATATAATTTTGATAACACTGTTAAGCCAGTAAAATTAGAAAAGCTATATAAAGATCTCATAAGATATGGTGTTTTCCTTCGGGATGTCAGGGGTAAAAGCCAACGAGGGGCAGTAATTCCTCGTCTTTACCTCAGGCGTCTTCTTATCCCGACTTTCCTGCTTACACCAAGTAAGAGAGATAGTATTGGGGTAGAAGTAGATGAATTCTTTATGCTTTTAAGTGATCCAGATAAATTTATATCCCACATGAAAGGGAAAAAACCTCAGCAAAAAGAGAAAAGATTTCAGCAAGAAAAAATTAGACAAAGGAATTTATTTGATGAATAACATTGAAAATCTTCTGAATCTACTACCACAAATTGAATGTATGAATCTTAATAAAGCTTCGAGCCCTCTTATATATATAGGAGCTGTAGGATTTGAAGATCGTGCTTGGCAGTTTTAAATAAAGCTTTACAATTAAGAAAAAAAATTTGATCAAGTTGTTGCTATTGAATATAAACCTTCAGATCGGCGAAATAAAAAAGAGGAGTTTCAAAAGAAGTTTGACGAGCTAAATATTCCTAATACAAATGTGAAATGGGTAGTTTACGATCGTTTTGAACCAGAAAAATTTTTGAAATATTTTGATGTAATTAAGAAAACATTCAACCATGCCTCAAATGTAATAGTTGATATATCAGCTATGTCAAAGCTCCTCATAATGGTGCTACTTCAGAAGCTCCGAAATTTTGATATTAATTTAACTATTGTTTATGCTGAAGCTGATGTATATCACCCTACTCTGCAGGAATTTAAAGCCAAGGAAAAAAAATATCAAAGAGAGACTGAAACCTTGCCAGTATTTCTTACATCTGATGTCTATAACATTGTAACTACTACATCGCTATCAACTATAGCTATGCAGGGTTATCCACTTTTGATGATTGCTTTTCCGACCTTTAATCACAGAGAACTCACAGCACTTGTTAATGAGATCACGCCTCAGCATATGATTTTACTTGAGGGGAAACCTCATGAAACTTATAACTACTGGCGACTTGAATCAATAAGATGGCTCAATCGTAGAGTTATAAAAGAACATATCGCTAATGGAGAAATCCTCACAGAAGAAGAGAGAATAATAAGCACTTTTGATTATAAAGAAACAATTAAAGTTTTAGAAAAGATTTATCAAACGTATAAATATGCTAGAAAGATGGTAGTTGTCCCAACAGGCAGTAAGTTTCAGACTTTTGGGATATTTTTATTAAAACAAATGCATCCAGACATCCAAATTATCTATCCAGTTACAAAAAAATATTCGGATATGTATACCAAAGGCTGTAAGGCTCTCTGGCAGATTCCTTTTCCAAGTTTATCAAAGTTTCTATTGCAACTTGATGGATACCGTAAGAAAGTTCTTGTTGAATTGAAAAATACGATTCAGGTTGTTTTAAAAAAGAATGAATACTTATGAAAATTATAAAACCCTCCTTCATAATTGAAGATATCATTAACGGTGATGAAATTTTAAAAAAGATAGAAAAAGCTGGACGTACATGCTACAAAAGCGAAGAAAAAATCATCACTAATTCTTCAAAAGATTTTGTCAGAAAAATTCTTGCCTCCGGCCATGAATCAGTTATTGAACATGAAAAAGTTACTGTTAGAGTAATATGTGATAGAGGGGTTTCACACGAAATTGTACGTCACAGAATTGCAAGTTACAGTCAAGAAAGTACAAGATACTGCAATTACACCAAAAATAAGTTCGGCAATGAAATAACCGTAATAGAACCTTGTTTTTGGAAATCAAGAAGTAAAGCTGATAAAGAAAAATATGCTATATGGAAAAGCTCTATAGAAGCTATTGAAAAAGCATATTTCAAACTTATTGAGCTTGGTGCATCTCCCCAGGAAGCAAGAAATATTTTACCCAATTCTTTGACGACCGAAATAGTAATGACTATGAATTTAAGAG
Source organism: Candidatus Scalindua rubra (assembly GCA_001723765.1). Lineage (GTDB taxonomy): Bacteria > Planctomycetota > Brocadiia > Brocadiales > Scalinduaceae > Scalindua_B > Scalindua_B rubra. Next base: position 15,513 of record MAYW01000091.1, read on the forward strand.
AATGGCGTCATTTTTTAAAGCTTAGAACTTCAAATAAAGCACATCCTCAAATGAGGGAAATTACAATACCATTACTTGATGAATTTAAGCAATGCATACCTGTAATTTTTGACGATATTCCTTCTTGAAGATTAAAAAAAGGAATGTAACGAGATAACCATAAGTAGAATTCCTCCAACAACACCATCAGGAAAAAATAGAATTGGAGTAAAATATAAAGATAGTAAATCCAATGGAGGTAATTAGTGATGAAGATTGATAAATCATTAAAAGAAGTATGGTCATGGAAAGATGAAATATATAAGGAAACCAAAGAGATGACAATGGAAGAAAGGGTAAAAATGATCAAAGAAAATGCCACAGAGATTAAGCAAAGATATGGATTGCAATTAAAGATCGTTGATAATCGAAAGAGCGGCCAAACAGTTTAATTCCCATAAGTAATTGAGGGTCGCCATACTTAATTAATTGTAATGGGTATTATGTTCAATTATTTATTTTTTAAACATTTTCAACCCTGTTAAATAAGGCATAGTCCCCCACCCCACGTTGCGGGATTTAACAGGGTAAACATGTTATGAATTTCCGTATGGAAACCAGGCAGACTTTTAATTAGGCAGAAATAACCAAAAATGTACACCTCTCAAAAACCAAAAGTGATTTCCCTGTCTGCGTGCCTGCCTAAGCGAAGCTCGCAGTCAGACGGTAGCGCACAGGCTCACCACAGCGACACCAGCCTCTGGAGGGTGCCCTCAGGCACGACCTACGGCATGATAGGCCAAATAACTCGTAAGACGCTTTTGTATAAAAGCAAGGTTGAATATGCTGATTTTTGTCTGAACCATGTTGAGGGTTGCTCTCATGGTTGTAGATATCCTTGTTATGCATATATGATGAAAAAAAGATGTGGTGTTGTTAAGACTTATGAAGATTGGTGTCAACCGAAGATTGTTGCCAATGCTTTGGAACTTTTGGACAAGGAAATACTAAAGTATAAGAATAAGATTAAGTATGTTCATTTATGTTTTTCCACAGACCCCTTCATGTATAATCAAAAACAAGTTTGTGATCTGAGCTTAAAAATTATAGATAAACTAAACGCAAATAATATTCATTGTACGGTATTGACAAAAGGGGTTTTTCCAAGAGAGCTTGGTAATAGAAATGGCTTTAGTAACAATAATAAATATGGTATTACATTAGTATCTTTAGATGAATATTTTAGAAAGGAGTTTGAACCAAATTCAGCTAATTTTAAAGATAGGATTTGCTCTCTTAAATATTTACACAAGAAAGGCTTTAAAACCTGGGTTAGTATAGAACCATACCCTACCCCTAATTTGAGCCTGTTCAATATTTTAACCTCTTAATATATAAAGAGTTATGAGAGGTGGGTTAGAAAAGTAACCCAAAAAATTGCTGTAAGTCGTGTTTTTTCGAGATTTTCTAGCACCGAAACCGCAAAAGTAACCCAAAATTTTTGACCGATGAAAATAAAAGTAACCCAAAATTTTAACTGCTTAACAGAATCTATAACACTGCGTAAAGTTTTGTTATTTACGTTATTGAATCTAATAATATGCCTCATGTATACTGTTATAATATTGAACAGTAATATTGAACATAAAGCATATATAATGCCGCACAAATACACAACACAAGAAAAACAATTTTTAGATTATTTCAATAACATTGACAAATATGGCATAGAGAAAATCCTTTCAGATTATCATTCTACAGGCCCTGTCGGTTACACAAGCTATTTGATTCTCATGCGTATATTGAAAGTAAAAGAACGTATCAGTTCTGACCGTGAACTTGTTAATAAGTTAGCCAAGAATCCAATCTACCGAGAAGCTGTTGGGATAAAACTTGATGAGATTCCTGCGCACAACACGTTCAATACCCTTCGTAATAGATTAAAGCCTGAGGGGTTTGAGCGTATTAACCATCACTTGGTTTTACAAGCCTATGAAATGGGCTTGCTAACCCCACCAATAGAAAACCTACCTGATATGCTCAAAGACAATATCATTCTTGTTGGTGATTCTAGTTTTCTTTTAGCCGTTGCATCTACAAAAGGCGAAAAAGATGAAGATGGCAATTGGCTTTTTACAGATAGTAGTATTGCCTTTGGAAGACCTCATCACAAACACAAGTACCCGGTTGGACACAGAGTACACTCAATCATGTCAGTTAGTGGAATACCTATTGTAAGTTTGCTTGCACCTGCTAACGAAAGCGATGAAGTTTATATCAAGCCTCTTTTACAAACAGCTATTAATCGATATCCGGAGTTTCCTTTTGGTTGTGTTATCCTTGATTGCGGGTACGATGCTGAAGAGTTACATCGAGACATCTACACACTGTTTAATATTTTGCCGGTAATCATTCGGAAACCTTCCATGAAATACGGCCTTGGTTTTAGTGACGAAGGAACACCACTATGTCCCTTTGGCTATCCCACGCGAAGAAAAGGGATAGAATATAAGCATCAACGAACTAAATTTGCTTGCTATCATGCTTGTAAAAAAGATAAACAGCTACTATTGCTTAAGTGCCCGCATGAAGATAGCAAAAGTCGTTTTGGCTGGATGACTCATACACGTTTCAAAGACAGCTATCGTAAACAAGGGCCTGCTGTCCCAAGCTCTAGCGTGAGTTTACGAATTAGCCGTGGCTAATTCTGCAACTTATAATACTATAACAAGTTACAGCATCCAGTCCTTCCCCCTAACTTGGCAAGTAATGCTTCATTTTAAATAAGTCGAAGATTCGTTTCTGCACCTTATCCATTTTGCTAACAATCGACTGGGTTGCTGGTTTTTTCTTTCCATTTGGGAAAACATTCAATAC
>MAYW01000092.1 GCA_001723765.1 Candidatus Scalindua rubra
TTATTTAATAGCCATTTGGATTGCTATGTGAGCGTATCTCCTAACGAATTTACAAATTTTAATTTTTACAAAGAGCAAATCATGCAACTTGACGTCTTTTCCATCTTGAAGTAAATCAACAGAATCATTAATATAGAAAGACTTACAACCGCAAAAACAAATTGCTTATTCTGTATGTAAGTTGTTGGTGGGTGTGTTCCAAATATGGTATTTAATCCTAATGAATTGCCTTCTCAGGGACCCTTAGAGACGCTCTATGTAAGGGATTTAATATTAACAACTTACAAATTAATTATTTACTTGGCCGTCCTCTTCTTCTAGGTAAAAATAATCCTTTCTTTTTAATTAACCGATTAACAAACTCTTTTGAGCCTTGAGGATATTCTAAATCTACAAACAACTCCTCTTCTTCTTGGTCAAAATCCCTTAAAAATTCCTTATATTCTTCTCGTCGTTGGCTAGACTGACTTTCAAAAGAATCAAAGAGTAAATTTCCCTGTGTTAACGCATCATCTTTACCAGATACATAGTAAGCTGCACTACTGTAAGCATAATCTTCAGCGTATCTTACTATTTTTGCCTTAACAGGATTTCTTTCAATATATCGACCACAAGCTAAAAGATACATTTCTTTGTCCACGGGCTGTGATTTAAACCTATCTTGCCATAGATGTCCTGCTGATTGATAGGTTTTATGATGATAATGCACATATGACCTACCTATTCCCGCCATAATTGAGGAAAGTTTTCTTGGTTCGTCTAGTTCTAATAAAAGATGATAATGATTAGGCATAAGCACCCAATGATAGATGCGAAGTTCATTTCTCTTTGCATAGGCGGATAGTATCACCATAAATCGCTCATAATCTTTTGTGTTATGAAAGATTTTGCTCTTGGCATTACCACGATTGTATATGTGATATAAAAGTGAGCTGGTTAGTTGATGTTTTCTTGCAAGATGAGGCATGCTATATTTGTAAAACAATCTTCTAATATTGGGTGAATTTTTAGATATAATTTATTTATAATTATATATTTTTAAAGAAATTAAGTAAAGCGTCTTGTTATTGATATGTTTTTTAAAGAAATTAAGTAAAACGTCTTGTTATTTTGTTATTTTTTTAAGGATTCGAGGAACACAGAAAACGTAAATATATATTTAGAAAAATTTCCCTTCCAATCCGTAATCATTTCATCATTTATTCCTATCCTGTTGAGATTATAGATATCAGAGTTTTTTGAAATGAACCCACCTTTTGTCGTACACGCAGATTTATAAGATTTAGAAGCAATCTTTTTTATGTCATCGTTATAATTTCCGTTTGGATAGGTAAAATGAAGGACATTTCTGTTTGTTTTTTCTTCTATAATATCTCTTGATTTACTAATTTCTTCCTTAATTACATTCGTTTTTTCATTTGTTAAAATCGTATGGTTTACTGTGTGAGAGCCGAAGGAGATATTTGAATCTTTGATACTATTAAGCTCATCCCAATTTGCAAAGGATCTATGTTTGTCTTCACTAATCTTCATGGAGTGTTTATTAAGAATCGCTTCCAAGTCAGAAATAGTTTTCAATATTTTATCATGGGGAAATTCTTTAAGATAATTAATAAATTTGAATGTTATTAGCATCCCATCGTTCTTCAATATCAAATCTCTTAGTTTAAGGCTTATTTCTGGCGTGGAAACAATATTGTCTGTTTTTAAGAATACTTTCTTATTTGTTAATATCTGTGTAAGTAAATTGTTTAGTTTCTCTTGCCAGTAACTGCATTTTGAGGATACAAAACCAGTAGTCAGGTAAACCGTGGCAGGAGTCTTCACGTGATTTAAGATAGGATAAGCAGACTCATAAAAATCTATCCAACCATCATCAAACGTAATCACAAAGCTATCTTCAGGTATGTCTTCCCACTTCTTATCAAAATTCTGTATTAGGAAGTCCATTGAAATTATGGGGTAATTTTGAGCAATATATTTCATACATTCCTCAAAAGTATTTTTTTTGACCAATAGACTAATGTCAAAAAAAGTGTCGGTTACACGATGGAACATCAATATAGTAACCTTTCCCTTCCTAATGAAACGTTTATAAAAAACAAAGATTCCTGAATAGTAGAAGATTACGGCAACTATAAACTTGATACCCCTTCTAAGATTAAACATATTCATTTTGTTTTTTCTAAATTCTCTTTGACAAATAATAACTTATGATATAAGCTATTACAAGAATAAGGAGAACACTTTTCTTTTATGCCAGAAACCATAGAAGAACGAACTGCAAGGGTTGAAGGCATCCTAGAGCAAATGGACAAACGGCTTACCAATATAGAGGGTGAGCTCATCAGAATTCACTCCGGGATTGATCAGGTAAATAACAGGCTTGATCTGAAATTTAATTGGTTGATAGGCATCATGATCACTATGTGGATATTTCTTATTATCACCATGCTTTTTAAATAAGAATATTCTCCCCCCGTAGTATACCACCCTCATTCACCGAACGATGAGTCTAAAGGACTTATCAACAAATACATCTCATGTGTTATTACTTCCATATTTAATTTTTTAAAATGCTAGGCAACTATCATCATAATTCACAATCATAATAGACAAATTCTTTAACATTTACAATTGGACTTATCAACAAAAAAGGATATTATCAAGATGTAGTTTTTAAAATTCTAGAGAACGCAAACCCATGTCAACTCATAAAAAAATCAATATCTTGCACCTTGTTGAAGAGCTGACTATTGGCGGCCTTGAAAGAGTTTTAACTACAATAGCATTAGGTTTAAACAAGAAAAAGTACAGCGTTCATGTTTGGTGTCTGAGAGAAGGTGGATTTTTTGCAAACAAATTAACAAATGAGGGAATTGAAGTTAATATTGTTCACATTTCTACGTCTAGAAATCCCCTATGTATTTATAAGCTGTACAAACTTCTAAAAAGCATCAAATTTGATATTATACACACCCATGCTTATTCTGCTGGAACCATTGGCAGAATATCTGCGTTTCTTGCTGGAGTACCCATAGTCATATCCCATAATCATAGTGTTTATGATTACTATAATAAGTACTATCACTTTGTTGAAAGGCTCTTAAGTCACATCACCGACAGGATAATTTGCGTCTCTGATATAGTAAAGAGATTTGCTAATGAAACTCAGGGAATTGATACCAAAAAATTATTAACTATTCATAATTGCATAGATTGTACCTACTTTGTCTCAGGTAAAGAAACCACAGGTTTTAAAGAGGGATTAGGCATTCCTGTTAATCATTCAATTATATGTACAATTACCCATATGGAAGAACACAAAGGGCTTGTCTATCTTATAAAATCAGCTTCTCTCTTATTAAAATCAAAAAAAAACGTAAGCTTTTTATTGGTAGGAGATGGTTCACAAAAGAAAAACCTTAAAAATCTCTGCACAAATCTTAAGATAGAGAAGAACATAATTTTTACTGGAGAACGGAGCGATATACCAGAAATATTGTCATCAATCGACATATTCGTTTTACCATCCATAAGGGAGGGTATGCCCTTAACTATTCTTGAGGCTATGGCCTGTGGCAAGCCCATCATAGCTACTAATGTAGGTGGAATCCCAGAAATTGTCAAAGATGAATTAAGTGGAATACTTGTACCTCCAGAAGACCCTGAAGCTCTCTGTAATGCGATGAATGAATTATTAAATAATAGAGAAAAGATGGAGAAAATGGGATATAACGGGAAAAGAATATGTGATGAGAATTTTAATTCCAGGACAATGATTGGTAAGATAGAAAACCTATACGATGTTCTTGTAAAGGAAAAGGTAAAACATTGAGAAGGATTATAATAATATTTCTAATATCTATAATTTTATTCTATTTAGTAATAGGCATTTTTGGCAGCTACTTGTATTTTATAATATTAGATTCTGACAAAGACAAAAAATTTATTAAAGTAAAGAATGACAAAATAGTTATTTTTGCTGCTCATCAGGATGACGGCGTAATAATGGCAGGCGGCTACGCAATGCAAACAATAAAAAAAGGCGGAAGTGTACACATTGTCTATATATTCGATGGTGAAACAGGAAATGGGAGAAATAGGAATATTGTAAGGATGAATGAATCCTTTAAGGCATGGAAATTAGCAGGGGTTGAAAAAGGAAATATCCTTTTTTTAGACTACGATCAATATTATGGGCTTATTGATGAAAAAGAAATAAAATCTTGCATAAATGACGTCACAGATATATTGAAAAAAACCAATTTTGACATAATATTTATACCACTGTATGAGGGAGGCCATTATCAACACGATATAACGAATTATGTAGTATCTCGGGCATACTTAAGAAACGGAATGAAATGTAAGCTTTATGAATGCCCCGAATATAATGCATATTATTCAATAAAGGATACTCCAGGAAAAATCTTATCACTGTTATCCAAATTTATACCATTTTACGAATATGATTCTCCTCCTTCGTTCGCCGCACCAGAGAAAACCATTGGTGAAATCGGTAGTGGAAACGGTAATAGATTATATCTGGATATGAGTGATGATGAATTAAAGCTTAAAAGAAAAATGCTAACGATCTTTAAATCGCAAGATGTAAAGGGATTATTAAACCTATATGGTTATAAGGATAGTTATCAGATTTATACTGATTATGACTATTCTAAACCACCATTTGACTATGAAAATTCGCTTGCAAGAGTTGTAAATAATTTAAAAACTGTTCCAGTTTTAAGATCAATCTTATGGTGGCTTTTTGGTAAAACAAAGCCGCGCCACCCTGATCCGGATTTTATGATTACAAGGATAGAAATGACCGATTAAATGTTCTTTCTAATTCTCCAAATTATAAAGCCGGAGATTGCTACCACACAAAGCCACATTTGAGTTGCAAAAATATAACCAAAAGCACAAATCAAGATCTTGTTTATTCCAGATGTACTCCATTTTTCTTTAATATAGGCAAGTGGTTTAATCTTAAATTTTTCACTATATTTTTTAACATACACACGTGGCTTTGCTTTAGCTGTTTCTTCTGTATAACCCTGAAAAATTGAACGAGAATCGTCTCTACTTGTAGCTGGAGCCCTCTGAATCTCACGAACAGTTCTCTCTTTTTGTTTAGTAAGGGCTTCGGCTGGTTCCCTTTGAGGTATAGTCTTTTTTGGAGTCCGAATAACCTTTTCTTTACTAAGGTCTCTGGTTGAGGATTTCACGCGTGTTTTAGCTTTTCTACCACCTTTTTCTCCCTGGGTTAACTTCCTGAATATCGCCTTCTCTTTTTCAGCCTCACGTGTCATTCCCAGTTTACTGTAAGCCAAAGATAGTGAATAATGCACCTTCGCATAATCTGGATTTACCTTAACGGCCTTTGTATATATTTTAACGGCATCATCGTACTTCGCCTTACAATAGTATGTATTGCCTAAACCATAAAGGGCATAGACATCATTAGGTTTTAATTCTATTGCTTTTTCAAATTCCTTTCCGGCCTGATCATATTTACCCTGCTTATAATATTCTAAGCCTTTATTATAGTATTGAGAAAATTCACTTTGTCCGTATGATGGAGCTTCATAAAATATCAGGAGAAGGAAAATAAAAAATATTTGTAGAAATAAAAATTTCTTCATTCAGTATTTACCTAAAAAAGTTTCCGCGAACACTGTATTAATTTACCAAACATTTAAGGATCTGTCAAGGTACAAACAAATTACATGGTTCATGAGGTAGGAAGCATTATCTCCACAAATCACGGTCTAGATTTCTATACTGAACGGCTTCTGATATGTGTTCCAGGCGAATATCTTTACTATGGTCGAGGTCTGCAATTGTTCTGCTAACTTTAAGTATTTTATTATATCCTCTTGCAGAGATGCCAAGTCCTGTCATAGCCTGATGAAGTAATTCTTCTGCCTGGCTATCTAATAGGCAATGCTTTTTTATGGCCCTTGTAGACATTCGAGAATTGGTTGAGTATTTAAGTCCTTGAAATCGCTTTAACTGTATCTTACGTGCCTCTGTAACTTTTTCTCCAATTTCTTCTGATGATTCGCCAGTTGAATCAGAGGCTAAGTCCTTGTACTGAACATTTGGAACCTCAACATGAATATCGATCCTGTCGAGTAAAGGGCCAGAAATCTTGAAAATATAATTTTGAATCTGACGCGGTGTACAATGACATTCTTTCTTGGGGTCGGTATGATAACCACACGGACACGGGTTCATTGCACATACTAGCATTATCTCTGCTGGAAATGTAACTGAGCTTGCGGCCCTTGAAATGGTAATATTATCTGTCTCTAATGGCTGACGCAATACCTCCAGCGTTTTCCTATTAAATTCTGGCAATTCGTCAAGAAAGAGAACTCCATGATGAGTAAGGCTTATTTCCCCTGGCCGTGGAATGCTGCCTCCGCCTACTAATCCTGCAGTGCTAATAGTGTGATGTGGATTGCGAAAGGGTCTAATGGCTATCAGGGATTGATTTGAGTCTAAAAGTCCGGCGGTGCTGTATATCATAGTGGTCTCAAGAGCTTCCTCGAGTGTTAATTTGGGCATTATTGTGGGGAGTCTTTGTGCCAACATTGTTTTGCCAGAGCCCGGAGGCCCTATCATAAGTGCATTATGATTCCCCGCTGCAGCAACAGTAAGCGCGCGTTTTACATGTTCTTGTCCCTTAACATCCTTAAAATCTACCTCGTAGTGAGACGCATTATAAAAGACATCTTCAAGGTTTACAGAAAACGGGGAAACAAATAATTCATTTGTTAAGAATCCTACAGCATCAGACAGTGTCTTTACAGGAATAACGTCTATACCCTGTACAATAGCTGCCTCAAGTGAATTGTCAGCAGGAAGGATCAATCCTTTCAATCCAAGCTCTTTACATTTCTTCGTCATTGATAAGCATCCATTAACCTTTCTCACTCTTCCATCCAATGCAAGTTCACCTATTATGGCATATTCATGTATCTTTTCCGTTTTTATCTGGTTTGAAGCAATAAGAAAACCCATCGCTATTGGCAATTCAAATAATGGACCTTCTTTCTTTCTATCCGCAGGAGCCAAATTAATGGTAATATTCTTTAATGGGAATCTGTAACCACAATTCTTCACCGCTGCCTTTACTCTATCCCTACACTCTTTAACTGCTGTGTCTGGTAATCCGATAACAACCGTTGAAGGTAATTGTCCCTTTGCAACATAAACCTCTACCTCCAGCATATAGGCTTCAATCCCATAAACGGCAACACTTTTTACCTTCCCAAGTCCTGTCATCGGCGGTTGTACTGTTAAAAAATACACCAAAATATAAAAATGGAATGCTTACAGATGATTGTTACCTCTAATTAGAAAATATAATTTTCGTAACTGTTTAGCTCAATGAATAAAATCCCCCATAATCCCCCCCTCCCCCCCTTTGTTAAAGGGGGGATTATGGGGGGATTTAGTAGTATGGTGGGCAATGCCCACCCTACACTACTTGTGGAAGTCAAACATTCATGCACATGATAAACCTTCCCTGAATAATATCTATTCAGGGCAGGGCTTTCGCCCGCCTGAACTATGTCGGGCAGGCAAGGAATCCAGTACTGGATTCCCGCCAGGGCGGACGAGGACGCCTCCCGAAAGGGAGGGAATATCGATCAACTTTTTCAAATCTTCCACATTTTATTGAGTAGATGCCTTACTTCCTCCATGTTAGGGGTAAAAAGATAAGTATAACAGTGTATATTTCCAGCCTACCTAATAACATGCAGAAAATTAATACCCATTTACAGGGATAAACAATCTCACTATAATTTTTTGTGGCGCCTACGTCAGCCAGGGCGGGACCAATGTTGTTCATCATCGATGCCACTGCGCTGAATGACGTAATAACCTCAGTACCAAAAATAGTCAGGATAAGAGAAAAGATACCAAATAGTCCAAGATGTATTACAATAAATCCCAATGTGTTTGTAAGTATATCTTCACTGACTGGTCTACCGTTGAGTTTAACATGCATTATTGCCCTTGGCCTGAGCAAGTGAATTAGCTCTCTAGCGCTCGATTTGACAAGTAATAATATCCTTACCACTTTCATACCTCCAGCAGTTGAACCAGCAGATCCACCAATAAACATGAGAAGGACGAGAAAGAAACGACAAAAATTAGGCCAACTATCAAAATCTGCGGTACTATAACCGGTGCTAGTTGTTATGGAAACTGCCTGGAATGCGGCGTATCTCAGGGCGCCACCTATGCTTTCATAATTATGCTCTTTCACACCTCCGTTATAAAAAGATGATTCAAAGAAAAATAATGCAAGTGTTACGAAACAAATAGCACATAATAGCAAACCAACAAAAAAACGCAGTTCTGAATTTACTAATATCTTTCTAAATCTTCCTGTAACTAACTGATAATGAAGTACATAATTACAAGCTGATATAAACACAAAGACCATAACAACGATTTCTATAAATAAACTATCAAAGGCTCCGATACTTTGACTTTTTGTAGAAAATCCTCCTGTCGCAATTGTTGTAAAGGCATGGCAAACAGCATCAAAAGGTTCCATACCTCCAAACCATAACAAGGGAATTATTATAGCGGTAAGGGATAAATATATAATCCATAGTGTTTTTGCTGTCTGAGCTATACGCGGTTTTATCTTGTCCATTGTAAGGTCGGGAGCCTCGGCGCTGAACAGTTTGTGTCCTCCAACACCAATAGTAGGAAGGACTGCAACAAAAAACACAATTATACCCATTCCCCCAAGCCATTGTGTCATGCTCCTCCAAAAAAGAATACCATGTGGTAAGGCTTCAATGTTCTTGATAATGGTGGCGCCTGTAGTAGTAAGCCCACTCATTGATTCGAAATAAGAATCGCAAAATGTACTACATGCCCCTGAGATCCGATAAGGTAAAGCGCCAAAAAAAGCACAGAATATCCACCAGAATGCAACAATCGCAAGACCCTCTCTAACGGTAACGTCTTTATTCTTGTGTTTAAAGGAAAATTTTAACGCCAGACCAACAACACCCGAAGCAATGATGGATATGACAAATGCCCATATCTCTTCTTTTATTCCATAAAAAAGAGATACACCAAGTGGCATGAATAATATACAGGAAAGAAGTATTATGAGATTTCCTAGGGTGTGCAACACCAAAGGTATGTTCATATTCTACCGTCTCAGGATTTCTATAACTTTTGAGATTAAAGGGTTTCTCTAAGGCTTGAGTCTTTTGTCTCGTACATTGATATTGGATCCTCGATACCTATGTACGGGCGTATTGCCATACGCCCCTACTTTGTATTTATCGAGCATCGCAGGTAGTTATTCCAATTGGTACGAAATGCTTAAGTTCAAACACACAAACAAATAAGGAGATTCTATCTTTTCCTACTGAAAAGAGCCTGAACCTTCCCAATAGCGTCTGGCAGGGTAAATACGACAACACTTTCTCCAGGATAGATATCATCAATACCTTTAGGAAGAAGCATTGTACCATTTCTCACAATAGCACCCAGGATAGACTCTTTGGGGAATCGAATCTTCCTAAGAGGTTTCTTTACAATTTCAGAACCTTCTTCAGCAATTAATTCAATCGCTTCCGCTTCACTATCGCCTAATTTAGCAATCGATAGTATTTGACCCCTCCTTACGTGCTGAAGTATAGAACTTGCAGTAACCAACCTTGGATTTACAACTACGTCCACGTTAACCTGATTGATTATAGGCACAAGCCCTGGTTCGTTCGTAAGGACAATAGTTTTTTTTGCACCATGTTTTTTTGCCAACAAGGATGCTAGTAGATTAGTCTGTTCATTCTCAGAAAGGGCAATAAATATATCCGTATCCTCGATAGCAGCTTCTTTAAGTAAGTCTATCTCAGTAGCATCACCATGTAAGACTACCGCATCCTTTAAATTAGCAGCAGCTATTTCTGCCTTGTCCTTTTCAGGTTCAATCATCGTTACATCAATCGAGCTGTTTTCAAGGGTTTTCGCAAGTTGCAAACCCGTTCGGCTCGCTCGATATATAATTATCTTTTCCACCTCATCCGCCCTTCTATTAACCATTGGCAAGAAGTATGGTAATCCCACTTTGGCTATAAGTACGAAAATATCGTCATGGGGTAATATTTCAGTATTATGTGAAGGTACAATCGTCTCATCCTCACGCTGAATATATACTATTAAGAATGAATCTGTATATTCAATGCCTTCCAGCTCGTAAAATTTTTTACCCACAATTGGAGCGTCCTTAGGAACATGAAAACCTCTTAAAAGAACATCACCTATTGGAAAATCAACAGCAAACGTTGCTCCTGGCGTCTCTATAATTTTAACAATCGAATCAACAATAATCTGCTCTGGATTTATCATATGATCAACACAAAATCCATTTTGCTTAATTAATGTATCCCTATTGGTAAATTCACTATTTCGAATCCTTGCAATCTTGATTTTATTACCATATTGACTGGCGAGGATACAAACGACAATATTAATCTCATCACTGCTAGTTACAGCTAATACCATTTGAGCCTCACTCACTCCAGCAGCTTCTAATACACTAGGGGAGCTACCGTTACCGGCAACCACAGAAACATCCAATTTTTCAGTAATCTTCTGTACCAGTTCAGGATTTTCTTCAACTATAGATATATCATGCCCTTCTTTCGATAACTGTTTCGCAATGTTAAATCCTACGGCGCCTGCTCCAATAATAAGGACTTTCATTTATAACTTCCCTCAACAAATTTTCTTATAAATTGCCTGCTCATTATTAATCAACCCTTCGACTTTCCCCGACCTCAAGGCGGTTCGGCTGAGCCCTTCGATAAGCTCAGGGCGGAGAGTTTGCCGAATCCGCTCACCGTCGAAGTCGACGGGGTTTGCTCAGGGTTGGACATTCGGCTGAGCTCAGTCGAGGCCATACTGAGCGCCGTCGAAGTATCAAATAATTATTTTTTCAATGGATCTTTAGATTCCTTGTTTCGAGATACCGTTGTTTCCATACACTTTTTTCTCAGATCATGAAACTTGGACTTTAATTCAGAACCGCCCATATATGGGTTTTGTTTCTCATAATTATTGACAAGTTCTATTACTCTATCAAAGTCTCCTTCTTTAAAATATCCTTCAACAATTTCATATATTTCGCGCCACCATAAGCGATTATCTGTCAACAGATTTGAAACCCACAATGAAAGAAAGTTTAGTAACTTATCATATTGTTTTGCTTCCTTCAGGCAATGGACAAATTCATGCTTTATTTCAGTATCATCCTCAAAATGCTGAACAAGTTCTTCGTATAGTAAAATTGCCTGTTGACAATCATTAAGTGAGAGATGCAACTTTGCCAACTTTAGTTTACTTTGCCATAAAGCATGGCTATATTCTGGTAAATTTTCGAAGTCATTAACTTGCTTTTCTAATATTTCCTTAGTCCTTTTATAATCCTCTCCAGCATAAAATGCATCAACAATACTATCAAGCACCTCAAAGTTTTTGGACTCAATAGACAATAACGCGTCAGCAGCTTTTTCTGCGACTCTATCATCTCTATCCTTAAGCAACTTGATTAAAGCTTCTATAGCACTTTCATCACCAATCTGCCCCAGGGCAGTTGCCGTAGATTCTCGGACACGATCACTTTTATCAGAAAGTAAATCTATCAAAGGTAAAACGGCTTTTTTAACGCCTATTTTACCTAGACTGTCAGCCGCATACCATCTAACTCTTTCTTCACCGTCCTTTAAAGAATTAATCAATGGATCAATTGCTCTCTTATCTTGGAGCTTCCCGAGGGCGACAATCGCGGATTCTTTTACCCTTGGATCTTCACTTGAAAGCAAGCTGATTAATGGATCTACAGCCTCATTAGCTTTTATCTCTCCAAGCGATTCTGCCGCTACACATACTATACTACTTTCCGGGTCATTTAGGGCTGATAGTAGATCAACCATCGCTTCCTTTTTGCCTAATTTACCCATAGCTCTTGCTGCACTTTCCCTAACCTTCGCTTCTTCATCCTTCAATGCCAAAATTAAATATTTTAATTCAGACACATCACCAATTTCTCCAAGAACCTTTGCCGCTAGGACACGTATTTCTATATCGATATTTGAGATTAAATCAATAAATATTTTGATAACCCCGGGATCTTTATGGTTTGCTAATTCCTTTGCAGCAAAAATCCTTACCTCAGGATATTCACTATTTACCGCATCAAGTAATTGGCTGATATCATCTTTCTCTTTACTTGTTTCTAAAATTTTTATGGTCTTCTTAGCAATTTCATTTCTTAGTCCGCTGTTCTGTTCTTTAAGTTTCTTAAGATCTTCTTCCAGTTTATCAACGATATCTTCTAACCACTGTTCTCTTGTTTTAACCTTGTTTCTATTCCACCACTCATACCAAAAAGCTTTTGTATTACCGTCAGATTGTTTGGTAATCTCCATTAATGCATCTCGAGCTGAAACTCGTAGATCATTATTACTGGATTCTAATAAACTAATTAGAGGTTCAACCGCTTCCCTTGAGTGTGTCTTTGCTAGTGCACTTGCAATAAGGATACGAGATCCAACCGGTTTTCGGGTGTTTAGAAGTACATCTATCATCTCTTCTATTGCCTTCTTTGTCCTCATGTTTCCCAACGCATTAGCAGAAGCAATTCTTATGGCCTCATTTTCACTGGCAAGTAACTCAATCATACAATCCAACGCTTTGTCATCCCCCGCAAAATCAAATGCCTTAATCAAAGAAATACGCACATCCTCATTCGTTGAATTTTTAAGGATGTCAATAAGTGAATCATATACAGTAGGAAGCTTAAGTCCTAATAGTGAAATGATAGCAGAACTGCGTATTTCGGGATCTTTTGAATATAAAAGTTTCATCCACTCATCAATCTTAATCCGCAACTCAGGTGAAACATCCCTTGATGTTTTTGTATTGGACTTAGGTTCTTTGGCATTGACTTGTTTGTTTTCAATTGCAAACAAAAACCATAAATTAATATATTAATTAGGACAAGGGAAGGCAGATAATCTCTTTTCATCCATTTATATGCTGAGAAGATTAACACTAACAGTTTTAATCTCGCTCGTAAAGATTGGCTATAGTCTAAACTTAAACCATATTTTTAATCTGTCCAAAATTCATATTATCAAAAGTTTCTTTTAGCGTCAATATAAAACAATCCTGAAAAGATTAACTTGAAAATTTTTAACAAGATTGTTAATATGTTGAATCTAAATGAGTTGTAGAAACTTTTATAGAGTTTTTGTTGATGAATAATCGAGAATCTAACGAAAAATGAAAATAATCTCATTTGGTGACATTCATGAAGATGTTAGCAACTTAAAGCTGTTGAGGAATGAACTAGAAAATGCAAATCTTATAATAATTTCTGGTGACTTGACTAATTATAATGGGAAAAAAGAAGCTGAAAAAGTAATCGAAGAAATAATGAAATATAACGAGAATATAATAGCTCAGCTCGGGAATTTAGATCAGCTAGAGGTTGATGATTATTTAACTGAAAAAGGCATTAACCTTCACAGAAATGGATTCATAAAGGATGATATAGGAATCTTTGGCGTAGGAGGCTCAAATCCAACGCCTTTCAGAACACCTACCGAATTTAGTGAAGGTGAGATTGAAACTTTTTTACTCGAAGGCTTTGAAAAGGTAAGAGAAACTAAATTTAAAATAATGGTGCCACATATGCCACCAAAAGACACAAAGATTGATGTGATTACGGCCGGTGCCCATGTAGGGAGTCAAAGTGTTCGTGATTTTATTTTAAGACATAAACCTGATATTTCTTTAAGTGGTCATATTCACGAGGCAAGAGGAGTGGATAAGATAGAAAATACATTAATCTTTAATGCTGGTATGTTTCGTGAAGGCGGATACGTAAAAATTACCAAACAATCAGATGAACTATTTGCAGAGTTAAAGGTACTAACATAATCCAAACGGGAGCTAAGTTCTGGAATATCCAAAATTACGACCAATAGAAGCATTTCCTGTTGAAACATCCTGGCAACAAGCAATATGTCTTAGAGACCCACTAAATTACACTGAAAATACCCTCTTGGTTCCTAACAACGTCTTTTACATTGTCAGCCTCTTTGATGGTAGTCACTCTATATTGGATATACAAGCTAAATATACACAAAGATACGGTGATTTGTTATTTAGTGATAATGTACAAAAAATAATTCAGAAACTAGACGAAAGCCTGTTCTTAGAAAATAAGAGATTCGAAGATCATATAAAAAAGATAAAAGAAGGTTTCAAAAAGATGACTTTACGCAAAGCTGTACATGCGGGAACTGCTTACGAAGCTGATAAGGAAAAATTAAAAAATCAAATAGATGAATTATTTACTTCCCCAGATGGGCCTGGAAAACCGTCATCATCAAATAATACCTCAGGATTAAAAGGAATAATAGCTCCACATATTGATATAAGGAATGGGGGACCGTGTTTTGCCTGGGCTTACAAAACGGTTGCCGAATCAACAGATGCTGAACTCTTTATTATTTTTGGTGTTGCACATTCTGGCGCCAAGAACGTCTTTGCACTTACAAATAAAGCCTTTGAAACGCCTTTTGGTCCTGTAGAAGCAGACAAAGAATTCCTGGAATCTTTTCACAAAAAGAACAAGTTTGATTATTTTGAAGATGAGTTTACCCACAAGAATGAACATTCAATAGAATTTCAACTAATATTTCTACAATACCTTTATCACCAGAAAAGGAATTTCAAGATAATTCCGATACTTTGTTCATCTTTTTGTACAGTGGATGGAGATGAAAATAGGCAAAGACAAATTCCTCAATTTGAGAACTTTGTTTCTTCTCTCAAGGAGACAATTGAGACAAGTAAAAAGAAGATATGTATAATCGCAAGTGTAGACCTTGCACACGTTGGCGCCAGGTTTGGTGATAATAAACTTCAAGATACACCATATCTAAAGAGGCTAGAAGATGAAGACATAAATATGCTGAAATATGTAGAAGATTTAGATGCAAAAGGATTTTATAATTCGATTCAAAAAGATAATGATAAGAGAAGAATATGCGGATTCTCAGCGATTTATACAATGCTAAATGTAATGCAGGCCTCAAAAGGCAAACTCCTAAAGTATTCTCAGAATACTGATCAAACCAATTCAACAGTCACCTTTACCAGTATGGCATTTTATTAATAACCCTAAATTTTATCTTGTAATTTATTTGTGCCTGAATTTACGTAGATATCTCTTGATCTCATTATGGTCACCTGCCTTTACCAGATAGAAGGTATCTCCTTCTAATTTTGTAACAACCCTCAAACGAATATCAATTCTAAATTCATATTTATTTTTATTGATCTTTTTGAATCTAAAACCAAAGGGTTTCTCACCAGTCGCTACAAATCGGTTGAAGTCCTTAAGGGTATTCTTAAGCCTTTCTTTTTTCTCTTGTCGAAATTTCTTGATATCACGTTCAAAACTTGGTAATGGCACAATATGTTTCATTTCTCATATCTTTCTGATATACTCCTCAAACTTCTTACCTGCTTTTAGCCTCTTTCCAGCCTTCTTTTCATTCTTTACAATGTTATCAATTGCTTTCAACTCCTCAGGAGTATAACGGGACTCAACCTGAACAGGCGTAACCTTGATGTAATCATCTTCAAGGCTGAATTCTACAATATCGTTCCGTGTTAGATCTAACTTCTTCATTAGTTCACTAGGTATTGTTAATTGGTTCTTTGACTTTATTCGTCTCAATAACATTTTGCTCACCTCCTTTAGTTAAAGTATATAGAAAGTTGGAAAGTATAACAAGAGGAAAATTTATTGATATGTAGTAATATATTAGCTACGAATTTATACGAATTATGAATAAAAAGAATATAATTTATGAGATAGGAGATTCATTCGAAAGGGATTATTATGCAACAGTATCTAAGGTTAGCAAAAAAGGTTTGATACTTTTCATTTTTTTGTTGCTAATAACTATAATCACAAATCAAGGTTTGACATCAAAAATCCAGACATCAAAAATCCACTTTAATTTGACTTGATTTTTGTCTATATTTAAAATGGCGATTTTTTTTGTCGTTTCCTATTCTTAAACTCTCACCCTGTCGTCTTGCTAATACGAGTATTTTTTGCACCTTTCTAATAATTAGTTTTTTAATTATTTCTTATTAGTAGTAATACTTATTATTTTAGTTATAGGTATAACTATTGTGCGTTTTTCTGAATGGTCATAAAAAAACATAAACTTTTCGGTAGAGCCAATTAGAGATGATTTTAGTTCTCTCACAACAGAAGTTGATTCTCGTTTTCCTTCCTCGTATAAAACATTAACTATTGATTGTTTATATTTGACCAACCTTTTTGCTCTCCACTGAGGCATATAAATAGTAACAGTTACAAACGATATGCCCATAAATAGAATAATTAAGTTAAAAACTATAAAACGCTTAGTAAGACTAAAAGCCTTACGTTCATCGGGCATTCTTTTTTTTCCAAAAGAATAATTACAATACAGCCATACTGAAAAGAAAAATACGATTGTTAAAATGAATGCTCCAGGGTCTTTGAAAGCAGCCATAAGAAAGTCATTTGTTTCGGCATAATCAAATACATTGATTTCGAACTGACTATATAGCGACGATGCGCTAAAGAATCCAATAGCCGAAACAAAAATATAAACGGAACTTACCGCAAACGCAGGATGTTCAAAAAAGTATTTAAAAATTTTAGAAGTGAGAGGTGTTGTATTTTTTTCAGGTGTTGCTTCAGTCATAACGAACCTACATTCCTAATCATATTCGCCAATTTAACATTCTCACTCGGAAGAATGTCAGCATATAAAGATGTCATTGTAATATTGCTATGACCTATTTGCTTCTGGACATACCTTAGATTCTGTGTCGTATGATATAAGTGTGTTCCGTAGGTATGCCGAGCGTTATGGATTGAATACTTAGGATTTAACCCTGCTTCCTCTATTGCTTTCTTAAAGCTAATCTGCAATGTGGTAGTGGTTGAATGTTTTCCGTTTCTACCTGCAAATAAAGGTACTTCTGGTTCTACGGATTCTTTTAAGGTCTTCTTCTTATAAGAAATATACTTTTTCAACTCCTTTACTAACTCTTTATCTAAATACACATCTCTCGACTTCCCCCTCTTACCATTTCTAACATATAGATAAGGGTCGTCTACTTTATCAAGATTTAAGTCTTGTATCTTTAACTTTGCAATCTCACTTACCCTTAACCCCGAATACAAGGCAAGATTAACTAATGTGTATCTTACAACCCATGTAATGCGGCCTTTCATTAAATCAAGCTCTGATTTTTCTTTGCAAAACTTTATTAACTTCTCTCTCTCTTTGTCGTCCATGAACTTGTCTCTTGTAATTTTATAATCAGTTTTCATTTTGTAATTTCTTTGTTCCTTTTTTAGCTTCTTTCAATTGCTCCTCCCTCTCTCTTATAAACCGTTCCGCCTTATCTTTGATAGACACATCTTTATCATTAAGCAATCCTGTCACTTGTTTCAGCCTTTCAATACTAACATGTGCCTTTTTATAATTTCTCTCATTAATAAACAATTTGGCAGCTACATTAAAATCCTCTATTGCATTATCATATAGCTCCTTTAGCTTATAAATAACCCCTCTGTTATGATGAGCATGAGCGTAATCTTCTTTGTAGGCAATTGCGTCTTCATAGCTATTAAACGCATTATCATAGCTACCAAGTCTGTAATATGCGATCCCTATACCATGGTGTGAATAGGCAGATAAGGTAGAATCTTCTGTCTTATTTAATGCATTTCTAAAAAATGTAATTGCACTGTTATAATCTATATTCTTAAGTTCAAGTTCTCCTTTTTGATACCAAAAATAAGATTCGATTCTATTTTCCATAGTAGAGAGCCTTGCCTCTAAAGTTTTTTCGTGCTTATTAACTAGAGTTTTAACTGCTTCCTGTGCACTTCTCTCTGCATGAAAATTTGCCTTTTTCTTGATATAATCCACACTAAATACTGTAAGAAAAAATTGTTATTATGGCGATAACACCTGCAAGAGCGATGAAA
>MAYW01000093.1 GCA_001723765.1 Candidatus Scalindua rubra
TTTCCACTAAATCCTTCTTTCGTTTGCAATTTCTTTTTCCATTCATCCAAAAGATAACTAAAACATTCAGGAGGAATATCGGTAGCCCATTCTTTAAATTCTGATTGAGATTCTTTGTCATACTCATACATTCCCTTTAATACTCCCATACAATACTGCTTAGCTTGTTCTGCCATTTTTATCCTTTTTTATTCGCTTGTTCAAATTCCAATTGTCCAGCTTCCTGATAAAGTTCTGCCAGAGCCTTTTCCGCTCGTTCGTATATTTCTCGAAGGTTGCTATCTTTTATTATTATTGGATGACACCCCAGGAATTGGTAAATGTAATCAACCGCAACCCCAGCTCGATCCATGAGTTCAAAGTAATGGCCATCGTTTATCTTTTGTGTATTATTTTGAGGCACTAAGACAGATTCCCCATTTTTTGTTTCTTCTTTGAGGACTGGCTTTTGAAATGCTTTCATGAAAAAACGAATATCTTCCCGTAGTTCATCTACTGTTTCACCCATAGGTTCAACCGCAGATTCAGACCAACCTTCTATAATTCCATTATCCGCGTAATAGACCTCATGAATATGATAGGTACTTGTATCTGTTTCTTTATGATATTTTTCAATTACTCTATAATTCCAATGAGACATAATAAGTATCCTGGAAATAGTATTATCTCTGTTACCAGCCTGCTCATGTCGTTCTAGCGGGCAAGCTTCAACCAGCATTAAGCATCATGAACGTTCCTCACATTACCCTGGATTATTCTATCCTTATTGAGGCAACTGTAACATGATTTTTTCCTTCAATTTCTTGAATGGTTGCGTTGGCAATCTGTATGTTTACATCGGGATACAGTTTATCTTTTTGTTGAATAAGTAATCTGATGTTTTCCTCTTCATCCTTAAAATCTTCTTTTGTAAAGGTTGGATTCATTTTTTTATATTCATTCATATATTCTTTTATTCCTTGTTTTCTGTCGTTTCCCTTTGTGCAAGCTATATTCCATGCACTTACTGCACAATTAAGGTATTCTTGTTTATCATCAATGCCTTCTCCCATTCCAATAAAATTGCCAGCAACCTTAAGAAGCATTTCAGAAACTTTTCTCTTTGGGGACCGTCTTTTATTATTTTTTCTAAAAATCACTTTAATTCACTATGTTAACGCTAAGATAAACGTTAGGAATGGGGCGTAGCGGAAGCCCTATCTTTCTTAAGTACTTTCTTAGCCAAATATTTTTATTCATTTAAATTATTTCTGAAGTAATTTATAAGTAATCTACAAAATCTTTCACTCCGATTTTACTAAAATCTTCTTCTGAAAAAATTTCACAGATTTTTCCATCCTCTATTTTTACAAATATTTTATGTCTACTCTGGTCCTCATTTTTAATATACTCCATACCTTTCCATCCTTTTGTATGCTTTGAACATACATTACATATAAAACCAGTTCTAATCCAAGTATTATCATATTCATCTTCTATTTCCTCAAGAACATCTCCTCTTCGGTAATGTGTAAGTGTCCGAACTCGATAATCCTGCCATTTAATCTGAATCTCAGTATCCTTACTTAATTTTTTCATTGTTGGACATAAAAGATCTGCATATATAGAGTTGAACATTCCCATTGTTATTTTTCCCTGGGCTAACATTAATTTTATATTGTTGTAATAAATACAGCGAATACAAAGTCGGTCAAATTGATACTAAATGTTTCTATATTTTAATAACTTCAGCCATTGATCTTAACGCTTTGTTTACGGAAGAGGATGTTTTAAATACTTTGGCAACCTCTGGCTCTAACAAAACAATATTTGTACCTTCCTTATATCTTTTTACATATTTACCTCTAACACCTTTACTAAAATCATATTCTTTTCGCATTATTTATTATGAAAAAGTCACTTAAAAGTTTATGTGCAAATCTATTGTAAGTGCCAATCACTCAATCATTTCTTTTTTCAACAACCTTGAACCATGAATGATTCTCACTCTTAAATTCCCTAAAGAATTTTCTTACATTCCTCGTCCTCCCTTCTTTTACATCATCTTCTGCAGGTTTCAGCATTTTTGCAATGTTAAATGCCTGAACCATCTTTTCATATTGTATGGCGTCAACTAGCACAGCTTCAGCCTTACCATTAACAGTTAATACCACAGGCCTATGAGTACTATGAATTTGCTTTAATATTTTATGTGTGTTCTTCTTAAGCTCTGTTATTGACAAAATATCCTCTTTGATATTTATTGCCATATCGTATCTCCTTTTAATTCAATTACTTAGCAATTTGACAGGAATCTAATTGAATATATTATATGATATCTATTTGTGTATTCAATTAGATTCTTTTATTTTTGTGATTCTAACGCTTAACTACTTACTATTTCTTCTGTGCGATTAAGCTTGCAACTGACTTATTAGGCGCTATCTCTCCTTCTCTATAATAAAGAATGTGAAAATCACTGAAAAAATCACGAAGTTCATTGTGATTTAACAGATACTCCGGATTTTTGGGTCCGGGCGCATCTTTTCCATACTTTAGCTGGTCAATGGTATATGACTCAAACATAACCATACCTCCCTCCCTCAAGCCTTCCTTGATTTGAGGTATAAGATCCCTTTGTGTGTAGTAAAAGCACGTAATTAGATCATATTTATTAGCCGGTATTTTATATTCCTCCAGATCAGTTACAAAGGCATTTAATTTAACATTATTCTCCCTGGCTAAAAGTTTACTCTTCTCAATGCCTATCTCAGAGATATCACAACCATCAACGTCAAATCCATTCCTGGCAAGAAATACTGCATTTCTACCTTCTCCCATTGCCAGGACCAAAGCCTTACCTTTGGCCAAAAGATTGATATTTTCTCTCAGAAACTTTATCGGTTCTTTCCCGTATATATACCCACCAGTATTATACCGTTTGTTCCATTTCCTTCTATCATCTTCACTGGCATTAACAATTTGGCAGAGACAGAAGAGTAGAAGATAGTAGGATATTGTAAATGTTAGTGTCATTTTCATTAAATTAGCTCTCGCTGGTCGCCAATTTATATAATTTGCTTCGCAAAACAAAACCTATAGGATAAATGTAAATCACCTTACCGTGGTGGGCAATAAATATTGTGGTGGTTTTGACTGCTAGTACGGCTTAGTTTACCCGAAAAAGTCATTCGCCCGTCAAAACGATTTTGTCGTGCAGGTCTGACTGATAACTCTTACCTTCAACCAACATTTGTATCTTTACTTCGGCAAGCTCAATATTAAGCCAAATGGTGAGCCTGTCGAACCAAGTGGCAGAGTGGTTATTAAAATTCTGGTGAATAGACTTTTTGCTTTAACTCTTCTGCGTTTTTTAATACCTTTTTTTGCTGTTCTTTTCTTGATAATGGTTTTAATTCCGCTAAATCATAATTTAAAACATGGTCATCTCTTATATTGCGCGGCCATAATATTTCGGAGAAAAAATCCAGCGGAAAAACTTCATATGCAGGTGCCTTTATTTTTTCGAATGCTGTTGTTCTTTCATAGATAAGCCTTCCGTCCGCGTCCCTTTTTTCTATCATTATTTTTCTGGTACCATAATATGTAAAAGGTATTGTAACAGGACTTTCGCCAACAAGTTCATCATCAACATATACCAATGCGTTACCAGGATTTGTCTTTATGGTTATTGTTCTGGTTACACAACCAGCGAAGAGGAAAACAATTGCAACGAGGATTAGGAAATGGAAAGATCGTATTGATATGATCATAACAAAGTATGTCCCATAGGCTACGGGTTAATTCTTAGTTGTTGAAATTTTTTATAAATTAAATAGGACACCGATTTTCGGCAGATACCTGCCCGACTACGTCATTCAGGCGGGCACACAGATAAAAGCTTTTTTAATTTCTGATTAATGAAGCAAAGTCAGAAATGGTATTAAAATAACTAATTTCAATCCCCCTTAGTCCCCCTTTTTTAAAGGGGGAAAGAGGGGGATTTGTTAAAATAAAGCCCTAAATATTCGTAATCTGTGTTCATCTGTGTCCAAAATAGGAATTTTTTTATAAATTAGACATAAAAAGATCAATTATTTCTACCTCACGTGTCTCGGTATCCAAGACTGCCACAGAACTCTTACTATTAAGCCAACCACCGCATTAACCAGGATTTATGTATATTTTTCCATTCTTTTGTATCTTAGATTCATGTGTATATCCAAATACAATAAAATCGGCATCTTTTTCTAATTGTGGAAAAAGGTGCTATATAATCACCTGCATGAATGACAAATTCAACATTGCTTTGGTTAAAATATTCAACCGCCTTTTTAATCGCTGGTACATTATCATGTGAGTCTGCAACTATACCGATTTTCATAGTTTCAAGATAACGTAAAAGTAGTATGATAACTGTTTAAATTAATATGTGATAATTAAAAAATTACTCCTTTTTTTCTATCAGGAGGGTAAAATAATGCAGTATCAGGTGAGGTATATGAATGCAAGTCGTGAATAGCGCCTTCCCCTTGAGCAGTGGGTGATCTGGCTTCGAAAGAAAGAGTACCGTCATAAAGTCCATTATGCAATTCTTTTATTGTCTTATAACCAAGATTTTGCATCGCATGCAATAGGCTTTTTATAATATACTCACCAAAATGAGATACCGAACCTTTATCAACTACTGTACCCGACACTCCCTGAGCGATCTTAATCTTATCTTCATCGGCATAATATCTCTTGTCACCGCCTTTTTCCATTGCCTCCAAGGATGCCATCCCTCTGTATTTCTTCAAACGAGTACCACCTTCATAATAATAGTCACCGGGCGCCTCACTCGTACCGGCAAGCATTGCGCCAAGCATTACGGTGCTCGACCCTAATGATAATGCCTTAACTATGTAACCTATGTTTGCTATCCCTCCGTCTGCAATTACGGGTATTCCCGCATACTCTCTTGCAACCTTTGCACAGTGATAAACTGCAGAACCCTGTGCCCTACCTACTGCCATGGCATTTTGTGTAATACAGATAGAGCCTGAGCCCATTCCTATACGAAGGGCGTCTACTCCCTTATCAATGAGCGATTTACATTGTTTAGCAGTTACAACGTTTCCACCCACGACTTCTATATCCGGATAATTACTTTTTATATACTTTATCATATTATGCTGATAAATTGAGTCACCCTGGGAAGCGTCAATCACTATTACATCCGCTCCCGCATCTACTAATTCTTTAAGCCTGTCCTTATCTTCATCTCGTGTTGAGATTGCAGCTCCAACCAGTAACTGTTTTTCTTTATTTTTTGAAGCGAAAGGAAAGTCTTCGTTCTTTAATAAATCTGTCCTGCTCATTAAGGTTGCCAGACGCCCCTCTTTATCCACTAAAGGCAGTTTGCCTTTCTTCGACTCCTTTAGTATTTTATTCCCTTCTGCGAGGGAAATACCTGCATCTGCTGTAACAAGCCCGGTAACCATAACCTCACGCAACTTTTTTGTTCTATCTACTTCAAAATCTATATCTCTCCGTGTAACTATACCTATTAACCTAGTCTTTAGTGTTCCATCTTCAGTTATTGGTATACCAGAAAATCCGTATGTCTTTTTAATTTTATCAACATCAGAAATGGTATTTTCTGGACTGAGTGTTACAGGGTCAGTAATGAATCCGTTTTCAAATCTTTTTACCAACTTAACTTCCTTGGCTTGTTCTTCAATAGAATTGTTATAATGTATAATTCCTATTCCACCCAGGAGAGCCAGATAGATTGCCATCTTTGACTCTGTTACAGTATCCATAGGTGAACTAACAATGGGTCTTTTTATTCTGAGATTTTTTGTAAGATTTGTTTCTAAATCAACTTCATTTGCAGAGAAACTTATATGACCTGGCAACAATATAAAATCACTATATGTTAGCCCGCCACCATCTCCAAAGAATGTTTCAGCGCTAAATCCATTTTCAGGCATCTTCTAACCTCTCATAACAACATATATGGGTCAACGTCTATTATAATTTGAACTTTTTTTGATCGTCTATTTTCATTTTCAATATTTTTTAAAACCATATGCAAGTTTTCAAAGTTATCTGCCTTTACTATTAAATGCCATCTATACCTGTCTTTTACCTTAGCAATTGGCGCTGGTGCAGGACCCAAAATCCCCATTTCTGCTTTTTGCAAATCTGACTGAGCTATATCAGCAGGCAACTTCATCGCTTCTCTCAACTTTTCTGTTATATTCATAGACCTTTGTTTAACATCTTGATCTTTCTTGCCGTGTAAGACAATCCTCGCCAATCGCCCATATGGAGGATAATAAAGTTGCTTTCTATATTCAAGTTCTTTTTTGGCAAATCCATCATAATCATGTGAAACAGCATACGTAATGCTGTAATGCTCCGGATTATAAGTCTGAATTATAACATGTCCTCCTTTAATACTCCTTCCAGTTCTTCCTGCTACCTGAGAAAGTAATTGAAAGGTTCTCTCGCTTGCTCGAAAATCAGGTAGATTAAGGATTGTGTCAGCAGAAATCACACCAACTAATGTAACGTTTGGAAAGTCAAGGCCTTTTGCTATCATTTGCGTGCCTAAGAGTATATCTATATCACCTCGCCTAAAGGCGCATAATGCCTTCTCATGAGAATATTGTCCCTTCATCGTATCACTATCCATTCTCAAGAGTTCGTATTCAGGGAACTTAGTCCTGATCTCTTCTTCTATTCTCTCTGTCCCAAAACCAAGGAAATTTATACCTGGAGAACAGCATTCAGGACATTCTCTGGGAACGAATTCATCCGAATTACAATAATGACAAATTACGGCGTTTTTCTTTTTATGATAAGTCAAAGATATATCGCATCTTTTGCATCTTAATACAAATCCACATCTTCTACAATTTATAAAGGGCGAAAACCCACGTCTGTTTAAAAATAAAAGGACCTGTTCCTTTTTAGAAAGGCGCTGTTTCATACAAAGTTCTAAATACTTAGAAATATGGGACGGTTTCTTACCCCTGTACACCTCATGTCTCATATCAATTATATGCACCCCGGGGAGTGGTTTATGTCCAATCCTACTTGTCAGGGTAACATATTCATATTTACCAATAACAGCATTATGATAACTTTCAAGAGAAGGAGTCGCAGAGCCAAGGATAAGCAGGGCATTTTCATGTTCTGCCCTTACCAAACTTACATCACGAGCATTATAGCGTGGAGAACTATCCTGCTTGAATGTATTTTCATGCTCTTCATCAATTACTATCAAGCCCAGGTTTTCTAAAGGAGCAAATACTGCCGAACGGGCGCCAATTACAACGTCAGCCTTACCATTCTTAATTTCCCACCATTGGTTGTTTCTCTGTCTCCCGGTCAAACTGCTGTGCAAAACAGACACTCTATCAAAACGAGATTTGAACCTTTCAATAGTTTGCGGTGTAAGAGATATCTCAGGAACCAGTACAATAGCTTTTAGACCCAAAGTAATTGCTTCCGAGATTGCCTGTAGATACACCTCTGTTTTGCCGCTTCCTGTAACTCCCTTTAACAAAATAGTACTGTGTTTTCTTTCCCTTAACATGTCCTTAATAAGTCTAATAGCCCTATCTTGCTCTTTAGTCGGCTGCAAATGATAAGTTCTCTTAAAGTGTTTTCCGGTAAAGAGGGAATCGTCTACCTGTCTTTTTTCAAGAGTAATTAGCCCTCGATCTCGAAGTCTATAAATGCTGGCAACTTGGCATTCGCTAATACTTGCTAACTCTGGAACCGTCATTTCGTCTACTTCAGCGAGGGCTTCCAATACTCTTGCTTGCTTTGGCGCTCTTTTTTTGATTGCAGAAATCATGTCTTTTACAGAGGCTCCATCTTTACATAATCTGGCAACATTTATTGTCTTGGTTTCAAAACCCTTTCTTACAACAAAAGGAAGAAAGGTCTCTAAAGCTTCACCCCAACCACAAAAATAGAAGTTGGCTAACCACTCTGCGACCTCAAGCATTTTAGAGTTCAATATAGGTTTTGTATCAACTACCTGTATTATGTCCTTTGTTGATTCAACGTTCGATTCGTTGACCAATCCGACGCAGTACCCATTGATTGTCCTTCCTCTGAAAGGAACTTTAACTCTTTTGCCAATTCCTATTTGATTTACAAATGATGGTGGAATTTTATAGTGAAATTTTTTGTTCAGAGGTATGTCTAAAACGATTTCAGCAAATCTTCTATAAGCCATTGAAATAAAACGCTTTACTACTATTTCTAAATTTAAGATAATTACTAAATCCTATCATAATTATAATGAAGTGTCAAGATAAGCATTGATTTACAAGCATATTAATCTTGATTTAATGTCTTGGAATTTCTATAAAATATTGTTTTAAGGGGCTTTTTTGATGTCCTTACACCTGAGAGGGAAGAATATTGGACATTGGTGGCCATTCCTGCCTTTTATGGAGTACATCGTCCGTGACGATGTAGATCGTACGTCTGGAGCAACGTTTACGGTTTCGCCCTTGTTCAAGCAATGCCATTGAATTAAGCGTAGCGGAAAGCTTCAGGTTTCCATTTCTATGATTGCTACATTATGATGGAAGGCTAAAGCCTTCCGCTACAGTCTGCTAGTTGATAGTGATATTTATTAAGATTGCTTAATTAAAAGGCATTGCTTGAGTGGAACATATTGAGGCAAACATTGACAATGGTCAATGCACTCCAAATAAGGTTGCGTTATTTCAAAAGATTCTTAATGATCCTGTCAGGTCAACTAAGGTTTACTAGTAACTGTTCAATATAATAAATCAACACAATGAAGATAGTTGAACGACACGTCATAATATTTTCAATTGCTATGTTTGTTACAGCGATAGGGCTTTTCATTTACCTACCGTTTATTGGTACTAAAAGACAATTCATAGTCGCTATAGATATTGAGGAATTATGTAGGGTAGATGTGGATGAAAATGATTGGGAATATGTTGTATTACATCACAGTGCCACTGACGAAGGAAATGCAAGCAACTTTGATAGATACCACAGAGAAAAAAGGAAGTGGTTGCATGGTTTAGCTTACCATTTCGTCATTGGTAATGGCAAGGGTTCAGGCAATGGCGAGATTGAGGTGGGTGAGAGATGGAAAAAACAGCTTCATGGTGCACATACTGCCGATATGGATTTTAATCGAATCTCTATTGGTATTTGCCTCGTTGGAAATTTTGAAGAAGATAATGAACCCACACATAATCAAATCGAATCATTACAAAGCCTAATCAATTATCTTTCAAAAAGATACAACATACCCAAATCAAGCATAATAAAGCATAACCAGGTTACTCAAAAAGGAACAGCATGCCCCGGCAAAAAATTTTCCCTATGAACAAATTATTAATAAGATAAAACCTTCTGATGCATAACGCAAATATGGCCATCCGGCCTTTGATACTTCGACGGCGCTCAAACCCCGCCTTTTCAAGGCGGAGATAAAAAAGCGCCGCTCAGTATCAACCCTGAGCAAACCCCGTCCTTGAGGTCGGGGAAAGTCGAAGGGTTGATTGACTGAACTATTTTCATATTATATACATTCCATATAAAAATTTTATCCACTACATACTATCATTAGAATACAACCCATGTTTATATAGCAATGCCTTCATGTATTCTGCATGTGACCACATTAGGGGTGTTACAAACATGACATATCCACCTTCTTCCATAGTAATATCAGGTATCATACACCTTTCTGCCACTTCGTTATAAGTCCTCTGCATATTATTGGCCTCTTCCAAAATCTTATCAAAGTCCAGGTTGTCTTGAAGAATATGTTTATCAAATTCCTTGGCAAAATCAATCCCTGTCTTCCATTCAGATTCTATAAATGCATCGAATCTTTTACAGGTTGAAATATGTTCAGGGATTTCCCCTTTTTCATTTTTATATCTATCAATAAGACTCACTAATCCATCTCCTTTCTCAGCATTTTTACACCAGTAGTGGTATTGGGCAAGCACTGCCGTATACTGAAGCCAGGGGCCATTACCAGCGTGAGTGTGTATTTCAATGTCCCCGCTGAATGGGAGGTACCTTTGAATCATACCTAACTCCGGATCCCAGAGCTGCCTTTCCATGAAACCCGCGCTATTGTCCAGCAAGTTCTTATCCTCGTTACCAAATCCAAAATAGAATGGACTTAATAGTGTAAAATCAGGTTTAAAGTCATAATTACCTTTCTGATCTATACGTCTAAGAAATCTTTTATTAGATACCATTATCCCAAACAGATTGTGCTTAAAGGCCGATTTAAATGTGAGTATCTTGTCTGGAATGATATCTGGTGTATCTAATTCACTATTTACTTTAGAGACGAGGTAAAAGGCCTTTAGATATGCAAAATTAGTCCAGCAACTGAATCCTTCTTCAAGAGCCGATTCATGAATAGACGTAGTGGAATGGAAAAGATTAATCTCCGGGCGATAATAATTCTTAATGGCAAATTGTGAGGCATTATTTATTGAAAGGAGAAATTTGTCTATGTCTTGTATGTCTTCTCCTCTCTTTTCTGCAGTAAGTAAATAATTAGAAAGGATAATCAAACCATGTGCATTATTATCTTCCTGCTTATAAACACTTTTTTCCTCACCAGAGAGAGCGTATCTTTGCCCAAGATAACCATCATCTCTCAAGATCTTTAGCACAAATTTTGCAATAGATTTGAGCAATTCGTATACATCATCGGCAATAGAAAAGTCGGAAGTAGAAAGATACGCTAAAAGTCCCGAGACACATGCAACATCACGCGGATAAAAATAAGGGTATCTTGACTCAGGTTTTGCAGCCAATAATATTGTTTCTCCACCATCTGTTTTTACCGAACATGATTTTATAATCTTAAAATGTGCCTCGATTTCGCTATCAAGGTTTGTATGGGATAATTGCCTGTCAGGTTTGTGATTAGTCATAGCGAATGGGCTTTAAACGTTTCAGTAAATTCTATATCATGTACATTGAATGATTTATAATTTGTGATTTGTAATTTAGAAATCCTATCCTTTTTTGTTCAAACTAAAAATACATGTTTAAATCCAAAATTACTGAACCTAAACTTATAAGAGTACAGTTTAGCTGTACTTACTGCAAGGCTTAGTGTCCAATTATACAAAGCAAATCAAGCTTGTTCCTCCTTCCCCTTTTCGGACCATCTTTGTAGCAAATATTCCTTAGCACTTTCAAATTTCTCTGCCTGTTCCTCTACAATTTCTTCAGCTTCTTCGTTAGTCATATCTTTCGTCTTAGTGACAAATCCGGCTATTCTTGCAAAATATAAGGGTGTCATCATATTAACCAATTTTACTCTGTTTCTTTTCCAATTGTGAAAAGTTACGGCTGTATCATATAGTATTCTACACCATAATTCTGTTGGAAAAGTGAAATTATCAGTACTGTAGGCAGATATTTTCTTTAACTCCTCAAAGTTTTCCCTCTCCAAGACATTTTCCCACAAAGCGCCAAAATGATTAAACCCTGTCTTAAAATACTCTACAAGATTCTCCTGATTTATGTTAAATACCTCTGGTTTCGTACTGGTTACTTCACCGAGGATTGGTACGGGCGTGCTTTCTTTTATGTCTTTCCAGTAGCCATAATTTTGCTCCATGAGAACAAAAAGTGTGGTGACTACTTGTTGAAACATTGGCCCTAATGATTCGCTTGGATCCTTAACATCATGAATCTTTGTTCCTAATCTTGCCTGGCAAATTCTAAATCCCTGGATGATTGCAGTAGTAGTAAGCCAGATGTCTATCCCAAACCTGGCCACGTCGGTCTCCCAGACATCTTGGTCATTATAAAATTTTACAAGTTTTCTTGAAAAGGCGAAGTCACCACCTATTGGCTGACGAACCCTGAGACCATAGAGTGTACGAGTAAGGTTGTATACTATATTATTAGTAATAGTACCATCATACTTGTATCTTTCATAGTATGGAGCTACAAACTGATACTCTTCTTCATAAATTGGCATAATAAGATTTTTTACCCATTCAGGCGTAATAGACCTTATATCAGAATCGCAAACAACACATACCCTTGCTCCAAGGTATTCGGCTGCCTCAAATATTGCCCGCAATGCAGTACCCTTACCGGGAATACCTCTATAGATTGTTATTAGTTTTTCAATCCATGGTTCTACCTGCACATTCAACGTTTCTTCCCTTGTATCATCTGTCGAACCACCATCACCAACCATAATAAGGGCCTTTGAATCAGGAAAGTAGGTAGATAACCCTTTACTGACGGTTTTAACCACATGAGAAATAGTGGAATCATTATTATAACTTGGTATGCCAACGACAATGTCAGAATTCTTTATTTTTTCAACCCTTCTTCTTGAATATTGTCTTAATGCCGTACTAAATTTCATTTAGATATCCTTTCTACTTAAACCGATGATAAGCTCTGGATTCCCCTCGAAAGAGAGGGTATCCACCTCCCTTTCGGCCCGCCCGGCCTAGCCGTTCGCCAGCCCGACAAAGTAGTTCTGGCGGGGACGGGGAGGAATCCAGGTTATTATGAAGCCTAATTTATTAATGATATCATTACATCCATCACATTAGTAAGAGTGGGGCCCGTAATTATGTGTTCTCCGGTCTTGTTAAAAAAATTGTAAGAATCATTCCTGCTCAAATAGTCTTCTGGTTTCAGGCAAAATTTCTCTCTAGCATCTTTACACGTATTAAAGTCAACTAACGCACCTGTAGCGTCTGTTAGACCATCTGTGCCATCAGTGCCAGCACTCAAAACCACTATACCTTCATAACCTTCTATCTCAATAGCAGCAGCAAGTGCAAATTCCTGGTTTCTCCCCCCCTTACCATCGCCCTTTATAGTAACAGTGGTTTCACCTCCTGCAATTATACATGCTGGTTTGGGGATAGGTGTTCCTGTACGGTAAATCTCTTTGGCAATGGCAGTAAAAAAGATTGCTGCGTCTTTACTTTCACCCTGAATCATAGATGAAAGAATTATAGTATTATATCCTAAATCTGAGGCTTTTTTTTTGGCAGCCTCTAATGCTATTTTGTTAGAACCAATGATTACGTTTTGTGTATTAGCAAATACTATATCTCCTTGTTTAGGGTTCTCTTTGATTGCTCCAGTCTTTCCCTTTTCTAAAAGTTCACAAACGTTATTTGGTATCCTGTTTTCTAACGAGTATCTATTAATTACTTTATAAGCATCTTCAAAGGTACTCTCATCTGGCACAGTAGGGCCAGATGCTATAATATCCATCGGATCACCGATTACGTCCGATAGTATCAGCGTAATCAATGTTGAAGGGTATGAGGTCTTTGCAAGTTGTCCACCCTTTATTACCGATAAATGTTTTCTTACAGCATTAATTTCGCCAATCGTGGCCCCGCATGCCAGTAGTTCATTTGAAGTTATTTGTATATCCTGTAAGGTTATTTCTTTACGCGGTTGAACTAATAAGGCGGAACCACCACCAGAAATGAGGCATATAATTAAGTCTTTTTCACCTGTGCTGGATAAAAGCCTAAGAATCTCTGAAGTGCCTTTTAAACCATTTGTGTCAGGTATGGGATGTGATGCCTCAATGACCTTGATTTTTCTAAGAGGCAAGCTATGATCATATTTCACAACGACTATACCTTCTTTTAGTCTATCTCCAAGGATTTCCTCAATTGTTTTAGCCATTGGAGCACACGCCTTACCACCGCCAATCACATAGATATCTTCATAATTTTTAAGATTATATTTCCTTTGATCTACTAAAAGTATTGAATCGTTAATGCTAGCTTTCTTCTTAACTAACTGCTCGGAATCTAATGTGTTTAATACATGTTTAAAGATTTCGTCAGCGTGCTTCCTGAGATTAAGTATATTCACCTTATGTTTCTTATAATGTTTTAATCCGAAAATAATCTTCTTTAGCAACTTCTTTAACGAAGTAATATTTATTTTTGTTCCAGAGCAATTGCAAACTTTTTTCCAAATTCCTCACACTCTTTTAAGGCTTTATCGTCTGGAATCAATTTTATTTTTAAGGAAGGTTTATGAATTTTAATGTGCAGTCCATTTAATCTATCCTCAATTATTTTCATGGCCTCACTACTCCAACCATAAGAACCAAAAGAAGACCCCAATTTAATCCTTGGTTTAACTGAGGTGAGAAGGGAAAGCACATCCCAGACAGGTCTGGGAACATCGCCAACAATTGTTGGTGAACCAATAAGTATGCCATCTGCTTTTTCTATGGCATCCCTGATATGCTGGTAATCTGAATCATTTATATCGAATATTTTGACATTTACACTCTCATCTAACACTCCTTTCGCTACAGCTTCTGCCATCTTTTTTGTACTTCCGTATACACTAACATACAAAATTAGAACATTCTTTTTTGTATCTATTTGGGTTTGGCTCCAGCTAAAGTATCTTTCAATATGTTTCCAAGGGTCTTTACGCAAAATCGGTCCGTGTCCTGTTGCAATAATGTCTATGTCTAATCCCCTGATCTTCTCAATAGCTTTAAGAATATACGGCTTGAACGGGCGCATTATGCAGTCATAGTAATAGTGAAAAGAGTGATCAAAATCACCGACTAAATCATCAAAAATCCTTTCATCACAAAGATGCGAACCAAATGCATCGCATGAAAAAAGAATCCTCTCTTTTCCTAAATATGTAAAGATAGTATCCGGCCAATGTAAATAAGGTGCGGATATAAATTTGAGTTCATAGGTGCCTAAATTAATCTGTGGGCAGTCTTCAATGGTTGTTAGATTAAAAGGTGCATTGATTATGTTTTTTAATAAATGTCCACCAGACCTTGAAATCATAATCTTTGCTTTGCTTGCATACTTTAATAGCTCTGGAAGTGCGCCTGAATGGTCGGGTTCTGTATGATTGACAATAATATAATCAATATCTTTTAGATCAATCAGTGATTTAAGATTTGAAATGAATTGGTTTGTAAATGGTTTCTTAACTGTATCTATTAATGCGGTTTTCTCATCCTTAATAAGATAAGAATTATAAGTAGTTCCATGGTCAGTCCTGAAAATAATGTCAAATATTCTCATTTCAGGGTCTAATGTGCCAACCCAATGTATTTTATCTTTTATCTTGATACAGTTCATTTATTATCACCTTCAACTGCATCAATAAGCTTTTCAAAAAAGTCAGGTATTGCCGAAGTTACCCTGCTCCAATTCGGTATAAGAGGCGTGCCACTTGGATTTTCAAGGAATTGATCTCCAGCTATCTTGAGTCCATTAGTAAATGCTTCTACTGCCTTTGTCTCAAGATGTCTATCAAAGTATAAGCCATTTATTGCTGAATCATTTTCATATCTTTCAATGAAAGCCTGGGCTGTCCTTAGATATGTGATTCTTAGTGTCCTGAAAAAGCCGTCATTGAATGTTATGCCCGTACTTGCCAGTGTAGTAAAAAGGGTCTTGGTGATGTCTATGCTCATCTTCATCAATCCTGTTGTGATATCTTCTTCAGAGAGTGGTTGGTGTTTATGTTCATATGTTTCACATATGCCTACCTGGCATATCCTTCTTTTAGAACAATTCCTGTATATTTCCGCCGCACCCACTTCCAACCCCCAATCACCAGGTATTCTATTTACCCTTGCAAGGTCGGCTATCATGGAAAATTCACCCGCCAGAGGATACCTGAAGCTATCCATATATTTAAGAAAATCTAAATCACCCAATAGTCTACGTAAGGCTCTCAATAGAGGGGTTACATACAATCTAGTAACTCTACCATGCATACGGTCAGTGATGCGGCTGTAATATCCTTTGCAGAATTCGAAATCCAGATTATGATTAACGACTGGATAACATAAACGTGCAAGGAACTCCCTGCTGTATGTCTGGACGTCACAGTCGTGCAATACGATTACTTTTGAGTTTTCACTTGCTAAAACATAACCGTAAGATAGCCATGCAGACCTGCCCTTGCCATCTGCACCTGCTGAAACATTCTCATCATCAAGTAATTTATAAAGCTTTTTAATCCGATTACCATCATTCCATATCAACTTTACATCCTGGGGTAAAACAGAAAAAAATTTTCTTGCGTAGTTGAATTGGTTCTTATTAAACCTGCCCAGGGCTACTATTATTTGTCTTAAATATTTAACATCCTTTAGTTCATTTACAATTTTTGGTAATGCTGTCCCTTCCAATTCAGAAAAAATTGTTGGAAGTACAAGGGCTATAGGTCTTGAGCGTGAATGCTTCTTTATTTCTGATTCCAGTTTGCCAATATCCCTGTCTCCAAATCTGTGTAATGTTGTAATCTCTCCTGATTGATGAAAATCTCCCATGTCTTCAACCTCCCCCTATTTTTGTGTTCTGATAAATAAATTAGTACTAGTTCACCACAGAGAATCTGCCTCAGACATGACCTCAGGCATAACCTTTGGCAACTACTATCTCTCCATGAAAATCATAAAACACGAAAGAATTCTTTTTGTGTATTTCGTATACTCTTTTGAAATTCTATACATTAAGTTTTTCCTTAGCGTTCTTTGCGTCTTTGCGGCGAGGTGAATTGTTACCGACTAAACAAGCCTAAAACTGCTTTATTCCAACCAACCGGTCCAATCCCATCGGCATAAATAAGACCTTCAGTCTTTATGCGTTCTTCGTAGTTTCCCGATTCTTTCTTCACTAGAAAGGCTCTATCTACGGCTTCCAACATCGGGAGGTCATTTAAACTATCACCCAGACCTATGGTAATTATTCTTGTCTCTGGATAATTCTTTTTAAAGATATCAACCAGAACCTTAACTGCCTTGCCCTTATCATTGCCCCCCATAAGGTGCACAAACCTGGCGCCTTCAGTATAATTGAGACCTAATGACAGTATCTCATTTTTAATATTCTTAACATGCTCTTCTCCGCCATTAACAATAAAGGGTAAAGTATATTTTCTTTTTTGAGCAAGAGAAGCTTCTTCTTTGTTTAAACCTGTCAACTCAACAATTTCATCTACTGTAAACTCGGTAATACTTTTGATATTTGCACCGGTATTTCTTTTTAACTGTTCAAATGCATCTATAAGAGTTTTATATTCGGAACCAATTTCTATTACTAAATAACCGTTATCAATTTTATCAAACTCACATTTCAAACCTTTGTATAGTTCAGGTATAAATATAGCCCCTCCGTTTTCTGATATAAAGGGTTCATTATTTGATAGCCTTTCACGATATACCTCTATTTCAACCCTGGATTTACTTGAACACAAGATAAGGGGAACTCTTTTCTCTTTTAATAACCTTAAAGCATCTTCTGCTTCACTGTAGGAATAGGTACTATGGTCTAACAACGTACCATCCAGGTCTGTAAAGACAATTATTTTCTCATTATTCATTTATAAGTGGAAATTCTAATTCTTTTAGATATATGTTTCAACATTAAAAAGGAAATGGTACTTTGATTGAAGTGTGTTAAATTAATAGGACGCAGATTTCCACAGATAGATATTTCTTACACGTCAGGAAAAAAAGTGTGCGTCCATTTCGGATCCCTGGGTATTAAACAGAACATTAAGAAGGTATGGATTGATAAGGAAACCAGGGGGAAAAGTATAGGTATTATACTTGCTGATGGCACTACTGATTATATGCCCTATGACCAACCATTGGCTATTATTAAAGATCCAGAGTACATGCTCCAAAATCATATTGAACATATTATTGCGCAAATTAAGGAGGTGCTTGAAAAGAAAAAAATCTCCAAAAAATATTTAGCTCAACAGCTTGCTACCTCAGACAATCAAATTCAAAGACTTCTCAATCCCAACATCCTCAATAAGAATCTTACCCAGCTCTATAAAGTTGCCTCTCTTTTAAAGCTCGAGTTTGAGATCTATTTGAAAAGCGCTTCTTAGTTTCTCAAATAAATAATAAAAGAAAGAATTGAGGATAAATTGTTAACTGTCACATTGGGTGCTCAATTGATATTACGTAGAATTTGCCGGAAAATGAACTCGTAAAAAAATAGTTCCAAAATTTTTCCCATCGATTACTTAAAATTAATGCTCTAAGATTTAAAACATTTTGTCCACCCTCT
>MAYW01000094.1 GCA_001723765.1 Candidatus Scalindua rubra
TGTAGGGGAGTTTCTTTAAGGCTTCTATTTGTGTCAAGTGGCGACAGGTTGTCCGAGAATAGGTATTTTGACCAATTTTCAAGTCATAAGTCTTTTAATATCAACACCGAAATTTTGAGATTTTGCATTCTCGGACAACCTGGCGAGATGAGACCCCTTTTACCTTTTATTTTACCCAATCATTCACCCATTCACCATTCATGCATCAGTAAATTGTTAGGCATTCTTCCTTTTTTTATGATAGTAGTTTGCTAATATTCAATTCTAACGAGACAGAATGAGCGGCAGTCTCAAAAGCTTAACTATTATTATGCCAATATTAAATTTGATTTTTAAAATAAGTTCGGTCTTTGTAACCTAGCAATAGTCCTGGAACGCTAATGTCCTCATCAATCTCTTCCCAATGTAATCCGGTTCCTCCTCCGCTCATTTCATATTTTTCTCTTTGCTCAGGAGTTGCATTAAGTAACCTAGGAAAATATGCGAGAGGAATCGACAGTTGCCTTCCATCGGTTAGACCGACCCACATATTTTCGCCATCAAACCAAATCTTTTTTGCTGATGCTTCAAATGTCAAAGTGCTCATGCCACTTCTCCTTGATTAATACTTTGTTTTCTTCAATCTTGTCTTTGAATTCGTTCAATTCTTTACTGGAAAATCCATAATTATTCGCCAAGGAAATGATGGGCTCGATCCAAAACTTAGCTCTGTTTGGTCCTTTACGAACATGGATATGAATTGGCTCTAACGGTTCTCCTTCATTTGAGAAAAAATGAAACCGACATCCTTTCCATTCAAATACTTTAGGCATTAATTAAGTTTAACTATACAGGTGAAAAGTCAAACCATTTTTGATGGTATAAATGATTTAGTTAAGCTGTCACCACTTAACATTTATAATAGCAAAAAGACATATAGAATGGAAGCCGGAAAAAATACAAAAAACACGGCTAATTGATGGTTCGGAAGATACGGCGGAAGATACGGTGTCGCATCTCGCCACTTGACACAAATAGATTGGTCAGTATAAAAAAAAGATAAAATAAGCAATTATATGTTAAGGTAATAATGTGAAGGAATCACAATGTTCAGGCTGTACAATCGAAAAATGTTTTCTGTCGGTAGTCAATATTTTACGAATATTCATTCTTTCTGCAATTGCCATGAGAGAAGTATCAACAAATCCAAAATTAGCATTAGAGTATCTATTTTGGTGTCTCTTTCCAAAGTAGGTCTTCGTGTTTTTCGGCAATATCCTTCATACCGCTGTTACTAATGCCTATGAATGATAATCTTTTTTTTGACTGCCTTTTCTGCAGCACATATCCTTCCATTGCCTCTCTTATGACGCTGGCAACACTTTTATTTTCTTCCTTTGAAATTTCTTTAAGCTCTTTCATCAGGCAATCATCTGCAAAAATTGTGGTTCTCTTCATAATCAGCCTCCTTAGTTTATGTATGATATATGATATATGTCGTATTGTCAATAGAAATAAACTGGTCTACGTCTTGAATTGACGGCATAGTCAATAAGGGATGGAGCTGTTTTTCTGTAATAATAGGGACGGTTGGTAATAAGGATTCAAAACGCACTCCCTTCAATTGAGCCTGCTACAAAAAGGCCATTTTTGCCTTGCTATCCAACTTTGGACAGTCGTATAATCCCCATGATAAAACAATTTGCACCTTGTAAAAGACAATCATGACAGAGATTGAGAAGTTAAATATTTCTGAAAGCCTCAAACTTTTTGAAGATGGCAAAAAGCTGATACCAGGTGGTGTGCTGGGGATACGAAGACCTTATAATTTTGTGGAAGGTGAATATCCGATTTTTGTCGAATCCGGCAAAGGGGGAAGAATTATTGATGTTGATGGAAACGAATTTATTGATTTTCTCTGTGCATACGGACCAATTATCCTGGGATATAGAGAAGAAGAAATCGATGAAGCAGTAATTAAACAGATCAGAGACAAGGGTTTTTGCTTTTCAATTACTCAAAGATATCAGAATCAATTAGCTGAGAAATTTAAAGAACTTATACCGTGTTCCGAAATGACTATTTTTGTAAAGACAGGTTCAGATGCTACTACAACAGCAATAAGACTGGCAAGAGCGTATACAAAAAAAATAAAGATTATGCGTTGCGGTTACCATGGATGGCATGACTGGTGTGTTGAAGTGAAAGGCGGTATACCTGAAAAACTATATGAAGATGTTTACGAATTCCATTACAACGACCTCAATTCACTGGAAGATTTAATGTCTAGACATGGCAGCGAAACTGCAGCCATAATTCTTACTCCATTCGGTCATCCCCTTGCACAGAAACTGGAAGAACCGAAACCGGGCTTCCTTGAAGGAGTAAAAACAATTTCAGAAAAATACAGCACTGTTCTTATATTTGACGAAATACGAACAGGTTTTCGATTAAGCTTGGGTGGCGCTCAAAAATACTACGGCATTACACCTGATCTTGCTTGTTTTGGAAAAGCTATGGCTAATGGCTACTCTATTAGCGCTGTTACGGGAAGGACTGATATTATGAAAACCGGTGAAAAAGAAGTATTTATTTCTTCTACTTTTTTCCCGAACAGCCAGCCTTACATTGCTTCATTAAAAACTATAGAAATCCTTGAACGCGAAAATGTACTGGAAAAGATATGGGAAAAAGGAGGACGTTTCTTCGGAAAAGTCAAGAAAGTTATTGAAAATAGTAATGTGGGTGCTGAGTTAAGCGGTATAGCTCCGATGTTTTTTATAACTTTTAAAAAGGACGCACAAAAGATATACAAAGAGAAACGTAAATCTTTTTATACTCAGCTTATTAGAAAAGGCGTCTTCATGCAGCCATATCATCATGGATACATTGCCTACAGGCACACGGAGGATGATCTGGATAATACAGTAATTGCAATAGAGGAAGCAATCTCTTATATTCAGGACAAATTCACACAGTAATATTTTTCGGATCAAACCAAGAAGTTAGCGACCTGCCCGACTAAGTCGTTCGGGCGGGCTGAAAGGAGCTAAGTTCTATGAATATTGGTAGGTATGAATTACATCAGATAGAAACCGGAAGGTTCGGTTTGGACGGAGGAGCTATGTTTGGCATTGTTCCAAAGACAATATGGAGTAAGCTGAATCCGTCAGATGATAAAAACAGGATAGATTTGGCCCTTAGAGCATTGCTAATAATGGGTAACAAACGCAATATCCTCGTTGACAATGGCATCGGGACAAAATTTTCTGAAAAATATAAAAAAATCTACAAGATTGATCACAGTAAATACAATCTGGATTCCTCCTTAAAAAAATTCAACCTGGAGACCAAGGACATAACTGACGCAATCTTAACTCACCTTCATTTTGATCATGCCGGAGGGTCTACTTATAAAGAAGATGGCGAGCTCAAACTTACGTTTCCAAATGCCACATATTATGTGCAAAAAGCAAATTATGACTGGGCCTTGACTCCAAATGAGAAAGAGCAAGGAAGTTATCTTAAGGAAAACTTTGTCCCTATATTAGAAAAAGGGAAACTGCAACTGGTAGAAGGCAAATTTGAGATTATGCCCCATATTGACGTAATCATCTCTAATGGTCATACAACAGGTCTGCAACTTGTAAAGATATCAGATGAAAAAAATACACTCGTATACTGCGCAGATTTAATTCCTACCACATCTCATATTAAGATACCGTATATAATGGGATATGATATTGATCCATTAAAGATCATGCAAGAGAAGAAGGAACTATTGTCGACGGCCTGTAGTGATAGCTGGATTCTATTCTTTGAACACGATGTAATAACAGAAGCCGTTAAAGTAAAGAAGACTGAGAAGGGATTTGAGGTAAGGGAAAAAGTTTTCTTAGATTCCCGCATTTGAGACACTTCATTGAATCCAGCGAAGGAAACAATTCATTTGTCAAATGTCAAGATACGTCCCTCAATTTTGTCATATCAAACACCGTGCCGAACAGTATTAGCGCTGTCCTTATTTTGTCTATTTAGATAAAAGTAGCAGGAGAAACATTAAATCTCTTGCTTAAGGCTTTGATCTGCCTGACATTCAGTCTTCTTTGTCCGCTCAAAATTTCTGACACAATACCTTGACTACCAAGCTCCTTTAAATCACTTTGTTTTAAACCATGCTCTTCCATCAAGTACTTTAAACAACCTATCGGATCTCCTTCCGGTTCAGGAATATTCCTTTCCTCATAATCCTTAATTAAAGTTCCCAAGGTATCTATTAGTGACTCTATTGATGGATTTTCCGTTTCGCTAACTTCATCTATCAGTTTATTCAATAGCTTTACAACTTTTTTATAGTGGGCCTCGTATTTATGGTTGATATCACTTTAGATACAGTAGGCCATACTTTTATCGTTTCTGTTAATTCTTGTTCTAAAACTTTCATTTTCCCCCTTTCCTTTTTCCTTTATCATATTCTTTATGTGTTAAAATGTTTCTTATGTATATTCGTTTCTTATCATAAACAATATGTTATAAGTCTAAATTTATTGCCACCAATA
The DNA here is from genome assembly GCA_001723765.1 of Candidatus Scalindua rubra. Taxonomy (GTDB): domain Bacteria; phylum Planctomycetota; class Brocadiia; order Brocadiales; family Scalinduaceae; genus Scalindua_B; species Scalindua_B rubra. Next base: position 4,539 of record MAYW01000094.1, read on the forward strand.
TTGAAAACTGTCAGTCTGCCTACTTGATCTGCATGAGGAAACACTTTTTGTAAATTGGAAAATGAGACAAAGTCATTGAGTTTTACGATTCGATACCATCGATCTAACGGCTCGTAAGCGTTTGGATGTTTATTACTGAAATCGAGCAATCGTTTACGGGTAATAACGTGCATGAAAAAGCATATCTCATTGCGAGATATCTGTCAAGAGATATTTACATATGAACAAATCTTATTCTAAGTCTGGTAATTTAATAAAATAGGGACCTATTTTATGTCAGCAAGAAATTTCATCACCTGTCATCCTTGTACCACTTCTTCCTTTGTTAACCATGCAGCATATTCAAGCGCCTGTTCTATATCCTCTCTTTCAAGATCAGGATAATCCTGTAAAATCTCCTCAAAAGTGGCTCTATGAGCAATTTGGTTGACGATTACAGAAACAGGAATTCTCATCCCTCTAATACATGCTTTTCCTGCCATAATATTTTGATTAAAAGTTATACGATCAAACATTTCTTAACCTCCATTTTGTTAGTTTAATAAATATTACCCCATCATTCAAACAGTTTTGGATATATCACGATATCGCAAGTATGCCTATTCATCAGCCAAAAATCCAATGCAACTTCTAACGAATCTATAAAATGGTGTATTGTTAAGATAATTAGAGATGCAAAAAAGTATGTGAAAAGCAGTCAACAATTGTATATTATGCATGAATATTTTTGAACACATTAGTCTCTAAGCCGACAATTTCTTGCTTTTTTTGACTGGAAATTGTCACCTTATAGACTGTTTTACCACACCGTTCTGCTGAGCTCACGCCGATGCCTTCAGTGTGTTAAGAAAAATGTTTAATAACAAAGCAAACAACTTTATAATTTAGCTGTTCTTTATTTAATAAGGGAAAGTTTGAAAACCGCCTGTTCTGCCGTGTTCGACACAGGTAGATAGGTTTTCAATTTACAACCTGGACGAGCCAGAACATATTTAGATTTAGATATCTATCCCCTTTTTGGTTCTGGCTCGGCCAGGTTGGGTTTTATAAAATAACTATGACTGAAATATTATGGCAACCTTCGGCAGATAAAATTAAGTCGACCCAACTAACTCATTTCATCAAAAGGATTCAAAAAAAATATGGAATAGGTAATACTGACTTTTCCACACTCCACCAATGGTCTGTCTCCAACCCTGCTGAATTCTGGGAAGAAGTCTGGCAGGATTGTGACATTATTTCTTCCACATCATATAAATCGGTTATGGGAAAACGTCAAATGCCCGGTACGACATGGTTTGACGGCACAAGGCTTAATTTTGCGGAGAATTTACTTAGATATCGCTCTCAGGAACAAGAAGCAATTGTATTTGTAGACGAACGTCAAAGGAACGTATGCCTATCCTTTAAGGAACTTGCAGAAGAAGTTGCCCGCTGTGCTGAGGGATTGCGTGAGCATAGAGTTGGTGTGGGAGATAGAGTAGCCGCCGTAATTCCTAACTGTCCCGAAGCTGTAATAGCTGCCCTGGCTGCCAGCAGTATCGGGGCTATCTGGTCTTCCTGCTCGCCGGATTTTGGCCTAAGCGGCATCTATGACAGGTTAGGACAAATCTCCCCGAAAGTATTAATTACTGCAAACGCATATTACTATAATGGAAAAGAGTTTGACTGTCTGGAAAAAATAAAAGGAGTATTGGAAAAAATTGCATCCATTAAAACCGTAGCCATAATCCAATTCACTGATACGCCGTATACTTCATTTCCCAAGGGTCAGGCATGGGAAGAATTTATGGATCACAAAGAGGCTGAATTGTCTTTTGAACAGCTTCCATTCGATCATCCTTTATCTATCCTTTATTCTTCAGGAACAACCGGTATTCCAAAATCAATCGTACATGGAGCGGGAGGAACCTTAATCCAGCATTTAAAAGAACATCGTTATCATTGTGACTTAAGACCCGGGGATCGGTTATTCTACTTTACCACCTGTGGTTGGATGATGTGGAACTGGTTGATAAGCGGACTGGCATCCGGAGCTACTATCGTGCTTTATGACGGCTCACCGGGCTTCCCGGATATCGGCCATCTGTGGGAAATCCTCGAGAAACAGAAAATTACTCACTTTGGCACAAGCCCAAAATTTCTGGACACTGTAAGAAAAGCAGACTATCTTCCCAAAGATAAACATTCGTTCAATGCCTTAAAAGTAATCTTGTCTACGGGTTCACCCCTGTCCGTAGAGTTATTTAAATGGGTTTACCAAAATATCAAGGCTGATGTCCAATTAGCTTCTATTTCCGGGGGGACAGACATTGTCAGTTGTTTTGTATTGGGCTGTCCGAACCTGCCGGTCTATGCCGGTGAAATTCAAGCTAAAGGTTTGGGAATGGATGTACATGCCTTTGATGAGGAGGGAAATTCCATAATTGGAAAAAAGGGTGAGTTAGTTTGCATGACACCATTTCCTTCAATGCCGATCTATTTTTGGAACGATAAGGACGGAGAAAAATACAGGAAGGCTTATTTCAATAAGATTCAGGGTGTTTGGGTACATGGCGACTTCATCGAAATAACCCCCAGAGGAGGAGCCATAATTTATGGCAGAAGCGATACTACCCTTAATCCCGGCGGTGTGCGTATTGGAACCGCAGAAATATACAGGCCTGTAGAAAAATTACCGGAAATTTTGGATAGTATTGTTATCGGTAAAAAAACTAAGGAAGATATAGAGGTTATATTATTTGTTGTGTTAAAGGCAGGTCTTAAACTGGATGACAATTTACGCGAAAAAATCAAAGCCATAATTCGTCAGGATGCCACCCCTCGCCATGTGCCAACAGCCGTCTACCAGGTTTCAGAAATACCTCGTACAATCAACGGCAAGAAGGTAGAAAAGGCTGTAACCCAGATTTTTCATGGCGAAAAGGTCTTAAATACATCAGTCTTGTTAAATCCGCATGCCCTGAAAGATTTTGAGGAACTCGTCCCGGAAGTTCCATAACTGGATTTTGCCACTGTGTGCCCCCCGCCCTACGAGCTTTGAGGTTGTGTCGCAACGTCATTCTGAGCCTTTAGGCGAAGAATCTCTAATCGGTAACATATTGATATTATTAGATTCTTCACGGAGTTTATCCATTCGCCCTGTGGAGTAGTTTTGATCTGTTTTACTCCACAGGGCTCAAGGACAAGCCCTGAGCCAGAAGTATTAAATTCTTCGTCATTTCACTCCTCAGAATGACAAAAAGCCAATTTACAGAATTATGACACAGTCTGTTTTTGGCGGGTGTGATACATTCTTACTATTCTTTTTTATCTTATGAACCTGGAGCAACAATCTCAAGATAATAACCAAAACCAATCCTTGATCTTAATGTTATTTGTCCGATACAGTAGAAATACTTACCGGGTTCAAGCTTGACATAACGTATGCCTAACCTATTTGATACCTTTGAATATTTATCGTCAATATCTTCGACACCCCAATCCCCTGATTTGAACACTATATTACCTATAAGATTTTGATCCTTAATCCTGTGAAGATTCTTACCCACTACGACAGGTTCCTCCCCTGAGTAATCAAGTAACATAAGTTCAACGCTACCCTGTACAAATGCATTGTCCGGACACTCAATCTGCGTGGGTTCTCCTTTTACATAAAAGCTTACACTATTATCATCACGTTCTGAGTAAAAACTTCCATATTCAATCTTCTTATAGTCTTCCATTCTTACCAAAAAAACACCTCCACTATCCGGAAATTTCCAGAAAGTCAACTTCGGCATAGAAACTTCTGATGCTTCTTTCATATATAAGGGATATGTTTGTCTTGCATAGCCTTTCTTACGAAAAGATATTTCAATTTTGCCGGGATTAAAATTAATCCTGTATTGACCATTTTCATCAGTCTTTGTAGCAAACTTAGTCCCCTTAATCTTAACCTCAACATCTTTTACAACATTATCAAAACCATCCACCACCTGTCCTGTCAATGTCCCCTGTTTAGAAAATGCCGTAGGACAAAAGGTGGTTAAAGTAAAAATCAGTAAAAACGTAATCATTAAGACTTTTTCTATCTTCATAAATTAGTTCACTCCGTTCACTAATTTATAGCATTTTACTCCGCAAAATGAGATTCCCGTTTTATTTGCATGTAGAATCTCGTAAAATGTGGTTAACTTTTTCGATGCAGCCATATTGTAAATAGAGGCAAGATGCCAACCGGAAGCGTTAAAAGACCCGAAATAGCCGCTAAGGCAATTGCATATTTACTTCTCAATTTAAAGAGCATACCCGAAAATATAGAAAAACTTGCCACTATAATTGCTATGGTAGCCCAAAATTTACTCATTGTACGACAAAAATTCCAGCATACGATGCTACAGTCTACATCAAAGATTGTCATCGAATGAGGCTCCCACCATATAAGACAATACACTACACAAGATATAACAATAAATCCACTAAAAATAGGAAATAGCCAGCTTATTGATTGAAGTCTGCCTGTAACCTCCTCCAATCTCTTTCTCCCTTCAGTAGGGGCGTATTGCAATACGCCCCTACAATAATCTCCCTGCCGGACTAGCTTTTTGGCTGGTATGATGAATTGAATTATTACTTAAATTTAACGAAATAATCTTATTGACATTATATCTAAAATTATCTTAAATTACCGCTAGGTTTCACAGAAACTTCTGGCAAAAGGGAAATGGTATCGTATTTCTTTGCCAAAAGATAGGCTGAATTATAATAAATATTGTCTTTTGCTGCCAATTAATTCAGGAGGATGAAATGGAAAAGGTGTATATGACACAAAATGGTTATGATAAATTAAAAAAAGAGTTAGACGAAATGAAACATGTAAAGAGAGGTGAGATTGAAGCCGCAATTGGAAAGGCACGGGCATTTGGTGACCTTAATGAAAACGCAGAATATCATGCAGCAAGAGAAGCTCAAGGTTTACTTGAAGCACGGATTCGTAATCTTGAGGACAAGCTTGCACGGACTGAGATTGTAGATTCCTCTAATATTCCAACTGATGCTGTCCATTTCGGGGCAAAAATTGAAATTGAAGACCTGGATACAGGAGATATTGAACAATTTCATCTGGTTGGTGCAGGAGAAGATGACCCTTTAAATGGTAAGATATTGGCAACCTCACCTTTTGCAAAGGCATTTTTAGAACGCAAGGTAAATGAAGAAGTAGAAGTAAAAGCACCTGCAGGTACATTAAAATATAAAATACTAAAAATTGAATACTAATCACAACATCCCGCCTTGCAACCGCTATCGCTAAACCAAATCGGCTTGCACAAAAGATGGCTTATTGCCTGCGTGAAAGGGCGTTATTGTAGCAGTAGGAAAATCGCGTAATGCCATCTTGTACACCAGTAATTCGGTTTAAGTCGCCTATCAAAAATAAGCTGAAGATTTAAAGTGTGTTTAGGCTATCATGGAATAATCATAGTGTAAACTATATGCAAATATATATTATCATAATAAAGACTACGATTTGTTTATGAAAGTACTCAAAGAAGAATTTAATCTTTTTATATGTTCATTCTTTTATATTATCTTTTGATTATTCATTGCTATGTATTTCTTATAACCTTATTGACAAATTCGCTTATCTATTGTAATTGTATTATTTAAATGGCATACCGCAAAATCAAATTTCTGATACTACAATAAATAATTATAAAATAGAGAGAAAACACTTAGTTAAAATAAATTCTTATAAAGAAAATATTATTCTGAACTAAAAAGCATGAGTGATATCTTTATTAGCTATGACAGTTTTGACCTGGAGAGAACGAAAATTCTAGCGGAGGTACTGCAACAGCAAGGGTGGTCTGTTTGGTGGGACAGAAAAATTCCTCCTGGGAAATCTTTTGATGAGGTTATTACAAAAGCTTTGAATGTTGCCAAATGCGTAGTTGTTTTATGGTCTAGACATTCTGTGAAATCAGACTGGGTAAAAGAGGAAGCCTCAGAGGGTGCTCAGCGAAAAATACTTGTGCCAGCTTTGATTGACTATGTTAGTATTCCACTTGGTTTCAGGCGTATCCATGTAGCACAACTTGTAGACGGGAAAGGACAAATGCCACATCCAGAAGTGAATGAATTAATTGGAGCTATTACAACAATTCTTGGTCATCCTAGAGTAGAGAAAAAGAAGCCAATAACCACCGAGAAAACAGATGTAGAACTTTTGGAACAGGATGAAAGGCCTGAGATTCCTAAAAGAAAATTACGTTCTCAACCGATAGAGGATTTAACTGAAGATGAAGTAAAAATCATGCTTAAGGATAAGGGATTTTTTGATTCTGAACTGAATAAAACTGCAAAAGGGTTTTCCAATAATTATGAATTGCAGCATGATGGCAAGGTTGTTTTTGATAGAGCCAGCGGATTAATGTGGCAGCAGTCAGGATCTTATAAAGATATGGCCTATAAAAAAGCAAAGTCATATATAATGGCCTTGAATCGTCAAAGTTTTACCGGTTATAGCGACTGGCGTCTGCCGACCCTGGAGGAGGCAATATCCTTAATGGAACCGACGGAAAAAGTTGATGGGTTGTATATTGATCCAGTGTTTGATAAGGAGCAGCAATGGATTTGGACGTCTGATCAAGATAACGCCTCGAGCGCCTGGGTTGTCATTTTCTTCGACGGTGGTTGCCTCGACCAGGGCGTCATCGCCTGTGTCCGTGCAGTTCGTTGAGGTTGGTTATTTGATTATTTGAATTATTTGGTTATTTCATCCCGAAAAAATTAGGTATTTCAAGTTTACCCCGTAGGAATACGCCGTGTGCCCGTCCCCGCCAGAACAGCCTTGTCGCCCGCCCGTGCCGGTTCGGACGGGGGCTGGCGACCGACACGGGCGGGGAAGCACGGGGATGATAAAATTAGATAACTTTCGCCCCGCCTCCCTAAGAGACTGTGTCATAATAAAGGGAATGCCTATTTTGTCATTCTGAACCATGTCCTGAATCAAGTTCAGGATCTCCGAATTCAGAATCTAATGATTTCAATAGGCTAGCAACCTTAGAGATCCCGAAACAATACTGAAAACGAGTTCAGCACAAGGTTCGGGATGACATTATGATATAGTCTCCACGTCTTTCGGGCAGGAAGCCTTAGTACACGGTTTTGTAAATACGGTGATATATCTACTTGAATGTCATTGCGAGTGAACAAAGTGAGCGAAGCAATCTCATAGAAGGGATTGCTTCGGCTAACGCCTCGCAATGACAGGTGTCGCTTTGGCATTGAATACGTCACTGTAATTATGAAATAGAGCACTTAGATATAGCGTAATAATCGAATGACTCTTATAGATTGGATAGTATTAATAATTTATCTGATTGGAATTGTCGGATTAGGCGTTTGGCTGGCAAAGCATCAACAATCTACCGATGACTATTTTCTTGGCGGGAGAAAGATGGGTCCCACCGTCATTGCCACATCCCTTGCAGCCAATCAAGTAAGCGCCATAAGCTTGATTAGCGCTCCTGCATTTGTCGCGCTTAAGACTGGCGGTGGCATCAAGTGGTTGCAGTATGAATTTGCTGTACCACTTGCCATGATTGCCATAATGTTTTTGCTTGTGCCTACCTTTATGATCAACTATCTGCCTGTTGGTGTGGTAGGTCTGGTTATGGCAGGACTCTTTGCTGCCTCCATGTCGAGTATCGATTCTGCCTATAATTCACTTTCGGCAGTAACGGTCTCGGATTTTGTCCTGAGATTTAAGCCAAAAGTCGAACAGAATCCTCTTAAGATGCTTCGCCTCTCCAGGCTCATAACGTTGTTATGGGGCATATTCAGTGCAGGAGGTGCTTACTTTGTAGCACGCTCTTCTTCCACAGTGATTGAGATCGTGAACATGATAGGTTCGGCTTTTTCCGGCCCTATCCTGGCTACTTTTTTGGGTGGTATTATATTCCGATCATTAACAGGTGCTGGTGTGATTATGGGCATAATAGTTGGTACTGCCTTAAATTTCTTCTTAGGCCAATACATACCGTCTATCTCCTGGCTCTGGTGGGGACCAATTGGTTTTTGCACAACATTAAGTGTCTCACTCATATATTCAAAAATAGCTCCAACTGCTTCACGTATCTCAGAAGATTGGACATTGAAGGGCATACTTGAGAAACACCCTGAGAAACAAAGCTGGTTGAAGGATAAGCGAGTCTGCACGCTGGTAATATACACCTTTATTATAATCATAATCTCAATAACAGTTTCAAGAGTCTTGCATTCAATCCTGTAATATTTTTTGCCGCAGATTTGCACGGATTATAGTAAACGCTATAAAATGTCATTTGGCTTCTCCGTCATTTAGCTGACCCGCCCGAACTTACCGTTCGGTACGGGCTGGCTATGTCAGCCGTCATTAGGTTAATTACGAATGACTTAATGACAGCAAAGTGTAATGATTAATGACATTTATTTAGACAGAGGATTACAGGATGATATATTGACCTCCTCCTTGTCATTCTGAGGGAGGAACGACCGAAGAATCTTTTTATGGAAATCGGAATAATCTTACGAAACATCTATTGGCATACTAACAAGAGATTCTTCGCTCTCGTTGGTCGCTCTGAATGACATGTATGTTAGCAAACCATAGAGGTTGTATCGTTGTGTCAAAAAATCCGTCCAAATGGTATCAATTTAGTAGTATAGGAATTGCAAAAGAGCCTTTTATTTTAAATATTATTTGTGGCTTGTTTTTATCTGTGCGCATCTGCGGAAATCTGTGTCCTATTTAATTTAAAAACACATGCAGCTTGCCTTAATAGACTGGATTATTATTTGTGGATATTGTGTCTTTGCACTGGTAGTGGGGGTTTATTTCTCAAAAAGGGCAAGCAAGAACACCAGAGAATACTTCCTTTCAGGAAGTACCCTGCCCTGGTGGCTGGTGGGAACCTCCATGGTCGCCACGACGTTTGCGGCAGATACACCACTTGCAGTAGCCGAATACGTACGCAGCGACGGTATATGGCGTAACTGGTTCTGGTGGAACGCATCCCTTGGAGGCCTCCTCGGTGTATTCCTCTTCTCAAGACTCTGGCGAAGGACAGGCGTATTAACGGACAACGAACTTATAGAAATCAGATACTCCGGCAAACCGGCATCTGTCTTAAGGGGTTTCAAGGCAATATATTTCTCAACCATCTATAATTTTGTCGTAATGGGATGGGTCATACAGGCGATGTCGACTGTGTTCCGTGTAACATTAGGAATACCTGAAGAGAAACAGTGGATATCAATCGGCATATGCGTGGTGATAGCACTCGTTTACTCCGTACTCTCCGGATTCTGGGGTGTGGTAGTAACCGACCTTATACAGTTCATCATTGCAATGGGAGGGGCCATTACGCTGGCAGTCTTTTCACTCAATGCGGTTGGAGGGATGACAGAGTTAAAATTGCAACTGGCATCTATGGGTAATGCGAGTGATTCAGTCCTTTATTTCTTTCCGCCGATTAATTCCAGTTTATCGCCTCTAACGGTAGAGTTCTGGTCATCACCCTTCTTCATGTTCTTAGTATTTATAAGTATTATGTGGTGGTCAACCCATAATGCAGACGGAGGTGGTTACATTATTCAGAGGATGTTATCGTCAAAGGATGAAAAGCACTCTCTTTATGCTACTTTGTGGTTTAACATTGCACAATATGCCTTGAGGGTGTGGCCGTGGGTGATAGTGGCTCTCGTATCCCTCGTCGTATTCCCAAATATAACTGAGAGTAAGGATGCCTACCCAATGGCTATTAACAAATTTCTGCCTGCAGGGCTTAGGGGTCTGCTCATTGCTTCGTTTCTGGCTGCCTTTATGTCAACCATTGATACACACCTTAACTGGGGTTCGTCTTATTTCATAAATGATTTGTATAAGAGATTTATAGTTAAGGATGCAAAAGAAAGGCATTACGTTATAGTATCCAGGATTTGTGTGGTAATCCTGATGTTAATTGCTGCGGTTGCTGCATCATTTATGCACTCTATCAGCAAGGCATGGGAGTTTCTAATCCCTATGGGAGCTGGTATAGGACTTGTCTTAATCCTGAGATGGTTCTGGTGGCGCATTAATGCCTGGTCAGAAATCTCAGGATTGACGGCATCGGTTGTCATCAACTTGATATTACAATTCTTTGATCTGGCAATACAACACAGGATTTTCATAATCGTTCCATCATCCATACTTGTATGGGTGATCGTAACCTTTCTTACAAGGCCAGTACCGGAGGAGAACCTTGTAAAATTTTATAATCTGGTTTCTCCGGGCGGTTTCTGGAAACCTATTAGGAACAGGATAAATACGGACAAAAAAACCATACTCGGATGGAACTTTCTCGTAAACTGGTTTGCGGGTATTGCACTCATATACGGAACGACATTTGGAATAGGCAAATTAATCTTTGGAGACTTTATTGTAGGGGGTATACTCCTGTTTATTGCGGGAGTAGGATTTCTAATTATTTATATCGGCTTGCGAAAAGGGTTTGATTAAAATTGTTTGACGGCTGGATGTTGATATAAATGAGATGGGAGCGCCCTCTCAGAAGTCCTCACAAGAAACATTGTTGCTGTACAGACGAATTAAATATCTACAATAATCAAAACATAAAAATATGAGAGCATAGCGTCATTCATCAGCAGCGACGCCAAAAAACCAACCCGTTAAGGCTGCTACGCGTTTCTCGTTGTCTACTGAATGAAATTGTTAAACTTCATTATTTTGTATTAAAATACTTTTTTTCAAGTTCACTATAGTACTTCCTTAATTGTTTCTGATTAATTGTATGATTGTCGAGCCCAAGCGTGTTGAAGTAATCTAGTCCAGTGAGGAGTATGAGTCTTGATATCCGTTCGGCTTTGTATGAATATGTTAGAACAGAATCTTCAAAAGGTGAAATCGAACCGTGTACGAGACGTGATCGGCAATCATAGATGTGACTCAATTTTTCAAGTGATTTATCTAAAGATTCACCAGTGGCAATACTATATAAAATAGATGAACGTTTTGTAACAATCTCTGTAACTCCTCGCTCCTTTCCGTTTTTATCTTTCTCAATTCCTGTGCCGGTCATTCCTTCAATAGAAGACACAAACTTAACAATTTTAGCAGCAGTAGATTTTTCAGATATAGCATCACCATACCATGACAAAGAATCAATAAATCTAGTACAAAGAGGTGAAAGGTTATCAAAACCTACTGAAAAATGAAGTGCCTGAGAAGCCAGCTTAAAAAAGTATCCTGCTCTTGTGGTGAGGATATCAAACCAATTGTCTCCTACGACATTGCTGCCTGGAGTGCTAGATAGAGAAATATGGAGTTTCCCGTCTTTACTTCTTGTAAGTTTTGCACTCTTAATTGAATGTCCATAATCTTGTGCGGTTCTTAATCTGTCCGTATATTGTCCTCCTAAAATCAACTTTATAATGTTCAAGGCCGTCTTTGTGGTAATTAAAGCTCTGTCATATGAAACCTGTAAATCGCACTCTGCCATATCCAATACTGCAAACCATTCATATTGGCCAAAAAATTCAAGTAGTCCATCGACTAAATGGTTAGCTAATCGTTGGGATTGTTTCTCCGTAGCTACACGATTCTCAGGATATCCCTCTGTGACGGCAGATTTGCATCTATCTTGGTGGTCTTTTCTTATTTCATTTCTGAGATCATTGATTTCGTTCTTGTGGGATTCAAAAAATTTAGATTTATGAATAAATTGTACCGGACCTACTTCAAAACTATTAATGTTTTTAGTCAGGAAAATTTCGCAAGGAATATAATGGCGAATTTTTTCAAATTTTTTCTCGGTTCGTTTGTAAGCAGTAGAGATCATACGATCTATATTTTTTTGTGATAGTTCTTGCTCTTGCCGTACAAACCTTCTTGAGAACTCTTCTTTTAAATTATCAACAAATTTCGATAGATCAGTTTTTCTTTTTTATCTTCGTGAGTGCTTAGAAATCTTTCCGCAATACTTGTGAACCGTCTTGATGCTTCAAGGCCACATATTAACATTCCACGATTAGGATGCGGTATGCTATAGAGTGCGTCGAACCGATGCTCTTTAAAATACTCCATTAACTCTCCTGGTTTTTGTTTCAGGTACCAAATCACACGCTCACAGATAAAATTGACGTCATTCAGATTTTCTTGAGACTTACTCATCTTTTCCTGTTTAACGTGAAAGCTCACTTGCCACGAGCACACAAGCAGAAAAACTTTGCAAAACAAAAAACACTGAAAGCAGAGGGTCATTTGAAAAAAGACCCGCTGCTCGTGGTCAAGTGCAGCGCTTTGTTCGCTGTTTCTTTAAGCAACTTCAATTCTAAGGTGTTTCCCTAATGCATTTGCAAATTTTTCAAGCGTTGACAGTTTTATATCTTCAGCATGGTTTTCAATTCGGGAAATTGCAGACTTCTTTGTGTGGAGCTTCTCAGCAAGTTCTTCTTGGGTTAGCCCAGCTTCCTCACGAGCTGTTTTAAGCATTACGCCAATTTTGAACTGCTCATAACCGGATTCAAAATTTTCTGCAAATTCAGGATCTCGTGCCTTACGCTTTTTAATATAATCTTGTAAATCGCTCATTTTATTTCCTTCCTTTTAAAATAATCACGTTTACGTTCCTCGGCTACCCTAATCGCACTTTTAGGCGTCTTTTGAGATTTTTTCTGGAATCCATAAGCCAAAACCACCAAGGACGAGCCATCAAAAAAGCCAAGGAACCGGAATATATTTGATCCGAATATGACTCGTACCTCCCAGAGATCATCAGTATTTTCCAATTTTTTAAAATAATGAGAAGGAACTATGTCGAGTTCCTCTACCAAACTCAATACCCAAGCAACTTTTTGAGCCTGTTTTGAAGATAAAGTGTTGAGAAAATCTTCGACAGGTTTTTCCCTGATGGGGTTTTGTAGAATATGATTTCTCGCACTTAATAATATATGTTAACACGGACGTTAACTTTATCAAGAGAGAAGTTTCTGATATGAATTAGACAGCGAACGTTAAGGATTTTATCTGTAGTTGAGCTGTATAAAATTACAATAACACTCCAAAGTCGGAAAAATGTTTGCAATTTTAATGCATATTCCTGCAAACAAGCTCAATTACTGATAAAATTCAGTTGTGCGAAGCCGCTGGGTCTATGGGTATTCAATCAGCAGACTTCTTTCAAATTGGGTTACATCAAGCTTAAATTTTGTATAGTACTACTGTTTTTTCTATTTTCAATTGAATAAAATAAAAAAATCACATTTTAAATCTGCCTGGTGTTACTTAATTCAATACTTTTCATATGAAAAGTGCGTACCTCCCCTATACGAGTATTAGAATAATTTGTAATAGTTCACCAGGTAGTTCAAGCTAGCAATCATTTTTTTTGATATTTTCTTGCATTCGGAGAATTAATATGCTATCTTTTGCATATGGATTTGCAAGTAAAATATCAAGGCAGGGTTGCAACTACCAAGGACGTAGAATTTATCA
>MAYW01000095.1 GCA_001723765.1 Candidatus Scalindua rubra
GTCGTAAGTAGGCATGTCTCTCCTTCCTTATATTCTCATCGTTTATGATAAAATTATGATACTAACACAAACGTCTCGGAAATTCTACAAAGCTGACTAAGCTAAGCTCAGCTTTGGCTTAGCGCTGTAACTTATTAACACAAAAGCCTTTTAAATCACAATACACAAATAACAAATTACAGACAAATCCCAATAATCAAAATTCTAATGACCTTTCTTCTAAATCATACGGTTTGTCTTCATTTTGGTCATTTGCCATTGTAATTTGCCCGCCCTGTGGGATATAAATTTATACGTTTAATGTTTGCTTACTTCAAAAGTTAAATTGCGTTGGTTCTATGTTGTATGGACTAATATTATTTATCCCACGGGGTAAATAATTTGGGATTTGTTATTTGTAATTTAACTGATTGTGAGCGAAGCGAAGCTAACTTGTTAAGGAGTTGTCATTTTTAATATCATCCGATTCCTTATCTGATACCTCCTCTTCGACGGTCCTTTTAGAAACCTTAACCTTTGATGGTCTGATAACACGTTCTTTCAATATAAACCCTCTCTGTAATTCTTCAATAATTGTGTGATGTGGCAGTTTATCATTATCTTCCTCCAATACAGCTTCGTGAAGATTAGGATCAAATGATTTCCCTACCGTCTCTATCGCTTTTACACCATACTTCCCTAAAACCTTAAACAACTGATCTTCTATTAACTTTATACCTTCAACAAACTTATCAATATCTTTTGAACTATCAGCCAGTTTTATGGCTCTTTCAAAATTGTCAAGTTCTGGAAAAAGATCGAGTACAAGGTCTTGAATAGCAAATTGGGCAATTGTCTCGTGTTCTTTACGCATTCTTTTTTGATAATTTGAATACTCTGCCCTAGTTCTCAGCAATTTGTCGAGAAAAGAATCACGTTCTTCCGCTTTTTTCTTTAAATCAACGATATCTTCTTTCGTTAAAACCACTTGTTCTTCAATTTCAGACTCATCTTTTTTCTCTTCCCTCTCAGATTCATCCTCTGCCTTTATCTCAACTTTCGATTCTAAGTCTTCTTGAGACTTCTCGATATTTTTCTGGTCATCATCACTATTTACAACATCAGTATCTTTTGCGTCCTGATTTTTTTGTACTTTAGACATAACGACAAATATCCTCCAATGACGTTAAAAAAGTTTCTTTACCTTTTGAAAAAAACTTTTTTCTTTTGGGTGTTACATTCTTATGCTCTGACTCTGCAAATTCTCTTAACAACTCCTCCTGTCTACGAGTCAATTTTGTAGGAGTTTCAACTATAATATGCACTAACAGGTTTCCTCTCCCATAGCCACGAACATGTGGGAAGCCCTCACCTTTAACTGAAAGAACATCGCCACTTTGAATCCCACCAGGTATTCTTACTTTCTTTAATTTCCCCATAATAGTCGGCACTTCAATTACACATCCTAATGCCGCCTGAGTAAAGGTAACGGGGAATTCACAAATTATATCATAACCTTCCCTTTTGAAAATTGGATGTGGTTTTATATTTATATCACAATATAAATCTCCTGGAGGAGCCCCGTTTTCTCCTGATTCACCTTGCCCTGCAACACGTAGCCTCGTGCCATCTTCAATACCAGCAGGTACCTGAACTTTAATCTTTGTCCTTTTTGGATACAAACCATTGCCACTACACCTATGACAAGGAGTTTCTATAATCTTTCCTTTACCATAACATTTTGGACATGTAGTTCTTAATGTAAAAAAGCCTTGTCTTTGATGTACTTCACCTTTACCCTTACAATAAGGACAGGAAACCGGAGATGTACCTTTTCGAGCACCTGATCCCCGACATTCTTCACAAATATCTCTCTTGGTAATTTCTATTGTTTTTTCTATACCAGTAGCAACTTCTTTAAAATCTAAAACTATGTCACATCTTAAACTTGCACCGCGTCTCGCAGATCTTGTTTGGGTTCTGCCACCAAAAAAGTCCTCAAATATACTGCCGCCACCAAAGATATCACCAAATGCTTCGAATATATCATCGAAGCTACCAAATCCCCTAGTTTCAACCCCTCTTAATCCCTCATGACCAAATTGATCATATCTTCTCCTTTTTTCCGGGTCACTTAGAACTTCGTATGCCTCAGCCGCTGCCTTAAACATTTCCTCAGCTTTCTTATCCCCGGGGTTTTTATCAGGATGATATTTCAGCGCCATTTTTCTGTAAGAGCGCTTTATGTCATCTTGACTGGCATTTCTATTGACCCCAAGAATGTTATAATAGTCTTCTTTTTTCATATTTATGCCAGGCATGATTTCACGAAATTATCACCTATTTGAGATTTTGTCTAAATTGCATATATAATATCTAAGCCTTAATCATAAAACAACTTAAAGACATTTAGAACTTATTATAAATTATATAATACTAGTGATATGAAAAATGTCAAGCAGGTTTTGTAACTAACAGAATTGCACATCAAAAAGGCATTTTGCCTTTTCAGACAATTAGATACTATTTATTTCAAAAAATACATAATCCCAAAAACATTAAAACAAAAAGGCCGCATAAATGCGGCCTTTTCTCAAGATAGTTGCAGTATTTCTTTCAGTCATTTAATACTAATAGACGCTTCCCTCAACAGGTGTTTCTTCCTCTTCCTCATCCTCCTTTAACTCAGTAACCATAACCTCAGTCGTTAACATTAATCCAGCTATACTAGCTGCATTTTGTAAAGCAGTACGCGCAACTTTTGTTGGATCAATAATTCCTCTTTCAAACATATCTACATATTCACATGTATTAGCATCAAATCCAACATTAGTACCTTTTTCTTTTACCTCCTCAACAACTACCGATCCTTCTTCACCGGCATTAGACACAATCTGTCTCAAAGGCGCTTCAATGGCTTTTACTATTATGTCAGCGCCGATTTTCTCATCACCTCTTAATTTTTTACGCAATTCCTGAACCTTTGGGATTGACCTGATAAACGCAACTCCACCTCCCTGTATAATTCCTTCTTCAACTGCAGCCCTTGTAGCATGTAGAGCATCCTCAACCAATGCCTTCCTTTCGTTCACTTCAGCCTCTGTAGCTCCACCCACATTTATGACAGCAATTCCACCTGTAAGTTTTGCAAGTCTTTCCTGGAGCTTTTCCTTGTCATAATCAGACGTAGTCTGTTCAACTTGATTTCGGATTTGAGAAATCCTACCCTGTATATCTGTTTTCTTTCCAGCGCCTTCTATTATTGTCGTATTATCCTTGTCAATCGTAATTCGCTTTGCAGTACCAAGGTCACTGAGTTCTAAAGTCTCTAATTTAATCCCAAGGTCTTCTGATATCATGCGTCCATTTGTAAGTATCGCTATATCTTCTAACATTGCCTTCCTTCTGTCACCAAAACCTGGCGCTTTGACTGCAGCACAGTTTAAGACTCCTCTTAATTTATTAACAACTAGCGTAGCCAGGGCCTCACCTTCCACCTCTTCAGCAATGATTAAAAACGGTTTACCAACACTTGCTATCTTTTCTAAAATAGGTAGAAATTCCCTCATATTAGCAATCTTTTTCTCATGAATTAATATATACGGATCTTCAAATATAACTTCCATGGTTTGAGCTTTTGTTACAAAATAAGGGGAAATAAATCCCTTATCAAACTGCATTCCTTCAACAACATCCAATGTAGTTTGAATACTTTTAGCTTCTTCAACCGTGATAACACCATCCTTCCCCACCTTATCCATAGCATCTGCAAGTAAGTTCCCTATCGATGAATCGTTATTAGCCGAAATGGTGCCAACCTGTGCAATATGCGACCTGTCTTTGACTTTTTTGCTTAAGCTTTTTAATTCCTCAACCACCACATTTACAGCCCTATCAATACCCCTTTTCAGGGCCATTGTGTTCGCACCAGCGGTAACGTTCTTCATACCTTCATTAAAGATCGCTTCGGCCAGAACGGTTGCAGTTGTAGTGCCATCGCCTGCTACATCGCTAGTCTTAGAAGCTACTTCGCAGACCATCTTTGCCCCCATGTTTTCAAAGGGTTCACGCAGTTCTACTTCTTTTGCCACTGTAACACCATCTTTTGTAACAGTAGGTGAACCAAAACTTTTCTCTAAAATCAGATTTCTACCGGTTGGACCCATAGTTACCCTCACAGCGTCTGCTAACTTCTTTATACCATTTTTTATATTTCGCCTTGCTTCTTCATCAAACAAAATCTGTTTTGCCGCCATAATAAACCTCCTGAACTTAATTATTCAATTTTAGCTAAGATATCACTTTCTTTTAAAATAAGATAGTCTTTTCCACCAACTGTTATTTCGGTTCCTGCATACTTTCCATACAGAACCTGATCGCCCTTTTTTACTAAAAGCGCAGCTCTTTTACCATTATCAAGGAGTCTTCCTTCCCCTACGGATATAATTTTCCCTTTTGTTGGTTTTTCTTTTGCTGAATCAGGTAAAACAATTCCACCTTGTGTCTTTTCTTCTGCTTCAAGCGGTTCAACAACAACTCTATCATCTAAAGGTCTAATCGCCATATTAAATTCCTCCTTTTATTTTCATAACATAATTTACCCCGTAAAATCCAGAAAGCTCCGGACTTCAGGCCCTGTACCATCTCGGTTCAGGGCAGGCCGGAGATGAATGGTAAAGTAAACCCCGTTGAAACAAGTTTCTATGGGGTAAAAGATAAAGTAGAAAAAGCCCTGTCCTTCAGGGCAGGGATATTCGGGGTTTACTGATTATTCTTACTACATCATTCCAGGCATACCTCCCATTCCTCCCATTCCTCCCATTCCTCCCATTCCTCCCATTCCTCCAGCAGGCATACCACCACCTGGTGGTGGCATCATAGCTTCTTCCTTCTTAGGAATTTCGGTAATGAGACAATCACTTGTAAGGAGAATTCCAGCAATGCTCAAGGCATTTTGTAATGCACACCTTGTAACCTTTGTGGGATCAATAACACCAGATTCAAGAAGATTACAGTATTCTTCTTTTTCAGCATCATAACCAAAGGCTTTATCTTTAGATGTCAAAATCTTCCTTACTACAACTGCACCTTCTAATCCAGCGTTTCTGGCTATCTGCTTTACGGGTTCATTAAGAGAATTCTTTATTATGTCAACACCAATATTTCCATCATCTTTTAATTTAAGATTATTTAATGTCTCAGAAACCCTTAATAGAGCAACACCACCTCCTGGTAAGACACCTTCATCTATTGCAGCGCGAGTAGCATGTAATGCATCCTCCACGCGAGCCTTTTTCTCTTTCATCTCCGTCTCCGTTGATGCACCAACATTTATTTGCGCCACACCACCAGCCAACTTTGCTAATCTCTCTTGTAATTTCTCACGGTCATAATCAGAAGTGTTTTCTTCGATTTCTCTCCTTATCTGATTTATACGCCCACTAATTGAATCTGAACTACCACCACCCTTTACAATGATAGTATTTTCAGAATCTATATTAATCTTTTTTGCGGTCCCAAGCTCATCTAACCCAACACCTTCTAACTGTATTCCCAAATCCTTAAATATTGCCTTACCACCTGTAAGAATAGCGATATCTTCCATCATCGCCTTTCTGCGATCTCCATATCCGGGCGCCTTAACTGCGGCGCATGATACTGTGCCACGAATGTTGTTTACGACCAAAGTTGCTAATGCTTCACCTTCAATATCTTCCGCTATTATCAAAAGAGGTCTTTTAGCCTTCGCAAGTTTTTCAAGTAAAGGAACTATTCCCTTTATAGAAGAAATCTTCTCTTCGTGTATTAAAACATAAGCATCTTTCAACTCCACCTTCATATTGTCTTTATCTGTAACGAAATGGGGCGACAGATACCCACGATCAAATTGCATACCTTCGACTATCTCAACATCTGTGCCAAGACTCTTTCCCTCTTCAACCGTAATAACTCCATCTTTACCTACTTTCTCCATTGCATTAGCTATCATCTTGCCTATTTCACTGTCGTTGTTGGATGCTATAGTCCCAATATTTGCAATTTCTGTTTGGTCTTTTATATCCTTACTTATGTCCTTAAGTTTTTCCACTACTTTGTCTACTGCTATCTTCATCCCACGACTCAAAGAAACTGGATCTACACCCGCCGAAAGGCACTTCAAACCATTATTAAAAATAGCTTCAGCCAGTATCGTTGCAGTAGTAGTCCCGTCCCCTGCAACGTCACTTGTTTTTGAAGCCACTTCTTTAACCAGCTTTGCACCTAAATTCTCGTACGGATCCTTTAGCTCTATTTCTTCTGCAACCGTTACACCGTCCTTTGTTATCGTAGGACTTCCCCAACCTTTATCGAGAACTGCGTTCCTACCTCTTGGACCCAATGTACTTTTAACTGCATTAGCTAGTTTCGTGACTCCCCTTTTTATGGCCAATCTTGCTTCATCTTTAAATAGCAACTGCTTTGCTGCCATTACGTTCCTCCTTTCAAAATTCCGCGTATTATATTTCTAAATTCTTACACTATAAAAGCAAAACATATACCAATACGCTTGATAAAGCTCATATGTCTTTATTTTAAAACATGTTATATATTAAATACAAATTGTTATCTTATGTAAAAAATAAAATTGAAAAATAAAATGCCATTTTGACAGATGTCAATTTCTAAATTTAAACGCTTATGTCAATTTGGCATAATGCGATATTTTGCACGAATCAGAAGAAGGCAAGATTTTTCGTATCAGTTTAGCTTTTTGAAAAAGCGAGTTTTCAAGAAAGCTGTATTTAAGATTCTTCACTCCACTTCGCTTCGTTCAGAATGACAATACATCCTGTCATTCTGAGCCCGCAGGGCGAAGAATCTCAAACGTTGCATTTTTCAAAGGACTACATTATTACGATTTTTCACGTTAATCGTAATGCAAAAGTTTTCAAAGAAAAAGGGTTCAAAAATGTCTTGAAACAACCGTTTCTAATCCAAAAACAGAAATTCTTTCATTATTTAACTATAGAAAGGCACAATTTTATAACGAGTAAATTCGTACATAGGGTTACCAACATATAACTTTACTACAATCAGACATAAGTTTTAATATTTGCGAATAATCCAAAGTATCGAATTGTGAATCTACACCTCTTGCCTCTACATCATCTCTACTGGCAAAAACCTTGAAGTTATTATAAGATTTTGGTTCTACAAGAACAGCATCGTGAATAAGGAGAAATATAATTTCACTTAACTTTTTTGCCTGAGATTTTTCATAAATCTTCAGCAGGCAATCTAAATCGCTCTTGTCTTTTACAATAAATAATATTTTCATTTTTTAATGTCTAGGAATTTCAATTCTGGAATCAGACTTCGACGTGAACTCAGTCGAACGATGAACAAAGACTTAGTTTTAGGGCTTCGTATTACAAGTTTAGGTAGACGAAGGATGAAGGAAGACCGCCACTTCGTGGCTAGGACGATGGACGATTTTTCGTCTTTCATCTCACGTCTTTCTTCACTCGTAATGTTTAATTATCTGCGACCGTCCGACAAAGCTGAGCTTAGCTCTGAGGACGGACTTAATCCGTGTCCTGTTTAATTTAATACGCTATAACTACGTCTCCTGCAGACACAATCTCTGCAATTTGTGTTTTATTCAAAATCTCTACATTTTTATATTTAATACGACTTTTATCCAATTTTTCGAAAGCCTCTTTCTCGACAATAATCCTATGTTTTAAAAGTTGCAGAGTTTCAATGTGTTTTTGGATAATTCCTGAACTTACGAGTTCGGGTTTGTTTTCCAGCATCAAATATACACTGTCACCAAGAAATACTACCGTAACCCTGTTATCCTCTAGCGTTAAGCCCACACTCATCCTCAACGCCTCAGAGTTGCGAATCGTATTAAATGGTGATTTACGGATTAGGACAATAACTTCATTCATATTTTTTTGACTGGATAACAAGAAAAAGACATTCGGTTAATTTCGCAGAACGCTTGGATAATTTTTCTATTTGGAGTTCACCTTTTAACAAATAACTTTAGTTATTTTACATATCACACTCGCATTGTGCTGGTTAGGGTTTGCCCGTCTGAAAGGGGAGCATTCCCAAATTATAGCACTGGGTTATTTTGGAGTGCCGTGACCGTGTCACTGCCTGCCATGCCAAAGGCAGATTCGCTGTGGCGAACATCGACACGGTCGATGCACTCCATATTCCATTAAGCCTTGCTATTTTCTTTCTTACCGGTTGCTTTTGCCACCAATTTTAATCTTTCTTGTATCAATTCCTGTGCTGGTTCAGGCTTGCCCACCTGGAAGACTATGTCGGGCAGGCATCCTGAATCAAAACATTTCGGTTCAATCTACAGAGCTAAGCCAAAGCTGAGCTTAGCTTAGTCAGCTTTGCAAGATTGAACCAACAAGAGATGTCATTCTGAACTTGTTTCAGAATCTATATATATCAAGATGTTAAGAGACCCTGAAACGAGTTCAGGGTGACAATATAGTTTTTCCGCAACAGATACTAATTAAACGCTAGAAATCTATCACACTCTTTAACCATACAAGCCAAATCATATTGGCTTCCCCACAGAACAAAGTCTTTTTTGTCTTCTTTCCTTTCAATTGCATTGTGAGCACAAACCACAATGCGTGCTCCCTGCTTTGCCAATTCCACAAACCTTTCATGGTTCAAATGATAAACCCCATCGCACATGAGGAATATGTGCACTTCAACTCCCTCGTTGAGTGCAGCCTCAGTAAGCTTTATGACAGTATGTGTGTTTTCACTCTCAGTACTTGTAGTAAGTAATATTCCCAGCTTTTTGATCATATTTCTTCTAACCTCGACTCTTTCTTAATCCTAACAATATCTTCTGTTTCTGGATGGAAGGGAAAGTCACGAAATGATTCGCCCGGTCTGTAGCTCCCAAATGGTCTGTTACAACCCATATCACCATTCTTACCTTCACATCCCCCCGTTATAAAGGGCCTGCCACTCTCAACAACGTTATTTATTATATCATTATATATTGAAAGTTTACTAATCTTTCCCTTTTCATTACATGATAAGTGTTTCTCTTTTATTATATCATTTTCTATTAGGTACCGAATTAACTGTATTCTCCGAAATCTTTTCAAAGAAGGTCTTTTTCTTGTAGACATAGAAGAATCTGGTTCAGGATAGAATGAAAACAGATGTATTAAGGCGCCATATTTTCTAAGTTTAAAGAATATCTTACAAAGCTCATAATCCGTTTCGCCTATTCCAACCATTATATGGCAACTTATCTTATCTCTACCGAAAACGTCTACAGCATCTTGCAATATATCCCAATATTTTTTCCACTCTAAACCTCCATTCACCTTTTTCCCTCTTGTTGATTCAAACACCCTTCTAGAAGCCGCATCCATTCCTATACCAATTGTATCTGCCCCTATTTGCCTTAGTCTAATAAGATCTTCCTTGTTCATGAGATTGGGCGTAATAAGGATAGAAATTGGTAATGAACGATAACATGCCATTTTTTTTGTAATACTATAAGTATCTTCAACAGCATTCTTATGTGTAACCATTGATATACAAACACGCCTTATATTAGATTGATACCTCTCTATTCTTTCAATAACATCTGTAGTCTTTAAAACCGGCCAATCCACTCTTATAAATGATTTGTCTCCATTATTCTGCGGCCTTGATCTTGCAAGTCCGCAATATGCACAGTTTGCGTAACAACTATCTGTATAGTTCAAAAGCAAATTAATGCAAAACGGCTTAGCATCACGATAAAATCTTCCGGATTTAAATCTTAATGCGACTGCAGAAGCCAGGCTTGTCTTAATATATTCTGGACTTGAAAGATTGCCGTTATGATTTTGTCCCAAACTAACCACCAATGGATTTATTTTTATAACAAATAACTATTCATCGTAGCGGAGGTCTTTAGACCTCCACCAAGCACGATTGCATATGTTCATGTTAAACCTTCATGCCCTTTCAGGGCATCACATAATGCTGGTTCAATCTTGCAGATTGAACCGAAATGTTTTGATTCCGGCTGCCTGCCCGACATTCAGATTGTGTCACAATTGTCATCCCGAACCAGGTCCTGAACTGGATTCAGGATCTCACGATTTCGGGATCTCTAAGGTCCCTAACCTATTGAAATCATTAGATTCTGAATCAAGTCCAGAATGACAAAACAGGCACAACCTTTATTGTGACACAGTCTGATAGTCTTTCAAGCGGGCAACCCTGAAACAGCAAGAAGGAAACCTAAAGGTATCGGCGTGAGCTCAGCCGAACGGTTTCCGCTACGGGTTAACCTTTCAAATAATTCCTCAATTCCTGAATTCCTCAATTTTTAGTCTTTTATTTTCCTGTGATGTTTCTGTGACATTCCGTGGTGAATTTCCAACTTCCAATATACAATCCGTCAGTATCTCAGGAGTCAATCCTGAAATTGAATCCCTACAAAATAACCACACATCTTTAATAACCTTCGATATAATTTCACGCTCAATTACCTTCCATTTTAATTTCCGCTCAAGTGTAGAAATAAATCTGGTTGTTGAAAAAAAAT
Organism: Candidatus Scalindua rubra; assembly: GCA_001723765.1. Taxonomy (GTDB): domain Bacteria; phylum Planctomycetota; class Brocadiia; order Brocadiales; family Scalinduaceae; genus Scalindua_B; species Scalindua_B rubra. The sequence continues at coordinate 10,556 of MAYW01000095.1, forward strand.
CTCCCGTGATAATAACATCCTTTATAATGTTGTTCAAAACTGAAATGTGTATGTTTACCATGCCAGCTCTAGTCTTTCTCCTTATCACGGTTGTTTCACTCGGGATTAAAGATTTCTGATATATCCATTTATTTGTTAAATACCTTTTTCTTTCAAGCGCCTTTATGGCCGTGATCTCATAATCTGTCAAAGGCATATCATGTAATTTCATCTGAAACGCATTTTCAAAACTCATTTTTAAATATCGCTTCAATCTGTTGATCGTTATCTTTTCTTTACTTTCTCTATTTATGGTAGTAAGCCTATCGTCCACTTCTTTGTTTTTCTTATCCGATATCTTTTCAATGGGTGTTCTAAGCACCCTGGTCATAAGTCTAGTATCAATGTCTAATATTATGCTGGCATGAAACAATGCATTACCATTTTCTTGCACACACGCAGCTAAACCTGCAATCTTTTTGCCTCCAACAAGAATATCATTTTTCAGCACAAACTCAGATTGTATTCCCAATAATGACAATGCCCCAATTATTCCTCTGGAATAATCTTCAAATACTTTTTTCGTAAAAAAAGAATTTGCGCTATATCTTGAACCATTCGTATTTCCTGGCGGTATAATTATGGCAACTCCAAGTTGACTGCACCCCATGATAATTGTGCCACCACCGGTTATGCGTCTATTGACCTCAATTCCTAATCTTTCACATTCTGAGAGATTGACTTCTGTTTCTGCGTCTTGAAACCTACCCAATATAGCACAATGGTCTCTATATGTATAAAGCCTCAATATATGACCATAATTTGGATGGTCAGGTATTAATGTATTAGCTAAATACTCGTCTACAGCCAGACCAAAGCTCGCTGAGACTGAGTCATTTTCTATATAACGCCACAACATGTTTTCTGTAAAAATAGGTTTATATTCTTTTTCCCGTGCATATGAAACAATCCCATCCGAGAACGCAATTCCATCAAAACCATAATCCACAGCCAGCCTGTCCACCTTAATCTTATATTCCCCCATGGGTCTGGCACATCCCAGTATAATTGGACTTTCAGTCATAATATCTCCAGCCCTTGAGAAGACCTTCTCTACATCATCAATAGATGGAGGCACCACATCCTGCATTGGCGTATTCATAAGTGAAGTTAGAATCACCAAAACCAGAGACTTAATCTTATACTTTGAAATCATCTTGAGAGCTGCATATTCTCCGATTAATCTACCATAATCAAGACCTATAACGATATGCGGCACTGCAGGAACAACATGCTTGTTAAGATAGTATAAAGATTTGTCGTAATCTTTTATTGTAACATCTGTATGGTATACGTCCTTGATAGTTTGATTATGCCCGATAATGTCGATCAAGGCACTATCAACGTTACAGTATTTGAGACCTTTTGCCATTTCATCATCTACAATTCCAGTATGAACAACAACTTTCAAACCTAATTTCTTTTTTACATTGTGAATTTGTTCATAATAATCCCCTAGAGGCACCTTTCCTCCAGAATCACAACCACCGGAGATAAGGACCCCTTTAGCATTCTTATTTGCAAGGTCAGTGCAAGTCTGGAATAGGGATTCCGGGTTGGATGCTGGCTTCATGTGTTTCAAAAGCTGGCCCTTGCAATGGTCACAATCCAATACACAATGAGTACCCGTAATACTAATAGGTATAAAACTGAAATGATTTTCCTGTGCAAATTCAGTAGTCTCAAAACGTTTTACACCAGGCGCATAAAAAGTAATCGTTTTCATATAATTGTGTTTCCTATTATATATAGCCTATTTATTTTATTGCTGATCAGGGGTTAAAGGTGTTAAAATAACAAATTTACCGGATGACGGCAATGCAATTCTTAATTTCATCCCGCAAGAATTTCGCACGGATTTAATGCCATGTGCAGAACTAAGTGATTCATTTCATATATACGGTTACGTATTGTTTCTTGAGCAAGAGATTCTTCGTCACTTCGTTCCTCAGAATGACATCGCTTGTCACTCTGAACGAAGTGAAGAGTCTCATATTACACTGAATCAAAATACGTCACTGTAATTATGAATCAGAGTACTAAGCCAAAGCTTAGTCAGCTTTGCTAATTCCAATGTGTCTTAATCACATGAATAGACTTAATTCCTGTACTTTTAAAAAACCTCAAAATAGATGTCATTATTATAAAACTTTGCAATATAGATAAATATTATTGATATTTATGAAAAATTAATTATCCTTAATGTGAAATAAAAACAATAAAATCAACCTATACTAAAGTATAGTTAAAGAATACAGATTATGGTCAATTTATTCTGAGAAAATTAAAACCTGAAAGGAGGCTGAAATGAATGAAGGAAGCACAACTAATTTGACAACCGACGTAGAGATTAAGGGTACAATAAAGTTTGACAAGGTTATGAATATTGAAGGAAAATTCGAAGGAGAATTGGTAACAAATGATGGTGAGCTCATCGTTGGTAAGACAGGAGCGATCAAGGCAAATGTTAAGGTCAAGAACGCCACTATTGAAGGTCGTTTGGATGGAAACATAGTAGCAGCTGAAAAAGTTGTGCTTAAGCAAAAGGCACAGCTCCTTGGAGACTTACAGGCAAGAACATTAGTCATTGAAGAAGGCGTTGTCTTTGTTGGAAAGTGTAACGTAAATCCAGACGGAGCAAAGATAGAAAAACAATCCTTCAGTAAACCGAAAAAGGAGGAGAAAGAAATCGAGGTTTAATCGTTAAGCAATAACAACTAATTTATACATTTAAACACGATCTATGAATTCTAAGTCAAACGATTCGTTTGATACAAGGGATATATCATGCCCTTATTGCAAAGGCAGTCTTACTGTATCGGCCCATTGTATGTCAATGCCGTGCCGCCATTGTAATAAACACATCAACGTTAAAGAGATTATTTTCCCATCTAAAAAGAAGCAGATATCTTCTATCGGAAGAAGGAGGGTTCTTTGCTTTAAGTGCGAAAGAGAAATTATCACCGATGAAAGCGCTCAGGCAGTAACATGTAAGTATTGCTACCATCGCAATGACCTGAGTGATTACAATATTAAGTCTCTTTTAGGTAAGAATCTTGAGACATATGGTACGCTTCATCTAAAAAAGAAAGGCATAATAGAAATCTCAAGTCTCCGTGTTGGGAGTGCTGTCGTACAGGGCAGAATTAAGGGTGATGTCAGTGCAATGGGAACTGTTGAAATTCAAAAGAAAGGTGAAATATACGGCAAGATAACCTGTCGTAAACTAATTGTGAACAAGGGAGGAACATTTAGCGGAAGAGTCAATATGCTAAATGCAGAATCAAATTAACATGATCGGTGGGCACTACAGGGGCTGAATAGGTATGCGGTTGACTGGTTTTCCCCTGATATTGACCTATTATATCTCAATAGGTGCCCCATATAGCCAATAAATTATTTTTCAACACGTATAAGAACTTGCTTTTTATCAAATATAAAATATACTAATACTAAAGCTGATAACGTCGAGTGCGCATCTGCGCAGCGAATCGGAAACCATTAATATAAAAAGGAGACTAAACATGACAAAAACAATCAGCGCCATATACGAAGACGGCGTATTTAAGCCTTTGGAACCTGTTTCGCTTACTGATCGTGAAAGGGTGAAGCTTGATGTTAACCTGGATGAACGTTTGCGCAAACAATTAGAAGTGCTGACAGAAAGTATTTATAAAAGGACAGATAAGTATTCATCGGAAGAAATAGAAGCTAATATTACAGAAGCATATAGAGAAGTTAGAGAAATAGATAGTGCCAAAAAAAGTTCTGATTGATACCAATGTATGGGTTTCTGCCTTCATCAACAGAAAAGGGTATCCTGCCAGAGTTAAGGAGAAATTTCTCAACCGTGAATTTGATATAGTCATATCAACGCCTCTCCTCAAAGAACTATATGATGTTCTTAGACGCCCCAAGATAAAAAATCTATGTAAAATAACTGATGAAGAAATCGGTTTATTTGTCGATATTCTTGCAGGCACAGGTCATAAAGTGTATTTGACTGATGATATAAGACTATGCAGAGACAAAAAAGACAATATGGTTTTAGAAACGGCTATAAAAGGTGATATAGATTATCTTGTTACCCGCGCCGATGACATCAAAATAGATTCAGTATTAATAGACGAAATGAAAAAACATGGCGTCACGATACTAACTGTTTCAAAGTTTCTTGAGATTATATCAATATAAATGTGCCATTAATCGACAGGCTGACAATGAAGAGTTTCCATCTTTACAGATCACACTTTAAATTTCTTAAACCTTTTAAGTTCATCTGCGTTAAATACAATATTCCTGCCAACCCTTTTTGCTTTTAATTTTCTTAATTTAACCCACCTTCTTACGGTTATTTCTGCCACTTCGAGATATTCAGACGCCTCCTTTATAGTAAAAGGAGATTGCCTTATTTCGTCGAATACTTCATCATGATTGTAAAAATCCTTTTCAAACCCGCGTCTTGCAATGACAGTAAAGAGTTTTTCCCTTTCCTCAATTGACATATCCAAAATCTCTTTGTATACCTTTTTAACAGTATTCATTATTCGGACTCCTTCAAATATCTTTTCAGTTTAAGATAAAAATTTTCATGACTTCCTATCATATAAATAATTACGTTATTTTTTTGTGAAAGATAAGCAATTAAAGCAGTACAACAGTACAGTGAGGAGGAGGGAAAGTTCCTCGAGAATCTATGGCATGGAATTTTTTTGGGCAGCAAAGAGGGTATCCAGCGATTGCGTGGTAAATTGAGAGAGGAGGTACATCCAGAGAAACCTCAGATCAGGAAAGTAAAGGGGGCATTGACAATAAAGGAGTTGGTTAAGGAGTGTAGTCTAAAGCTGGGGATATCGGATGAGGAGATAGAGGGAATGCGAGTCCCAATTCGGAGGATAAGGCGGATTAAAAGAGATGCATTGATCTATATGATATGGAGTGAGGGAACTATTAGCCTGAAAGAAATAGGAGATCATTCCGGTGTGGGTTACAGCAGCATTTCTCATGCTTGCCGTCGAGGTGAAAGTTACATGTTAAAGGATAAAAAGGCAAAATGGTAAAAATGTTAATTCATATTTCAGAAAGGAGAATAAACATATGAGACTACAAAAAATTGCTGTGTTTCTATTAATGGGAATACTCTTGCTTATGCTTTCCTCTCCAGTGAATGCCTTAGTTATTAAGAATCTTGAGTTCAATGTAGATGGTGTATTACCTTCCACCGAGCCTGACATCGAACTTTTCAATAACACTGGACAACCGGAAACATTGTTGTATTCGGTTTCTGGCGGACTGCTCATGCAACGAACGTTTAACGTTAATGGAAATGCAAGCTATAACTGGCCAGAAGACACCTTAACTCCTGGGACACTTAACTCGGCCATGGACATTTCTATGGAGGCACGGCTTCAGGTGCTTCAGATCGAGGGATCTGCCGGAGCCTTCTTCCAGGCATTTGATGGAAATAACAGGTACAGTGCTTTTTTTCAGAGCACAGGCGTAGATCTGCCGACAACTACAGGCTCCGTCACTATCCCAGTTAATGTTTTACAATTTCACACGTATCGTCTTGAGTCACCAGGAAACAGCAACGCTCTTAATTTCTTTATTGATGATGTACTAAAGTTTAGTGGATCTGCACCTGCCCAAAACGTGAATGGATTCAATTGGGGTGATGGCGTTACGGGTGCTGGGAATGGTGCTGACGCGGACTGGGACTTCGTACGAGTTTCTCAGACATCTCCTATCCCCGAACCGACAACCATTTCGCTCCTTGGTATCGGTCTATTTGGGTTCGGAGCCAATTATTTGAGAAGAGCACGAAAAAGGTTTCAGATAACAGCTCTCAGACGACAGCGGACTCATAAAGTTTAAAGTGCGAAATTCAAAGTGAAATATTAGAAATGAAAAAATACTAACCGCAGGGTGGCATGGATTTACCCTGTGGAATTTACTTTTACTTATCTCATGTGGATACAAACTCGTTATTATGTAAATTGAATTTATTATGGAATAATAATACTTATATTCCACAGGGCAAACTGGTTTGTCCGTGTGTAGAAGACACTAAGCGATAGGCACATATAACCAATAATGAATAACAAAATTACTAATTGCCAATTACTAGTTACCAATAACGCTTGTCTGCCGACAGGTAGAAATGACCAATAACAATTTATAAAAAAGGAGGGAGGAATTTATGAAAAGAAAATACGTTAAAAACAAGTTGTTGTGGTTGTCATCAGCCTTATTGATTTTATTTATTGTACAAACTGCCGAGGCAGTGCCTCTGCTGCTTTCAACAACCAAGACTGCAACTCTCGGAGGACTTACATTCAAAGACGATGATCTGGTTACGTATAATCCTGACACTGAAGTTGCCACGCTCTTCTTTGACGGCAGCGCCTTCTTTGGACATAACGAAGATATTGATGCTGTATCCTTCCTGGATGAAGATTCAATAGCGCTGTCAACAAAATCTTCTGCAAACATAGGCAGCCTTAACTTTAAAGATGAAGACCTGGTGCGCATTGACCTGACAAGTCCAACCACAGGGACAGCCAGCCTGTTTTTTGATGGTAGTGAGCATTTTAATAATAATGAGGACATGGATGCTGTATCAGTGCTATCAAATGGTTCTATCTTGCTTTCTACATGACAATCGGCTAAACCAGATATTAGAAAAAATTAAATGATACTCAGTTCAATACAAATTCATACGCCACTCCACTAGGATGGCGAATTTTCAAAGCGTTCAGCTCGATAATCCTTTTTGTA
>MAYW01000096.1 GCA_001723765.1 Candidatus Scalindua rubra
GGTACCTTAAATTTGTAGCGACTTGTGTAGCCGCAACCTTTAGGTTGCGTAACTTACGTGAAATTTTCACATACCCATCAGATGATGAGAAACGCAGGCTAAAGCCTGCGGCTACAGTAATATACAATATAAAATCGCTCAAATTAGGTAGTATTATCGTATTAAAAACAGTTTTCGTAGTAAACCCCGAATATCTTACACTGAAGGAAAGATTCAATTTGCAAGCCAAACAATCCGTCGGGCAAGCCCGCCTGAATGATTGCCCGCCTGAATGACTTAGTCGGGCAGGTCGGGCTGGCGAATGGCCTGACCGGGGATAGGCATAAATATAATCTTTGACTTGATGAATATTTTACAGAGTGGATGATGGTTTGAATACTTGCTTACAACTATGCTGCGTTATGTTAAATTATCTTAGATTTAGCTATATAGCATATATATCTAAAACTTTCAAGTTTAAAATCCTCTGTGTAAAAACCTCTGATTAAACAACTTTGATGGCAAATTGAAAGGACTTAAAAGACTTGAAAAGATTGTTTGATATTCCCTCCCTGCCTGACGGTAGGCGGGCCTTTCGGGAGGGTTCCCAGTACTGGACTCCTTGTCTGCCCGCCAGAAAGACGTGTCGGGCTGGCAAGCCTGAACCAGCAGAAGAGTTTTAATGAGATATAATTCTAGATTCCCTGTCTACTTGCCATGGAGTAATACCACGGAATGACAAAGTGTACAAAAAATTGTCATTCCCGACTCCGATCGGGAATCTATTTTAATCTAAGAGGTATATTTCCCTTTTTTATAATCCTCACTCCGTATTGAGATGTAGCCTTTATTAAAGGCGTTTTTTTAAGGAATTTTCAGCATTAATGATGCAAAATTTAACAATCTATTCACACTACTTTAATGTGTAGTCAACATAGAAATTATCGCCGCAATTCCTATAGAAAAAAGGGCCGCTACAACCATCAAATACAGGTGGCCTTTCATTCTCTTTTTCAGACTAACTTTTCTTCCTACTTCTAACATTTTGACTCACCAAACCTCCCAATTTAGTAAAACGATTTATTTTCGGATTAAATAAAGGCAATTTCTTAGCGTTCTTACATTGAGAAATCGCAACTGTAATACCATAGTATTTAACTTATAAAAGAAAAACCGTAACATGTTATAAACACAAAGGTTGCATTCACAATTAAATAAACATAAAACAATTCTCTTTCTAAAAAAATCTTTACATATGTCAACTAAAGATTACAAAAACAAAATATTTTTTCATAAGTGTGTATAATGATTAAAGTTAAAGTTTTCAGTTTTTCTGACACACATTCAACAATAGCTTACATGAAAGCTCCTTTGGTTCAGATATTTTCAAGAATTTTCTAAAATGTCATGGAGAGTACTAGACAGTCTATGACATACATAGTAAATGTTGGGAATGTGAGGGGGAATGAGAGGTTCAGGCAAAGGCTGGTAGCGCCCAGTCTTTAACTTACAAACCAAAATTAAAGAATGGTCGATCATGGAAGCATAACTCTTCAATCTAGCTCTATACTTTTTAAGAAATCAACCCCATCCATCAAATCTTTTTCAGTCTCTCTTGGATGAATCTCAAGTATCTTTATAGTGTCTTTTTTCAGGTATTTTTTTAACAAATCAAAATCAACCTTACCTGCTCCGGGCACCTGGTGGTCTACATACCCTGTGGCATCATGAAGGTGAACACCTATCAAATATCTTCCGTATGCTTCAAGAAGCTGATTTGGTTGTAAAATACCCAAATTCTCTTGAACCTTTGCATGCCCTGTGTCATGCCAGTATCCAATACGTCCATTCCCAAATTTCTCTAATATAACACCCAGCTCTTCAAAATTTGGACACTCCCTGAAGTAATATCGATTCTCAATACCCACATCAACATCATACTTTTCTGCAGCCTTTTGTATTCCATCCATACTCATCAACATCATATCAAGGGTTTTCCCTTTTTTGCCCTCTCTTAAAACCTTAACCTCTTCAAGCACCTTTCTATGTTCATCTGAACCTATCTTTCCTGTATCATACAACCTGAAGAGTTCTTGTTTTACGGTATCCATCGGTACCATTCCAAGATGTAGAACTACAACTCCTGCCCCAATTTCTGCTGCTTTTTGCATAGTTCTAATGGTATATTTAACTGCTAATGCCCTCTCCTCGTTGTCTTCTGATGAAAGGGCAAATACGTCAGCACCTCCATTCTCAGTTATTTCTGGAACTGGAAAAAAGTTATGTATACTGACTATCTTTAAACTTTTTTCTTTTTCTAGAAATTTCCTTATTCCTATGTATGTGTCTCCAGAAATCCTGTATTCCAACTCTATATCTCTAAACCCTAGTCTGGTAAAACACTCCAGGAGTTTTTGTCCATCTTTTAACTCTCCTGATTTCCATACAGTAGAAATTCCCAACATGAGATATATAAATGCTCCTTGCTTTTAAAATAACTAATTCTCAATCCCCCTCTTCTTGCTTTCGCAAGAAAGCAGCGGGGGGACTAAGGGGGATTTTATCCTTTTTCAAATGGGGAAACCCGCCTGCCCTGTCCGTCCCTGCCTACCGTCAGGCAGGCGACAGGCGGGCATTTGACGGGCAGAGAGGGGGATTTGTTAAAAAATAGAAATCCCTGTAAAAGTACAAATTACAAAAAGCTCAATTTGCAATTTTGTTAGTATATCATATATCTATATGATTGTTAATTATGATTATTATCCCGTCTGGTATAACGTTTTATTAAAACGTTTTACTGGTAGCCGCAACCTTTTCATCCTTCGTAGTGCTACGGAGAACGGGCAGGTTGCGTTCTTTTCTTGATTTCGCAGGCTACCCGCCTGAATGACGAAGTCGGGCAGGAAGCCTGCGGCTACCATATGTTAAAGTGTAAATATATTAATGAAACGCTCTACTAGCTCTTCTTTAATACTTTTGTGAAGTGAAAACTGTTAATATAATGATATGGTAGAAGTGTTTTGTTGATGGTAAACGGATGGCTTATCTAAGTTTTCGTAGACCTCAAAGGACAAGAAATACTGATGAAAGAGATAATGATATTGTAATACGACAGGATGGAAAGTAGATTGCAGGAATACTGTTTTTACTCTTGACTATTATCTCTACAGGTGCCCACCCTTTGTTAACTCGTTAATTCATCAATTATAGCATAAACAATAATCGTCCTAGCTGCCACTACAACTACAACACCAATAGACGCAAAGGTTGTCAAGAACGTTGCAATGGTCGCTTTCGAAAACAAGTGTACCCATATTAAGGCTAAAAGTAACGAAGCCACAATACTCTTGCCAGAGACGATCGCATAATCGTAGCAGTCGACAGGGATCTCATAATCAGTAACTTCCCAGGCGATTATGGCACTCAGTACGAGGATCGCGAACCAACTCACCCAAGGAAACCATGCCCACCTTTCGGACCATGAGGAGACGAATCCTGTGAGCGTTTCAAATCTGCCCTCCAAATAGCCAAGAAGAAGATGACTTGCAAAAATCCTGTTAAAACCCCAATGATAGCAATTCCTCCGATTACCGCCAAGATACCAGAAAAGGCTGATGTCTGACACTTCCTGAGGTGTCTGAGTGGGTGTTCCGAGCATCGGCTTACGGACTGAGGATGGAGTTTCTAAATCACGGAGAGCTTGCGAACCTTTCAAAGAGGTGGGAATCTTTATGCGCCTTTGCCCTATTGGAGCGGAAAACACCTTCAGCGAAGTTGCTAACTAGAAGGTCACGGTTATCTCGAAGCTCGTTAGCTGATTTTGAAAATCTTTCTAAGCCCAATTCTGCAATCAACCTTTGAAGACCGGTTGCGTAATCGTCCAAGGGTAGCTGAGCAAACCGACGAATCACACGGTGTGGTCTGAACTCTTCTTCGAGAACTATTGGGATTAGTTTAAAGGGTTGATTAGAGTTCAAATATTGATAATGCGCATGCACAACCTCCGCGTTTACAGGACGGGACTTGAGTGCGCTCTTGGAAACAAGTACAATGAAGACATCAGAAGATTCGATCCAGCCGAGTACCTCGTCCCATGCAGATGTACCAGGGGTTGCCGAACGTTCAAACTGGAAAACTTCGGCACCAGCATCCAATAAATCTTTATAAAGTGCCTCAGCTATTGAACGATCGGTTGTCGAATAACTGATAAATACTTTGGGCTTCGTTGGCACGATGATTTACTTCCAAATGGCACGCCTCAAATTCTGCTTGACTAGACTGGACCACCAATGATTAACTAAAGATCACAGTTCATCGTTGAAGGCTGCTCAACATAGATTATACAGCCTAAAAGCTAGATGTTTGGTAAATAATTATTGTAAACATATAATCCTTAAGTTATTATGTCAACAGAAATATACTATTGAAAAAAGGAGTAAAATACCGCTCAACGATGCCCCCAGCCAGTTACAATCCTCCTTGTTGGAACACCTAGAACATGTAAGGATTACGCATGAGCAAAAGGCAAAGGGTTAAGTCTGTCGTTGGCTTTTCTACTTGACCTTTCTTCGTTTATATCAATAACTTAGTTTGATACGAATAGATATAACTCACCAAGAAAAATTCTAATACTTAACCAACCTCAAGATTTTTTGTTATCTGATGCAAAACAAGAATATTATTCCGATGTATCGGTATTTAGCGGATTTGTCCTATCTTATTCCCTGATCTTTTTTGGTATCTCTTATGCCACCAATGCCTCTTGTGCCGCTTTGGGCAATTTTATTGGTACAAAGTATTCATTTGGATATAAATAATCTTCGCCTGATTCGTCAATAACCCGGGTTAGATTATGTTGGGATGCTTTTTCATCATTGAGCACCCTGTAAACTTTGCCCCTTTCCAGAGATACTTCGTAACCCTTATTATTAATACATATAACAAATTTAATATCCATAATTTCAATTCCATCGCTTAATTAAAACAAAGGTCAGCAAAGGCAAAGAAGCGAAGGGGCAAGTCTTGATAGAAAAGGAGACAGTCTATTTTTCTAAACATGTAAAATTAAACATTATTTAAGATATAAGATAACTCTATGTGGTATAGTTTTTGTACTATAAAAATTGTATGAGTTATGATACCTAAATTGAACGATTATTAAGCGTTATTGTCATTCCCATGCCCGCCCGGATGAATCCGTTCGGACGGGGAAATGGGAATCTGGAAATCAATAGAGCTAGATTCCCGCTCAACAGACTGCCAGCCCCCGTCCGTACCGGCACGGGCGGGCGATACTCATTCTGGCGGGCGGGAATGACAAACTTCATCATTTTACAAATAAAGGTAAAATTTACAGAAGAACGTTTGTTTTTGGATTTCGCAATAGAAATCGCTCTAATTAGGTGATAGTAAAACTACACATCATTAAAGTCAAGAAATATGTTGGAGCAGGTATAATGAAAATTTTAGTTGCGGATGGTATGATGTTACTGCAATCTCTTGTTTCTCATTAGATTTACTCAGTTTTAAATTGGGCATTAAAAACTCCTGCTTTTAACTACTGTAGATATTACAGATGCAAGGTGGAAAAAAACTAAACAACTCATCATAATCTGTCTCCCAATGGTCATCTCCACCTAATATCAAACCTTAAGGATCAGGTAAGATTATGTTAGCAAATAGGCCTCTCATGTCAACAGGAAACATCCTCTAAAAAACTTTTTGTGCTTTAAGGATTGAATGATGTGTGAGGAAAAGTCATAAGGTCTAAGTGGAAAGAAAAGCGTGGCAAGAAAATTGTGGGAAGTGTCCCTTTATTATAGATATGGGTTTTTCTTTTTCACTTTTTAACAGCGGTATTATCCATACCACTTCATTTGTATAGAGTTCTTAAAAAAGCAACGACGTTTTTAATTTTCTCATCCTCTTTTAATGTAGCCCCCCATGGCGGGCAGTAGGAACTTTTTCCAAAAGCAGCAGTTCCTTTTCTTATAACCTCGATAAGATATTCATCCTTTGTTTGATTCATAAATCCGGGGTTAGTAAAGTCTCGTGGTCTAGGTTCTAGACCACTTGCATAATACTTCCCATCTCCTTTACCGGTATCCCCGTGACATGGCGCACAATGCTCAAGATAGATAACCTTGCCGTTACGAATCTCAAATGGCTCTTTGACCTTAAACCTTTGGGCATGTTCAGGAGGCTCACCATGCCCTGGCTTTGAATACGCTACTTGCTGTGAGATAAAAAAGGCAAACACAATTATAAAAACAAATGAATATGCGGTAAAACAATCTTTAATCAATCTGTATTTTTCCATAAAAACCCCACCTTTTTAGCTCTAAGGTCTTTCAAATATTTAGTAAGGCAAGAAAGCTCTTCATCCGTTAAATCGTAATCTGGAGCTACTTTTGATTCACCCCATCTCTGCGGATCTTTTAAATGCATATATATGTAACTTTTTGTCAACCTGTCGCCTACTTTACTTAGATTGGGTCCCACAGCTCCACCTTCAGGACCAATCTGGTGACATACCCGACAACCTTTCTCTTGATATAATTCTTTACCCTTCTCCACATCCCCACTCGTAATCTCACCCAAACTCTCCTTGAAAAGCACCTCATCATCAACCAAGACAAGTTCCGCATAGCTTGCAACGAGCTCTGTTTCCTCTTCCGACAGGTTAAATTTTGGCATCTGTTTCAAGAGCGGCCTGAGAATATCAGGCGCCTTTAGAAAATCCGTAATCCATTCTCTTTGCACCCTGCTACCTTCATATGTAAGTTCAGGCGCAAAGCTGCCTCCCTTGTCCTTTATCCTGTGGCAGACCAGACAATTTAAATCCTTAACGATCTTTCCAATTTTTCCCTGCGGCACAAATTCTACCTTTGACGCCTTTACAAAATACTCAATCGGTATTGACCCCTCCTTTAAGCTTGCCAAAAAACATATTAACGCCTCAAACTCTCCATCAGTTAAATTAAACTTGGGCATCTTTAGCCCTTCCCTGAACTGCCGGGGATTCTCCAGCTTTGCAACTGTCCAATCCAGCCAGTTATAACCAATTTCCTCATGAACCACCCCAAAATCTAAAAAATCCAAGCCTTTGGAACCAAAAACGGTTAGTTCAACCCCTACCTTACTCTCTTTCTCAAAACCTTTTATATGATGGCAACCAAAACAACCGTAATTTTTTACCAACTTCCTGCCTTTCTCAGCAGATGCAGGATCAATCCTTCTTTTAACAACCTTTAAGTTTTCGCTTTCTTCCTCTTCTTCCTCAAGAACATCCCAATCGATAAATTCAGCGCTCATATACGCCACTAAATCCTCTATCTCTTTATCCGTAAATCTAAAATGCGGCATCTTTGTCTCAGGATGATATTCCCTTGGGTTTTTCACCCATCGGGCTAACCAATCCTTGCTAATCTTAATTGCTACCTTAGTAAGATCAGGCGCATATACAGATTTTACCGCTCCCCCCTTACCCTCTCTTGGATGGCAGATGACGCATCTGGAGCTATTATAAAGACTCCTTCCTCTCTGATATATAACTTCATCTACATCAGGATCAGCCGCCATCATTAAACCTAACTCTTTTCTGCTCAAACTCTCCAGGAAATCCGCAATGTTTTCAATTTCCTCATCCGAAAGTAAGAAGTTGGGCATTCTCGCCTTCTCATCATGAGCACGGGGGTCTTTCAGCCACGCCTTCAACCATTTGTAGCTGACCTTATTTCCAACGAATGTAAGAGGCGGGCCTATCTTTACAGTATCGACACCTTCTACATCATGGCAACCTATACAACCTCTCTCTACTGCAAATAACCTAAATCCCTCTGCGATTAATGACGCCCCTGGCAAGTCATCAACCCTTTCATGGCATTTGATGCAATTTGCCTGACTTAGACCTCCCAAAAGCATCGGATGTAACCAATAGTGAACATTACCATGGGCTTTTTCTGCGGACGTAGTCGCTCTCCCCTGACCCTCATGACATACAGTACACCCAAAATCTTTAAGAGGATGATTCTTCAGGAATATGTAACTTCCCGGATGTTTTTTAAAAGGATGTTTATCTGAATAGTTTTCATTCTTATCAATTCCCACATGACAACTTTTACATCTGTCTACCTTATTCAGCCCCGGAATGTGCAACTGGTAATTTTGAATGCTTGGTCGTTTTTTCTTTAAGGAAGCTAGCTTCTCCTCGAGCTTATTAAGCGGAGATTCAAACGGTAATAATTCTTTTTCATACTTCTCTATATCTTTAGTAAGTGCAACCTTTCCTTCTTGTATTTCTGCCAATCTAGCCTTTATCTCCTCCGCTTCTGCAAGTACTTGCTTTGATTCTTTCTTAAGTTTCTCCAACTTGTTCTTATGTTCTTCAGTTTGATATTTAGTATATAAATATTCTTCTTCAAGCACCCTATTTCGGATATCAGTCAATTCCAACTGTATGGGAGCTAATTCTTTATTACTAATATGTCGTATATCAGCTTGTAATTTCTCGTACTCGCTTTGATTCCCGGACACTTTAAAATCTACACGCGCCTTTTCAAGTTCACTCTTTATTTTCTGATATTCTTTTTGAACAGCAGGGCTATTAAATCTTGTTTTTTCTTCTTCTAATTCTTTCTCTGCTTTATCAACTACTAGAGAATAAAACTTTTTTTTGGTAATCCTTCCATATCCTTTTAGTAAAAACTTCATCCCAAATAGCCCATACCATTGTTATGGCTAATATTAAGCTGCAAATCAAGTACAACAGAGCATACGATTTTTTTTCTTCTTTTATCATTGAATAATCCTCATATCCGCATTTTTAGATTTTTTTATATTTAACCAGCAGTATGCAAATGTTTGTAATCCGTTACGAAATGATAATATTTTTCAAGATAAAAGGCTAAAACCTTAAATCCATCAATGATTGTGTTTTTGGAGTTAACACTTTAGTTTTTATTTTTAATTTAAATATTAAACCACGGTGTCACCCATAAGTATTTCAAATGAAACACCAATCTTAAAAACATTTTTATTGGCAATCCGCACATCGACAGGAACAAAAACGCTACTATTGAATATCTTATAATCCCTAGCTTTTCAAGCAATACACTTTTTCTCATCTTCATGATAGCATATGGCACCGCCGTACCAACAACATAAAAACTGATTACTACAAAACCACCTATTGCCGAACCTAAAAATGATTTTGAATCAATACCAAAAAACTGTGATAAATCGTAATTTGTCTCCGCTACTATTCTGTGAGGGTCCCATTCCTGCCATGGCCAAAACCATAACCAACCGGAACCACGCATAAATACTCCAACTATTATAAGTATTACCCATAGAATATGGAACCCGAAACAAAACGTAAGTATCGCAAACCACCTCTCCTTAAATGTATAATAACCATTACCTTTCGGGTTAACGTCTACATAAGGAATTACCATCAACCCCATTATTATCAATGTAGGAAACATTACCCCGGCTATCCATGGATCAAAATATACAAGCATCTCCTGCAACCCCAGGAAATACCACGGGGCCTTAGCAGGATTTGGTGTCAGTGTACGGTTTGCAGGTTCTTCTAATGGCGCATCAAGCGTGAGTGACCAGACCATTAAGATTATGGTTACAATTATGGCAGCAAGAAATTCCTTTCTCACCAAATACGGCCAGGTTTGCAATTCACCTTCCGACACATCTACATCCTTCTCCTTAGCAAACGATTCTCCCTTTACATACGCAAGCGCGCGGTATCTTCCTTGAGCCGTTTCTTTTTTATCTGGCATCTTTTATTCCCTTCATAAGAAATTAGCTACCAACGGGAACTAAGTTCTCAGTATAAGAAAACCTTCGCATCTTTATTGCATCCGCGGGACATCTCTTAACACAAAGCCCACACCTTATACACTTTTCTTCATTTATGGCCATCACGGCATCCCAATCGTCCGGTATTGTTTCATCATGCATACCCTCCGCTTCGATCTCATCACGCGAAATCATCATAATACAGCCATATGGACATATATCTATACACCCGCCACAAAGCACACATTTCTTTTCATCTATGAATATGTTATAATGGCACAGTAAACATCTCTCTGCTTCTTCAAAGGCATTTTCTCTAGAAAAACCAATTTCAACTTCCTTATCTATTGTCCATCTTACATCCATCGCCAATGAATCTTGTTCATTACGCGGCATCACCTCATAGTTATAAGGTTTTCTCCTCACAGGTTCTTTATCCATGAAAGAATACTCAATTTTTCTTTCTTTTCCTTCACTCAGATACTGGTCTATAGCTCTAGCAGCCTTTCTACCATCACTAACAACTTCTATGACATTTTTTGGCCCTGTCACAAAATCCCCCCCTGCGAAAACACCCTTTCTGCTTGTCATAAAATTCTCCGGATCCAGTACAACAGTTCCCCATCTCGTAAATTCAACACCTATTTCCTTGGTTAGAAAACCAGCATCCGGAGCCTGGCCTATCGCAGTTATTATCATATCTACAGGCAAAGTAAATTCACTACCGGGGATCGCTTCAGGCCGTCTTCTGCCACTTGCATCAGGTTCACCTAATTTATTCTTTACACATTCTATAGCCTTCACATTAGAATTTATATCTCCCAATACCCTTACCGGTGATGTTAAGTAAAGTATCTTTATAGCTTCTTCCTCCGCCATCCTTACTTCAAGTTCTCCGGCAGGCATCTCTTTCAAAGACCTTCTATATATAATTGATACTTCCCTGGCGCCTAACCTCAAGGATGAACGCGCACAGTCTATAGCAGTAAAGCCTCCGCCTACCACAGCTACTTTTGTTGGCACCTTTTCTTGTTTCCCCAGATTTAGATCTTTCATAAAAACAATACCATGCAATACTCCCTTGAGGTCTTCTCCGGGAATACCTAATCCCTGCGACCTGTGTGCGCCTGCTGCTATATACACAGCATCGTATTCATTCGCTAATTTGTCAAACTCTTCAGGACCATTTATGGCGCTATTCAACTTCAAGTTTATTCCAAGCTCATTAATCCAATTAACTGCGCTCTCTATCTTATTCCATGGCAATCTGTAAGGCGGTATACCCACACTTAACATACCTCCCGCCATAGGAAGCGCTTCAAAAATCGTTACACTATGTCCCGCAAGGGCTAGATCATTGCCAGCGGCAAGACCCGATGGGCCCGCGCCTATTATGGCAACTCTTTTGCCAGTTTTAGTTAAGATCGGCGCTCTTTTGAGAAATTTTTCATTTGCAAAATCCGCAGCAACCCTCTTGAGCGAGCAAATTGCTATCGGCTCATCAATCTTGCCTCTACGGCAAGCGCTTTCACACGGATGCGTACACACCCTACCAAGTATGTGGGGAAAAAGATTTGCCATAAAGTTTAATTTCAACGCCCCATCATAATCGCCCTCTTGCAACCTCTCTATGTAATTAGACGCAGGCGTATTAACGGGACATGCATTCTGGCAATTTATATTCTCCTTAAACCATGCCTCATCCGCTTGTACTATGTTATACTTCACCAAATTATCCTTCATAAATATAAAAAAAGCACAAATGAATAATCCTGTTAATTTAACAGTATCCTTTGTACTTATTGATAAATCTCATGCTCCAGACCTTGCAATACCTATCTTCTTCCTTCCTTTCTAAGACGGTCATTTTTTAACGCCTGTCTGAAAGGCAGCCATGTAAAGAAAATGAGCATTACTATCAGACCAGATATAGGTATGTTATCAGGCTTGCTTATTATGAGCCATAAATTTTCCATTGTTTTTCTCCTTTTATAATTTGCCAGAAATGCCTCCGTCCTTACGTATCCTCCAAAAATGCACAATCATAAAAATACTTATTACGATGGGTATTCCTATACAATGCCATACATATGCCCTTAAGAGCGCATTACCGCCAACCAATGAACCCCCTAATAAGGCAAACCTTATATCATTATACGCAGTCATACTTAACTGCTCACCAAATGGTCCCTCATGCCCTAAAAGCGGCGTAGCTCTAGCCATATTTGTACCTACAGTTACTGCCCAAAATCCCAACTGGTCCCAGGGAAGCAGATATCCTGTAAAGCTCAAAAGTAGAGTCAATACCAAAAGCACTACCCCTACTCCCCAATTAAACTCCCTTGGCGGTTTGTATGAACCAGTCATAAACACTCTAAACATATGGAACCATACTGTTATCACCATCAGATGAGCGCCCCATCTGTGAAGATTTCTCAAAAGCAAGCCAAAAGGAACTTGATATTCGAAATCCTTCATGTCCCAATATGCGTCATTAACATTTGGATGGTAGTAAAACATCAATGCAACACCGTTTATGGTTAAAGAAAGGAATAGAAAGAATGTTATACCCCCCATACACCATGTATAATTAAATAACGGAGCATGCCTCTTTACTTTAGCGGGATGTAAGTGAAGGAAAGAATTGCTTATTATGGTCTGCATCCTGGTTTTCGGCGTATCTTCCAGCCCATGACGGAAGAATGAACGCCACACTTGTGATCTTAGTGTAAGTTCCATGATTGCGCCAAAGACGCCTTTTTCTTTCAACAATTCTCGAATTTCTTTTAACATCTCTCGAATGTTCAAATTATTTTTCTTGTTAGAATTATTAGCCAAATTAAACCCTCCCAACCGACTAAAATCATTCTGGCGAAGATACCCTGTCCGCCTAACAATACCCGCCTGGCTAAGCCATTCGTAAAATAGCCGGGCTGGCAATAAAAGGGACAGTTAACCATTATGATATAACTGCCCACTATTTCAAGGTATGCTTGTAAACCAAATTATTACCACCAACGCATCATACTTTGATAAAAGAGCCAGGTTTGGTCCATTCACCACGTTCGCCCCTAAATCTTACACTCTGGTCAACCATTATCTGTCCATCATCCGCTATTGCAACTTTAAACCTTTCCAAAGGTCTTGGGGCAGGCCCCTCAATATTTACCCCATCAGGCGTGAAACCACTACCGTGACAAGGACACTTAAATTTCCCCTCAGACGCTAACCAATTGGGCGTACAACCCAGGTGAGTACATTTTGCCTGGATTACATACAACTTATCGACCTCACGTACTATCCACACCCTGAATTGCTTCTTAAACCTTTCACTTACCCCCAAAGTGTACTCAAAAGGGAACCCCACCGTATACTTTGTAGGGGGTTCATACAGGACACGGGGGAAAAAGAATCTGAGTGTTGCACCAATTGCCCCCCATAAAAAAACCCCTATAAAACCCCAACCCACGAGATAAAAAAGCTTCCTACGACTAACATCTTCAAGTTTTATATGTTTTGTATCTGCTTTCACTTCTATTGCCATATGCTTCCTATAAAATCAAGTTAGAAAGTTATTATTACTTTTTCTTCTTTAATGAGAAATCTATACTTGAAACCTTTCCCGCTTCTACTGTAACATCATTAGTTACAGTTCTTAGCTTTTCGTGCCATGCGCTTACCTTATAGCTTCCAGGCGGCACATTATCTATTTTGAAAGTTCCATCTCTGCCTGTAACAGAAAAATAAGGATTATCCATCACTACTACATATGCGGCCATTTCGGCATGTACATTACAAAGAAGCGGAACTTCACATGTTTTATCAAACGTTACAGGCTTTGAAACGCCAACATCATAAGTTCCTAAATTAAATTGATTGCAGCAATCAGGAGGAGTAAACACATTATGCCTGACCAAATCGCTATTGGGAAAATCAATCGTTGTGCCTCTTTGAACTGCTATTACGTGAGGTACAAAGATTAAGTTTAATTGGTCTACAACACCTCTTTCTTCAGGAGGGTCAAATTTGTTATCACCAACATTTTCGATATAAACGATAGCATCACCCGAATGCCTCACCCTTCTGCACTTTACGGTACCTGTAATACTTCCACCATTTTCCACCTTAACCTCAGACCTGATCTCCTTTTTTAATTCCTGCATGGCCTTTTGCAACTTTTCCTGCATTATCTGAGCTTCCTCTTCTGTAAGCGTCGCCTTCTCCTCTTGAGCTGAAAGATTAGAAATGTAAAAGAATCCGGTAAATAATATAATCATGAAAGAAAAAGCAATGTATTTCATCCCAAACAGCTCCTTCCTAAAAAAAAATATCACTTAAAATTACTAACTTTCAAAATTTATAATTTCCTTAAATTTTCTTACTATAAGTAAATTATTGTTTGCAAGTATAATGCCAAAATTATGATGGTGATAAAATCCTCATTTTTTTCCTGTAACTATCTTAAATATAATAGCATATGGAAATTATTTATTTATTACTTCTCATTATTTTTTACGTCATTTTTTATACAATTCAGTCCTCATTTGACAAAATGTCATTTGTTATAGAATGGCTTAAATTTCTTGACGACATAATGTCAAATAATAAATAAAGGTGAATTTATATATTACATAAATATTTATATAACCCAACCTGGACGAGCCAGAACCAAGAAGGTTAAATATTTCGTTTATTCTGGTTCGTCCAGGTTGTCAAATGAAAAACTATTTTATTTCCTCTTAGTTATATATTCTCATACAATATATATACAGTCCAGAATTAGATTAAAAATCTTTTTTCCTTAAAACCCTTTTTCCATTGACTATCACAAACTTTTTTGATTGAATCTTTTTGATGGACATATTCTTATCTTGATATCTAAATTCAACCATTAATTAATAATGAAATTCATACCCCACGTAATTTCCTGGAATCTCACAAAGACATGCAATTTATTATGCTCTCATTGTTATTTACCAACAAATAATTCTCAACAACACAACATCATTCCGAAGGGAAAAAACAATCAAGAAGAATTAAATACAGACGCTGCACATAAGGTAATAGACGAGATTGCCGAACTTAATCCAAACATAATACTAATTTTAACAGGCGGTGAACCACTTTTACGAAAGGATCTGTTTTATTTGTCCAGGCATGCCTCTCGGAAAGGAATGATGGTACTTCTGGGAACTAATGCCTGCCTTATAAATGATGATATTGCCACAAAATTGAAAGATAATGGCATCTCAGGTGTAGGCATAAGTTTCGATTCCATGTACCCTGATGTTCACGATTCCATTCGAGGTCTGAAAGGTTCGTGGGAAATGGCTATCAAAGGGATGAAGACGTGTAAAAGACAAGGATTGGAAATACAGATACAAACCACAGTATTTAAAAGAAATTATGATGAGATTCCAAAATTAGTTGCCTTTGCAAACGAGATGGGTGCAAAGGTATTCAATCTTTTCTTCCTCGTCTGTACGGGAAGAGGTCAGGATATAACAGATATTACCTCAAAACAATACGAAGATGCATTGAAGCAGATATATAAACTCCACAATCAGTATGAAGGAAAGATGCTTGTCAGCGCAAAGTGTGCACCACATTATAGAAGAATAGCATACGAAATGAATCCCGAGTCTGCATTAGTAAAATACTATTCGGGCGGATGTCCTGCAGGAACTCATTATTGCAGAATCACACCGGAGGGGAATGTTACTCCCTGTCCGTATATGGATACATCATGCGGAAATTTAAGGGAAAAAAGCTTCGCAGAAATCTGGAATGACTCCGGTACACTAAAGGAATTAAGGGAATCAAATCTTAAAGGCAGATGTGGAGAATGTGAGTTTATGTCAATGTGCAAGGGTTGTCGTGCAAGGGCATATGTTACAACAGGCGATCAAATGGAAGAGGATTCATGGTGCGAATATGAACCTGGAAAATACGGAGGCAAAAAAATAACACTAAAGGCTGAAAATACCTTTGGCTTGAAAAAAGAGTTCGAACTTTCCTGGAGTGAAGATGCAAAGAAAAGGCTGGAAAGGGTGCCTTCTTTTGGAAGAGGGATGGTAATAAAAAGAGTAGAACAGTATGCAAGAGAAAAAGGCTATTCAGAAATTACGCCTAACATAATGAAGGAAGCAAAGGAACAAATGGCAGTAGATAAAAAGACGATGTTTCCTCTCCATAATATACTGAAAAAAAGGAAAGTAAAAAACGGAAAGATTGAATGGACTAATGAGGCATTGGAACGAGTAAAAAAGGCTCCTGATTTCGTAAGACCCGGAATTTATAAACTAATGGAAAAAAGGGCAAAAGAAAGGGGATATAAAACAATAACATCAGAGTTTTTATCTGAAATAAGGGACGAATCTATGAAATTCACATCTAAGAGGATGAAAAAATTAGGATTTGATGAACTTAGGATCGAAGCATTCGACGTGGCTAAGGAAAAACTTAAAAGTCAGAAGAAAAAAAGACGTAATTGACAACATTAAGGATTTTCTTGAAAAAAGGACGGACAAAAATACGCAAATTATTACTAAATTTCAAAAATACCTTACGCTTGAGACAGACGACTTGGCTACATCTAAGAAAAATAATACTTCCAATCGCACTTCTTAAATTGTAGCATCACTTATAAAAATCTTTTTTGTGCAAATATCATAAGCCTATGTAAATTTTTAACATGTAACGTTATTTTCCATATCACCACCAAGGTGAGGGTGTGGTGGACACAAAAGCAACAAAGGAGGGTTAACAGTGTTTTCATCATAGGACAAAACCCCCCTCTAGTTTCATACCTTCCGAGTTGAATTTGACATGTTCTTCAATCATATAAATTAGCTCACTTCGTTCACTAATTTATTCATGTTTTGCTTCGCAAAACAAAGAATGTTGAGATAATATGTAAATGGCTAAGGACATAAATAGATTCTTCGGTCGTATCCTCCCTCAGAATGACAAGATGCTTCAATATGTCATTCTGAGTGCAACGAAGTGGAACGAAGAATCTATAGTTTGAAAGCAAATAATTTTTCGAGGAGAATAAAAGTCTAAGGACTTAACTCTCAAAGACTTAAAATGGAAATTACATTTAGGTCATTTGACCTCTACTGTAGATTATGGGTAGTTTACCTTAATTTAACATCAGAGGAGGTCAAATGACCTAAATGGAAATAGTGTCATATGACACTATTTACGTATCTACCCAATATCTTGTGGGAGATTGATATACTTCTGAAACTTCATCATCAGAATCACCATTTCCTTAAATTCACAAAACACTTCCTTTTCCTTTTCAAATTCTACATCAATAGAATTTATTCTTTTTAGCAATAAATTGCAAATATTTTACTTGACTTTATCGCCGACCTGAGGGATACTATTCTTATATGAACTATCCAGGCGGAAAAAGGGGGGGTGTATATCAGAG
>MAYW01000097.1 GCA_001723765.1 Candidatus Scalindua rubra
GTTGCCAGCATCTATTATCTCTTTCTCAAAATGGGATACAAATTCAAGTCTACTGTGCTCTTATTGCCAGTCTCTTAATCAGATTATGGACTGGACGTAAACCCACTAAACGCACCTTCGAGATGATCTGTCTGTACTTTCAAGGATGGGCTACCATGGAAGAACTCATGAAACATATCGAAGGGCTTAAGATTGAAGATCAAAACAAATAGCCACTCTCAGGGGATTTTTCACCTTTGAAAGTTTCGTGGGAGTGGTATGCCTTCATTTCTCCATACTCGCTATTATTACGTATTCATAATCATATTGTCCATAATCATACCATGCTGTACGAGTGATATGATTTTTCTTTGTTATTTACAAAAGAAGAAAAGTGCAGAGAATCATAAATATGGGAAGTGTCCCTTATTACATAGGGACACTTCCATAATACAACTGATGTTAGAACTCGATTATTTACCTTGCTTGTTATATTTCGGTTTAGTCTTCGAAATAATATTCGATTCTTTCTGGCACGCCTCAGATATGCTATCCATCTGTTCGATTTCTACCTTCAAGCCAGGAATATAATCCTTGCCCCTTGGCAGATGTTCCTGAAGCCTTTCCTGAACACGTCCCCGCTTCGCGACACCAACGTAATTAGTATTTCCGCTATCTGTCTTGATCTTATAAACTGCGGGCTTGTCATCCGGTAATATATCTAGCCCGGATTTATTAAATTTTACCGTTTTCTTTCCCATTTTCGTTTCTCCTTATACGATTCTAACATTACTATTATACTATTGAATAAATGCCCCTTTTTGACGCAGGCAAGGGGCAAGGCCTGTTTTGCATTCTTAATCTATATTTCTATATAAATTGGAATGCGCCAAGCTTTGAAACCGTGGTTTCTAGCCCAATATCGAGTACCATCTTTCCGTGTTATCCACGGTCTGAATATGTACCCTATGATCTTACGCCTTTTAGCGTTTTTCATAAGGCATGTCCTCTCTCCTAGGAAAAAAGTTGACAAGGCGGGCATACTATGGTATGAAATAAAAAAATAGAAGTCTAGTATGACGCAGCCCGTTTTCTGAACCGTTTCAGAAAATTTACCACACTGTCCAGTCCATAGGATTATCTGTTGGTGCGGTCTGCGATTTGTAAAAGACCTTACCAGTTCTAGTGGTAAGGTCTTTTTTATTTCTTATTTTTTCTATTGAAAAATTCATTTTTTGTGGTATACATTAAAATAAACGGGGCAGGTGGGAGTCGAACCCGCAACATGAGGATTAGTAATCGACTGTTCTAACCCTATTGAACTACTGCCCCGATTGAGTGCGGAACCATAAAGAATACATGAATTTCGTTCCGTGCTTGCCTATAGCAGCCCCACAATGCTATTTGTGGGGTTCGCTATTTTAAAAAGGTATTTCTTTATCTGATACATCCTCTTTCTTGTATATAGTAGGATTACGACCGCTCCCCACCGTATCTACTTGTATCTTGCCATCCTGCGCCATTCTTTTTAAAATATTAGAAATTGATGGAATATTAATTTCCTTTATATCGGGATTTGACTCTGAAACCCAATTGGCTACTTTTGCAGCTGTAAACTCTCCAGTCTTTTGTTCTAAAATTTCGCTTACACATTTTGTTAAATTCTTTTTGCCATTACTAATATTTGTCGGTGTCAATTTTCTTGATTTCTTCTCCCCTGCCATCTCCCAAATTAAATTTAACGCTTTTAGTTTTTCCTTGTAATCAACTTCAATCTTTTTCTTCAATCTGTTATATTCACTTTCTTTCATTTTTAATCTCCTTATTAATTTGCATTTTGCTTATCTTAAAAAATGAAACACAAAAAGTCAAGCACGTTTTTGAAAATAAACGGAAACAAATAGAAGCTAATAAAAGCAAATATGTGGTAGAGTACAATATATTGTAGGGAATTTCCAGAAATTAGCGGAAAAGGCTTGTTTGTTTATATGGTGTAAGCCATATTTGGATGAAAAGAAAAGCTAGGAATGACAAAAGGCAGTAAGTTGGAAGTTGGTGTGTTGTCACAAGTTAGGACAAAATCTATGATTTTCAGCTTTTTGGATGTAAATATGCTTTGTGTGTCAAATATATTATAGCCTTAAAAATTAACCAAGGAAAAGCACGAAGGTGAGAAGCAAGATAACAGTCGCTGACCCTATTATCCCAACAGGCACCAGGACTACTTTGCCATCCCGCCAGACTGCGATTGGATCTCCTGTACGATGGTGGTCTTCAATAACTCTTGCCACAGCTTTCTTGAATGCTTTTCTGCCATAGTTGGCCATTTTTGGAAGTTTAGGATCTCTCCTTTTCATAATTCCTCGAATTAAAGGGACACAATACGTAATTAAGTAATATGCCTGCCCGACGTGACTTTTGGCGGGTTTCCATAACTACTCATTTGCCTTGTTATGCCATGTTCAGCATTTTATTTACATAGTCTTTGCCACAGTCAGGTGGTGGCAGTGGCTTGCTATCCTGATTATACAACTCTATTGTTTCTTCGACTATTTCGCACAACTCCACGAAAACCTCTTGCTCATTATCACCATGACAGCCACCATAAACTCTATTTGTCTAACCTTTTTTGGTTGTGGATATTGTTAAATATTATTACTTTGTGCCTTTGTTGCAATCCTTTTTCTGAAACAACTTTTGTATTTTTAAACATCAAATATTCAATCATCAATATTCAATCGTCAATCATCAATTCCTCACCTGAGCTTTAATCTAACATTATTATCATACTCACTGCCGTGACAATACGCCAGTATATCATCAGCCTTTCCCCCTGCGTATTCTTCAGCATTTTTGCTTGTTAACAAAAATTTCCTCCCCAGTTCAATAATCCTTTGATCTCTGACTTGATGGAATTGAAGTTTTGCTTCATCTCTATTAATTGTTATCGTCCTGAAGGCGTGCGGGTACTGAACAGTTGCCGGAGATGCGATATAATGTAAGCCATTAACTGTCTGAATCTTTGAGATGTGATGATGCCCTGTTAAACACATCGTAACCTGAGGAGCGCCTTCAAGAACCGTATTAACTTCCTGATAGTTCTTCAGGAGATATTTCTTCTTCCACTTTGGTATATCCTTGTTACCCCATGTAGGAAGGAGGAGATGATGACTGAGTGTGACAATCATGTCGTTTGAATATTTAGTAATCTCTTCCTTAATCCATTTGAGTTCCTTTTGAGGAATTTCACCATTATCATGATTGAGTATTGAGGTATCTAGCCCCAGTATCCTTAAACCTGGAACTGGCGATATACTCCACCAATAACGACCAATATCAAGTCCATGATCTTTCATTTTCATGGCATATTGTTCCTTTGAAACTGCCACTCCGGGGGGAATAGGTGATGATTCTCGATTACCAAACTGGACAAAGTAAGGAACCTTAACACCTGACATAATATTCATAAACTCATCAAATCCTTTTGTTCCAGGGTCTGTATTATTGATATTGTCACCACCAAAGAGAATGAAATCCACATCATCCATCTCGTTTATCTGGCCTATAATGTCTCTGAAGATGTTAAAGCTTTCCTCAAAGAGAGATGTTCCATTCCTGCCTGTAAATGTAACATGGGTATCTGTTATGTGAGCAAACTTGATATGCGTTTCATTTTTATCCTTTGTTTTTTTAACTTGTTTTGATGCAGTCGTACATCCTGTGAAATTCCCGATCAATACCCCTCCTACGAATACAGCTTTGCCAATGGCTATACTACATTTCATAAAATCTCTTCGATTTAATCTTTCTTCTAGTTGTGAAATTGTATTTTGTACTGTTTCTTCTTCCATTTTACATACCTCCTTTTAAAGACCTTGTAATTTTACCTAGTTTTTGTTGTGGAAGATGTAAATACCTAAAAATGTCATTCTGAACTTGTTTCAGAATCTATATATATCAATCCTGAATCAAGTTAAGGATCAAAGACCCTGAAACGAGTTCAGGGTGACAATATAGTGTTTCCACAACAAAAACTACTTGCACCTTTCATTTTTCATTGAACAATGGTGGATGATTGATAATCGAATGCCTTCTAAGGAAACTCTTTATATCTTCTGCCTCTTCCATTGATATATATTGTTCAGCCTCTTTAGTCTCGATCATAAAGTCAACTACCTTTGCCCAATCGTCTGAAGAATAAGGATACGCTTCAATGTCCGGCAATTCATGACATTTAGAACATTTATCCTGAAAAACATACCGATCACTTAATCTTGCGTCTTCATTATTAATACCCTTTGAAGCCTTCATTGCACAGCCGGAAAGGATTTGCTGAATAAGCAATAGAAAAACGGTTAAAACTATTAGAACATGATAAAAGGACTTCATTTTCCAATAAATATAGTTACACCCGTGGTCATTCCCCAGTCGATACTATCACTGTTAAGACCCCAGAATGTAGCAGCATCAAACTCCATATTCCATGGACCCTCCCATACAATTCCGCCTAACACTTGATTGTTGATACCTTGCTCTTTTACCTTCTCCGAGCTGTATACCGATACGATATTGAGTCTCTTTGCTCTATATCACCATACCCATTCGAACCCCGCTGTTACACCCCAGTCTATACTGCTCGTTCCTTCCGTAAACCAGAAGAAGGGTGCCGCATCGAACTCTATTTCATGACCTCCCATGCTTTTTATTATGTTAAATGGGTTTTTCCAATCGAACCCACCGAGGAGTACGTGCCTGCGATCTTCTTTTTCAACCTTTTCATTTCCATATTCAGCAACTAAACGGAAGTCTTTGTAGGCCGGCAGTGGATAATTTATAAAAGTACCAAAAGAAAGCTTGATATCATTCTTGCTACCCAATTCCTCTCCTTCTCCTTCAACGAGGAAATGCAAATCAAACTTTTCATAAATATCCCATAGACTCAAGGCGAGGAATCCAGGAACATTGAATCTACCTGTCTTACGCCTTTCGCGGGTAGTTGGGATATCTATCCCTAGCTCACCTCCTATTTGTACATCAAGGTCTTTAAGATGCCACGTCTTGAACTCCTGTTTATAAAAGACTGCAAACTCACTAACAGGTTCCACCAATGTACTATCACCATTCAGAAATGATACCTGTGCTCTGTAATCAAACCCAATCTCTGCATTCCAGGGTAAACCGTAATCTAGGTCAACCTCCCCTGGAAAATCAGTCACTGTCTTTTTAGGATCCTCTGTCTTCAGTCTTTCCATTACAAATCCAAACTCGAGTTCCCATAAACCTGGAGCTTCAGCATCTGCGTCATCTGCTATCTGAAAAGGTCTTATAGCAAGGGCCTCAGGTATCTGACAAAACAGGAATGTCACAGTCATTAATGCGAGTAGCCATTTCATATTTTCTTCCTTCCATTAACAGGTGAGTTATACTGTTATCACCGTTTTGAATAGATTCCCGATCAAGTCAGCCCGACAATCCCAAATCGTCAATCTACAATCTTCAATCATAAATCGTCATAGGTACTCAGATATTTCTCTAACGGTTCCTATCTTTTGAATGCGTCCGCTTTCCATTACCACTATTCTTGTAGCTAAAGAGAACGCCTCTTCTCTATCATGTGTTACATAAATCATAGTTATGGCAAGCTCTTCCTGCAACCTTAATATTTCCTTTCTCAATGTCAGACTAAGATCGGTGTCAAGACTTGATAAAGGTTCATCCATTAAGAGTATTTTAGGTTGCATAACGAGGGCACGGGCAAGGGCTATTCTCTGTTGTTGCCCACCGGAGAGTTCTCCTGGATATACATTCTTAAACTGAGCCATTTGTACCTTATCGAATATTTCATCGATGCGTTTTCTCATCTCCATCTTCGGGATCTTCTTTGCCCTTAATCCAAATTCAAGATTTTTATAATTAGACATATGAGGCCAGAGGGCAAGGTCTTGAAAGACCATCCCCACCTGTCTTTTTTCAGGTTCAATGATACATTTCCCGTTATCCGTCACTACATTACCATTTATAATGACTTTTCCCTGATCCGGATGAATAAATCCTGCTACCATCCTCAAAAGTGTTGTCTTGCCACACCCCGACGGCCCTAGAACTACGACCCTCTCTCCTTTCTCGATATTAAGCGAGATTGCCTTAATTACTAGATGTTTATTATATGATTTAGAGACGTTGTCAATCTTAACTATCATCTTTACATACATTCAGCCGCACTTGCCTACCCCTGCCTGTCGGCAGCAATGTCATTGAATTAAGACGTAGCGGAAACCTTCAGGTTTCCATTACCATGTCTAAGTGTATAAATGGAAGGCTAAAGCCATTCCGCTACAGTTTGCTAGTATACACTGAATTTATGAAATGTTCCTTGGTTTTTAACATTTGAATTTTGGTCATTAGGTTTTGATCCAAAAATAGATTCCCGATGGTTCGATGAACTCACCATGCTGAGCCTGTCGAAGCATCGGGGTCGGCCCGCCTGCCCTATGTCGGGCAGGGAATGACAACTTGAAACGCTCTAACTTATTTCCACAATTCAATCCCCATTTACATGAGGACATGTTTATCTGTCATTCCCGCAAAGCTGAGCTTAGCTCTGATGAATACCTACTTGGGAAGCCCATCCCCGCCAGAACAGCCTTGTCGGGCTGGCGAACGGATTCATCCGGGCGGGCAGACAGGGAATCTGATCCTGTCCCCATCTCCATGGGGATGACATTACTTTCGTCAGTGCCTGTCCTGAACTCGATTCAGGGACATGTTTCATCATTCGTGGTTCCACATTGGCAGCATGAGTGTTTGTTTCGCCCTATTAATATATATCCTGGCATTTTAATTAGCTTTTATAAAAAATACGACTTTTGAAAGCTGTAATGACATCATTCTAAATAATTTAACAGGGTAAAATATTCAGTATGGCAGCTTGTGTATGTGTTTTGCCTACCACGGCTTAGCGTGCCTACTGCTTACTGCCTACTGCCTACTGTCATCACTGGTTGCGGCTTACAGAGCTATGTTATATATCTTTTTACCAATCCCAATCCGCCAAGTGGTAAAAGTGTTATCATAATCATAATCACACACAAGGCTGAGATGACATCCTCTGGACTATTTGCCATAAGGGTGAAGATGCGCACCGGAAGCGTATCGTGAGCCGGAGGATAAACCATCATGGTAATACCAATATCCCTTAAACAGAAAATAAAGCAAATAAGCCATGTGGCAACCATACCCCTTTTTGCCAGTGGAACCAGGATTTTGAATAACCTACGGTACCAACCTGCTCCAACAATTTGCGCTGCTTCTTCCATTGAATGTGGTACATGTGAAAAAGTTGCGGCCATTATCCTTTCCCCCAGCGCCGTGTATTGGGCGATATAACCAAATATGATAATGCACATTGATGCGTATATAAAATTTGTCTCTGGCGTATTCCATAAACTAGACAATCCGATCCCTATCACTGCACCTGGTAAAGCAAACAAGAATATGGCTATCGAGTCAACGGCATAGGGTAGGCGAGTGGCCTTGCGCGCAAGAAGATAGCCTAGGAAGAAACCAAATACGACGAGACATGTAGCGCCAACTGAGGCATAAACCAAACTCCTCATAATACTACCAACTGAGCGAATAAATGCCTCAGCATACGCAGAAATAGAGACAGATTTATGCAACAATATACATAAGGGAATTATAACCAAAATAAAAACAAG
This sequence comes from Candidatus Scalindua rubra, assembly GCA_001723765.1. Classification (GTDB taxonomy): domain Bacteria; phylum Planctomycetota; class Brocadiia; order Brocadiales; family Scalinduaceae; genus Scalindua_B; species Scalindua_B rubra. The sequence goes on from MAYW01000097.1 coordinate 7,698, forward strand.
TATACTTACAAAGGCAATTAAAAATGGTTTCGTCTTTCCTAGTGGTATTATTACCATTGTTTTTTCGGATCCCATCTTTCTAAATATAAATGTCTTCTTGCGTAAGAAAAGTCGTTCTACAATTAAAACCATTAACGTAATTATCCCTAGTGGTATTGCCGTAGCAGTAGCTGTATTAAAATCATAAAATGCCGAAAACTGGGTGAATGATTCAACAGGATAGACATCAAAACGCAGCGAAGATGGCACGCCAAATTCACCAAGAGTGAGGATAAAGACAATAAGGGCTGCCAGGGCTATACCAGGGGTTATGAGTGGAATGGTTATCTTTCTCAAAACCATAGTCCACGATCCATAAAGTATTGCTACCTCTTCCAGATTTGGATTAACCATACGTAAATAAGTCATGGTCAGGATGATGACTATTGGAAGAAGCGCTGATACCATCACAAAAAGTGCCCCTGGAAAACTGAAAAGAAGATTTGAAGTAAAAATACCTACACTTCCATCAAAGGCCCCTGCCACAATTCCAGACCGACCCAGGCAGTAGAACCACGCAATTGCCAGGATATATGACGGAATGAGTAGTGGAATTACAAAAAGTATCGTAAAGAGTCTTTTAAGTGGAAGATCCGTTTTTGCAAAGAGCGTCCCTAGAGGGACTCCCAATAACACTGTTATAAATGTTGTTGTGCCTGCCAGCGTAAGGCTGTTAAATAATAGTCTCCATTCTCTATTTGACCGAAATAACGTTTCATAATTCTTCAGTGAGAATTCGCCATCAACAAATAGAGACCTGATAAACATGGAGATAACAGGGGCAAGTCCTATTCCTATCAATAAAAATATCGTAATATATAGCGTGAACCTTTTAGCCATTTTTCACTTTCCATTTACCACAGAGGACACAGAGATGCTTCTTGGAGAAACTTCAAAATCCGAATCTGTCGTGATGCTAGATACTAGATGCCGGATACTAGAGTTCAAAAATCCTTCAATCTTCAATCGCAAATCGTAAATCCCTAATCAGTACCCCACCCACTCTTTAAGATATGGTTGAATTTCCTGAAGTTTCCTTGCCACAGCCTCAAAATCCACTTTCATAGATTTTAGCTCTTCAATCTTTATGACATCATTCGGAGTTTCAACCCCCTTGTGTAACGGGATCTGTGCGCAATCAGCAAAGGCCAATTTGCGTTCTGTTTGAGGAGATAAGACATAATCTATTAACTTTTTACCATTTTCAGGATTTGGCCCTCCTTCTATCAAGACCGTTGCATTAGGCAAAACAAGACACCCCATCTCGCCTTCTCCCTGATCAGGCGTTATCTGCCTGACAGATTTTCCATCCCTTATTGCATTTGTGGCATCGTCACTGTCAACAAGACTAAAGACAAATTCCCTATTAGCAACTAGCATCGTCGATTCACCATTACTGGTTGATATCTTTGTGCCATTTTCCTTCATCCTTTCCATAAAATCCCTTGCCTTATCCTCACCCCAGATAGTAAAGAGTGCAGCGATCCAGGAAGTAGTAGTTCCAAAAAGTGGATTTGCCACCACACCTTTATTTTCCCATCTCTCATCAGTATAAGCAGAAATAGAAGAGGGTGGCTCTTCTTCCGTACTCACAATGAAGACCCTTGCCCGCGCAGAAAAACCGGTCCAATATCCCTGCGGGTCCTTAAAATTAGTAGGAATTCCTTCAGCGTTAGGTGAGAAATAGTGTGTAGATATCCCCTTCTGCTTTAACACAATGGCACGTATAGGCTCATTGGCCCAATATACATCCGCTTGTGGATTGTCCTTTTCTGCAATGAGACGATTCATAACCCCTGTACTCTTTGTCTCTTCTGTATCATAGACAGCCCTTACCCTTATACCAGTATCCCTTTCAAAATCCCTCAAGATAGGTTCTGAAAAGACCTGATCTTCCGAGACATAGACCACTACCTCGTTAGTATCTTTTTGGCCACAGCCTGTAACAAAGGATAGAGACATAACGCCTGCAAAAACAATATTAAATATGATTCTACCTTTCATAAACTATCTCCTTTTTAATCTATTTCACAGTGTGCCGGAGCGAACTGGACGGACATAAGTGTCGTCGTCGCCGAAGTCGCTCCAGATCACGCTGCCAAGGCCGAAGCTTACGCCCCACGCACCCTCCGAACCATGTTTATCACCAGTCCAAATCCATTCCTGCTTATTACTAAAGATAGAATCTATGTATAGACCGTTCCTCTTTTTTCTAGATTCCAGTAATGAGGCAGCTTCTTCTACTGTCGGCAATCTCCAGTCATGGTAACCGGCATACCCCCTGCTATTCAAGTCCCTTGTCCAATTCTTTGCTTCATTCCACTTCATCCTTTTATCAGAACCGGATTGATGCCACATCAGGCCTGTGTCATGGTCTATTACCACTTTGTCACCACCGATAGACTTCAAGTTATAACTATGATTGATTGTACTATGACCATAAAATCCCCAACGCTCCTTTTTACGTATAGAAATATTCGACATTGACTGCACTTGAGATACAGATAAATCTCTATAGGATGTACGCAGATTTATGGATGATGTTTTAGTATGCGTTTCATCTATTACAAGCGCATTGCTTTCTTTATACAGCCCTGCCTGTTTGCCCTGCTTAATTGGCCTTACTTCAAGGTCATCAAAATAGGTCACAGCATCTGTCTTAGTCCAGAGGCCAATTTTGCCTTTTTGAAAGGTATTATCTGTCGTTTCTAAATAAGGCCGTCCATCGTAGAAGCATTGGATTTGACTCATTCGGGCTATAATCTTAATCATATGCCATTCATTAGTTGTTACCTTTAGACGTGCAGAGTCCATTTGAAGCCGATTGCCATCAACAACCTTGTAAACACGAAAATTATTCTCCAGGGGATTAGCCCTGGCAATATAATAATTATTGGCGTCCTGATAACGCCATACGGGTCCTCCGCCCTGATCTTCCCTTCCTTTGACTCCCTTAAATTTGACAATCAATTCAAAATCGTCATAGGTTTCTTTTTCATTAATCGCCATACTGAAATGATAGCCTAAGTATTCCTGAGATGTCTGGGCAATGACATTGGGTAAGCTTGGGGCGGTATCATCTTTAATTGCTTCCCATTTTCCCAGGCCTCCTTTACCTGTCATTTGATTCGAAAAATCATTCGGCATTTTGCCATTTTCATCGCTGTCAAAATTCCATAGTTTAACGTTGCCTTTATATGCAATTTGTTCCCCTTTATAATGTTCATCTTTTTCACTCTCACCATACTCATATCCTTCTCCACAACCAACAGCAAATAAAAAGAAAAACGAAACAAGCGCTGATATAATAAATTTTTTCATGCTAAACCTCCTGGCTTAAATATTTATCCTTGACCAGGTTCTTTTGGCGAACATTTATTGAGTGAAGCATATAATACCTCAAATACCTCAAATCCTTTTTTAATCAATTCGTCATCATTCTTAAACGTTTCCATCAAGCCTCTTAAAATGCAGTCTATGCCTTTAGCCTCATTTCTGTCAAACTTTTCATCCTTTAAGTCAATGTCGTGTACTATTTCAGAAATGTTTTCAAGTATTTTGTCTTTTAAGTTAAAACGCTTTAGCATGGTTTCAAATGTACAGTTGTCACCCTGATGACTGAATTCTCCTTGAAACATATCAAAAGGAATTCCGTTTATTTTTGTAGTATCTTCATGCACAAATGCAAACTTAGCTTTTGGGTCAATAAATCTCTTTATTAACCATGCCGTAGCAATCCTGTCAACATGGGGTTTCTTTCTTGTAACCCATTTCTTCCCTTGAAAATTTTTCTTTTTTAATATTTCTTTTTCGTTTATCTTCTCGTTAGTAGAAGTTGTAATCTGATTTAAAAGTTGAGACATATTTTTAATACAGATATCTAAGGCATTTTGTGCCTTTTGAGATAAAGGAGATTTGAAATAATCAATTTCTTTTGTTATTTTTAATTGATTCGCAATAACCTTTAATTCATCCCTTAACTTCAATTGATTCTCGATTCCCTGATTTCTAGCAGCCAATATCTTTTTTGAAAACTCTGAGCATTTGTTAATTATAATCCCGTAATCATCATCCCTTGCCTTATGGAAAAGTTTGATTACATCGTTATCTTTAAGATTCTCTATATTTACAACCTTTACAAGTGTAGCTTCACCGTTCATGGTATGGATTTCCTGACATAACCATTGAAAATTTTCGTATGTTTCGGGATTGAAAGGGAGGACGTAAACTGATTTTTTTAAAGAGACTGTCCCCAGACTCTTCAAGCTTCTCCAGACACTAACCCTGCATTTGGATGGTTTAGGAGGTAAATTGTAAATCAGCAAAAGCCATTTGTAATCTGATTTAATTTTACTCATGTTACATATATATGTAACAAGTATTACTCATAACATCAAGCTAAAAATAAATTCGATTATACTATTTCATTAAGTTGTTATATTAGAAAAGGGTAAAAGATGTGAATTTAAGGAGTGTTAATGATTTCAAATATCCAAGGTGGATATAAATATGCACATAAGGACAACCATGCGTTAACAAAGGTTAGAAGATTTGAAAGAGAGTTTATTTATTCTGTAAGTTTAAGTACATACTGATTTAAAGCATTTGCAACATAAATTTGCCTTTTTTAAATGATATGTCTTTTATATTATCATCGAAATAATCCATTATATATTTCGTCAAGTATTCCTTGGCCAGTACATAATTACAGATACACCAACAAGGCATATTATGCCGCCAATAATGTCATATTTGTCAGGATTTATTTTGTCTATCTTCCATCCCCAAAGAATGGACATTATTACAAATACACCACCGTAAGCTGCATAAACCCTTCCAAAGTGAGCGGGCTGAAGAGTCGGTATTATTCCGTAAAGCACCAAAACTATCCCCCCCCAAAATACCAATTAAAATACCTTTGCCTTCCCGAAGCCAGAACCATACAAGGTATCCACCGCCTATCTCGCATAGTCCTGCAAGTATGAATAGTATGATTGATTTAGTTGTTAACATAGATTTTAGAACAAGTGGTATATAAAATATGCTAAAAAGTAATTCATTATTATGTATTGTGTCATTTGATACTGCTATACTAAAAGAATACTACCTACCCAGAGACTGTGTCAAAATCATAAAAAAAATGTGTATTTTGTCATTCTGAACTCGTTTTAGAATCTAATGACTTCAATAGGTTATCAAACTTAGAGATCCCGAAACAAGTTCGGGATGACAATTATGACACAGTCTCCCACCTCGTAGGTGGGATTGGATTACTCGCAATGAATTATGAAAAATCTAGATTCCCTGTTTGCTTGCCACGTTGAATAATACTTAACAATACTATTTTGGAGTGAAAATTTTATAGATAAGAAAACTTGTATAATCTATTCACAATTAATTATATATTCTACGGGGCAAGCAATACCACAGAGCTAAGCTCACGTCGGGAATCTATTTTCGGATCAAAAGATCTGAAATAAAAAAGTAACATAGCTGAAAAACTGTGTCCTTATTGTATTTATTAATACCAACGAAAAAAAGATTTGACTCTGTACCATAGTAAAGGGTTTATAATTATAATAAAAAGAAAATGAAGAATCTAACAATAGGACAATTAGCCAAAGAAACAGGCACTAATATTGAAACCATCCGTTATTACGAACGGCGTGGATTGATTCCAGAACCACCAAGACGAGAATCAGGATATAGAGAATATACATTTAAATATGCTGAACGAATACGTTTTATTAAGCGAGCGCAAACTCTCGGTTTTACACTAAAAGAAGTTTCTGAACTTCTTGCTGTGGCAGATGGGAATCCTGCTTGTAAGGATATCCGTAAATTTGCAGAAGATAAGGTAAAGGATATTGAAATCCGAATACATGACCTTCAAAAAATAAAAACGGTCTTGAATGATTTGATTAAAAAGTGTCTTGGTAAAAGGAAAATTTCTGAATGTCCAATCATCGAGAGCTTGACTCAGGACAAAACTAAAAAATAGTTTATCGTTAAGGGTGCAGAGTATAGAAGGCTGGAAGTTAGGAAAACAGGAAAATAGAAAACAAGAGTCATATAAATGACTCGATAGATGCTATGAAAAAATTTAATAAGTAAAGAGAGGTTAAAAATGTCAAGGAAAAGAAAAATCGAAATATTCACTTCAGGTTGCTATCTGTGTGATGAGGCTGTTAAGTTAGTTGAAAGTATTGCTTGTGATTCATGTGAGGTAAGCGTTTACAATCTTAATAACGAAGGTCAGGATAAGGCAATGACTTATGGGATTGGATCCGTACCGACTGTTGTAGTAGATGGTAAGATAGCTGATTGCTGTCGCCAGGGAAAGGTTTCTAAATCAGACATTATGGCTGCTGGTATAGGAAGAACTATTTCATAATCATAATATGAATTTTAAAACAGCCACGAAGACACCAATTAAAAATTGGAGTGTTGGAGTAATGGAATATCGGATCAACGTATAAAATTGAGAGAAGGTTTATATTATCTTACCCCCAAGGAACTCCACCAATCCAATACTCCATTTCTGTTCATAGAGTTGGTGTATTTGTGCCTTAGTAGCAAGGAAAAGTTGATGAGAGCTAATTTAATCTTGCTTATTTAGTCATTTTGAATTTGTTTTTATACGCGGTTCTACTTTCTCAAAACACTAAAAAATGGAAGCCACAAGCAACGCAAAACTGACATATCCTGAGTGCAATTCTGTCAACTATGTGGAAATGCTGACCAGTGTTTGTCAGTCCCTGTTTTTCATGATCTGTTTAATTATCTGTTTTTTGATAACTACCTTTATATTTACCTCTAATTCAACTTTTGCCCATGAACCCGTATTCAGTCTTGGACCTGAAACGATTTTTAAGGGAGGCTTTGGTTTGGAGACTGAGGTGGAATATGACAAAAGTGGTTCAGAAAGAGAAATAGGTTTGCATGAAGAGATTATTTACGGTCTAAGGGAGAATCTTTCTTTAACTGGTAGATTTCCTTTTATTTTAGAAAAGAAAGAGGATAGCGCTAAATCTTCTGGGCTTAGTGATATATCATTACGAGGAAAATTTAGATTTTTTAAGAAAGATTACCTCGGGGCCCAGGATAAAGCTGCTTTAATTGGTGGTATAAAATTCCCAACTGGCGATGAGGATAAAAAGCCACCAGTGGGTACCGGTTCATTTGATTATTTAGCTGGACTTACTGCTGGGCATGAATCGCTTAAATGGTATTATTTTGGCACATTGAGGTATTGGTTTAATAATAAAGACGGTATAAAAGAAAAAGGAGATTTATTCCTGTACGACATTTCATTTGGATTAAGGCCTGTATTAAGAGAATATTATGAACACGATCTTGTAACTCTTCTTGAATTTAGCGGTGAGCATAGAAATAGAGATAAGGTAGACAATTTACAGGATGATGACTCTGGAGGTGATATATTATATTTGGGCCCTACATTTTTATGGTCTTACCGGAACTGGATGATTAAAGGAGGAATTCAGTTACCAATTTATCAAGACTTAAATGGAGAACAGAAAAAAGAGGATTTTCGAAGTATCCTTGCGATTGAAGTGCATTTTTAAAGAGATGTGGAAGATGAAGAAAATATTTATGATATTAATTTTGTTCTTGTTATTTAACTCTATTTGTTTCGCACAGACAAAAGAAGTTAGACTCAGAGTAGATGGTCTTGCCTGTCCTTTCTGCGCTTACGGTCTTGAGAAGAAACTTAAACTACTGGAAGGTCTTGAGTCCCTCAATATCAGCTTAAAGAAAGGGTTGGTGGAAATGACTTTCAAAGAAGATAATAATTTAGATATTTCTAAATTGAAAACAATTGTAAAAGACGCAGGATATACGCTAAAAGGTGTCGAGATATCCAGCTTTGGTTACGTAAAAAAAGAAGCAGAAAATTTTCTTTTTCACATAAAAGGAAATCCAGGAAAGTTCTATATCTTCGATATAGGGCATATGCAAAAAGAATATCAAAAGGATTTATCTGTTATTAATTTGAACGAAGAGTTAAAAGAAAAACTTGCTAGATTTTTCGAGGACAGAACTCTTATTAAGATAATTGGCGCAATCCACCTGCATGCTGATGGTTCTTATGGGTTAGCTATTAAGCTGTATTCGATTGTGGCGGGTGAAAAATGACAAAATTAAAGCAAAATCTATCTAATTTCTTCTCTCTTTTTACTTCCCTATCAACCTTAATCTGTTGCGCCTTACCTACTTTATTTGTAACCCTGGGATTAGGGGCTGTTGTTGCTTCAGGATTATCAACATTTCCATTATTGATTACTATGAGCAGGAATAAACATTGGTTTTTCTTAGGAGCCTTCCTGGCCATAGGGATGAATTTTTATTATATATATGGGCAAAAAAAGAAGGTTTGTAAGGTTTCAACTGAAGAATCAGAAACTCCTTGTGAAACGGCTTCCCGATGGAATAAAATAATTTTATGGTGTTCAGTAGGCATCTTGGTAATTGGATTTTTTTATTCCTATCTTGCTTTTCATATTTTTAAGTTTTTTGGTCTTATATGAAATCAAAATCAGTAGTTACAATTGCCGGTACTATTACTGCAGCCATTTTGGCTTCTAGCTGCTGCGTAGGGCCCTTAATCCTGGCTGGATTGGGAATTGGGAGTATAGGAATCTTTTCCTCTCTTGAGAAGTATCGGCCTCTGTTTATGATTATAACATTCGCATTCATTGGGATGGCCTTTTATCTTACCTATCGTAGAAAGCAGGATACAGATGATTGAAAATGTTTTAAAAAGGAAAAGGATAGTGTCAAACTTAATCTTAGAATCAGTTATTACATGTCCAGAATGTAGTTTTGCCAAAAAAGAAACCATGCCAACAGATTCATGTCGTTTTTTTTATGAATGTACTAATTGTAAAACAGTATTAAAACCGAAAGAAGGTGATTGTTGTGTATACTGTTCCTATGGCTCTGTTCCATGCCCACCCATACAGAAAAATAAGAAATGTTGTTAAATTAAAGTATGATTTCGCAACTGCATTATTAATAATGCAGAGAGGCGAGAAACAAAAGGAGGTAATCTAAAATGATGAAAAAGAACTTTTTAACCTTAGTACCTATTATTTTTGTCCTGGTGATATTCATTAGATTAGCATCAGGAGAAGCTGCCAAGGTTCAGGTCAAGTTGGATGGTCTTGTATGCACATTCTGCGCATACAATCTGGAGAAAAAGCTAAAAAGAATAGAAGCAGTTGAAGATTTAAAGATACTGGTGTAATAGTTCACCAGGTAGTTCAAGCTAGCAATCATTTTTTTTGATATTTTCTTGCATTCGGAGAATTAATATGCTATCTTTTGCATATGGATTTGCAAGTAAAATATCAAGGCAGGGTTGCAACTACCAAGGACGTAGAATTTATCAGAAAGCTAATTGAGGAGAATCCTCATGATAGTCGTTGTGCTCTTTCTCG
>MAYW01000098.1 GCA_001723765.1 Candidatus Scalindua rubra
CAACAGGTGATCTTGACATCTGGGTTGAAAACATCTTCTGAAAATTCTGAAAAAGTCTATAAATCTTTAGTAGAATTTGAGTTGTAATAGAATTAGCAAGAAATTTGGATAATGACTAATGAAGGATGGTTTTCAACTTAATATTCAACAAATTAGAGAAATATGAATGAGAGCCTATTGGTGCGCGATGCCCACCCTACACATGACTAGTCCCTTAGTAAAAAATTTTTTACCATTTTTGGCAAAATATTGTATGTAACATGTAGGGCAAACCTTTAGGTTTGCTTTCATACAATAAATGCAAGGCTAAAGCCTCGCCCTACATTTCTCTTCGGACTCGTTCGGGTTAGGTTATAATAATCCGAATCGCTATTTTTTATTAGGAATCGTCATGATTCTGATCCCTGATATTTTATTTTTTCGGTGATATTCCGTATATTTACGTCATTATCTATTACGTCTTCATTAACAATTATGACATTTGCGCCATGTCCAACGTCATCTTGTCCAACAGTAATAACCCTATCACCTTCTTTAAGTCCAGTTAATACTTCAACATTATTACCTTCCTTAAAGCCAAGTGTTATTTTTGTTTTAAATGCCTTTGTTTCTACATCAAAATTAACATCCTTAATCTGCGACACTAAAACATTCTGACTATCATAGAAAGATACTGTATCAAATACCTTATTTGTCTTATCACTAATAACATCATCAGCTTCAACTATTATTTTACAAGGTAATTTATCATTGTGGTTTTTAGAAATGTCAACAATCTTTCCATTTAGAGAAGAATCGTCTACACCAAATACATTTCCTTCATCAGATTTTTTTAGTTCACATATAACATTATTACCAATAGACAAACTCTCAATCCCATCCGGGTTCACGTCCATTATAATAAAATCCTTTACAACAAATACCTCGTCGGTTTCGGCCTCTAAAATCAACGCTTTTTTGGGTATTAGCAGAGCATCTTGATGTTGACCCACAATTGTATAAACAGAGACAAACATCCCTGGTCTTAGCACTCCACCCATTAAGTTTGATATTTCTATCGTGGCCTTTACTGTCCCACTTTCAGGATCAACAACAGGACTTAGCATCTTTACCTTTCCCTCGAATTCCACTTCAGGTAAAAACTCTGAAACTATTCTGGCTATCAGACCTTCTTCTATCTTGTTTATGTCTCTCTCCGGTATATATATTCTTCCCAGTATTGGATCAAAATCTGCCACCTTAAACACCATTTGGTCTTTTTCGACGTTATAACCTTCTTCAATATTTCGCTCTACAACAACACCATCAATTGGAGACTTAATCGTAGTATATCTATATTCCAACTGTTTTTTTTCGAGTTCCGCTAAGGCAATCTCAAACTGGAATTTCTTATCTTCAAACTCTTCTTTGCTTATAATGTCGTCTTTGAAGTTTTCCAAAGAACGTTTGTAAATCCTTTCTGCATTCTCTTTTCTTACTTTAGCTTCTTTAAGCGCTAATAGAGATTCTTCATCATCAAGTTTTGCAAGGTGGTCACCTGATTCTACATAATTACCTTCCTCTACCAGGATATTTAATACAATACCAGAAGTTTTTGAAACCACATCGACCTGTTTCTCAGGTTCAAGTGTACAATTATTAACTAAAAAAACCTCTATATCGCTCCTTTTAACTCTTGTTGTCTCAACAGGCACTGCCTCATAATACTTTTTTTCTACGCCAGAATAAGTCTTAACTATTCTTTCTACCTTTACATCTGATTTTCCCGGGTCATTTGATTTTGGGTTATAATATTGTTGTCTTATGTTTTTTTTAAAATCCTTAAAATTGCTATCGGTTTCACCCTTCCAAACAGTCGCCTTCAATGTCAAAAATGCTGCAGATGCAACGGCCAGACAGATAAGGCAAATTCTGATAGTGAGTGCGGTTTTCATGATTCCCCACCTCTATAAGGTCTTTATTTGCCTTTCTTGTAACGTAATCCCGTGGCAGAGGGACACCACAGCATGGTTCTTAAAGGTTCATGATTTGTGTATCCGTTATAATAGTATGCTGCCATTCTAAAATAATAGTCAGAAAAAGAACCTGAAAGTGTCATATCTTCATTATACTTCCATTGTCTTGACCGTTGTTTATCGTTTATGGCTATTACGATTTCTAAATCCTCCATCTTTATATTTTCTATATCGGAATCACTTAAAGTTACACTCCCTTTTATGTCACCACGTTGTGGATGTGAGTGGTATTCACCAACTGCCTTAAGTTTAGGAAAAGTTTTTAAGACCTTTTCAATTACGGCCCTCTGCTTTCTCTTCAACTCAGCAGCAGAAAATGACCTTTCAGCAGTCTGAAATGGTATAGCAGTTTCTACAATTATTGAGGAATCCAACTTATATCCTAAAAGGCAACCATAACACTCATGTTTAAAAACTTCTGCTGCTGACATAATTATGTTTGTAAATGCTTTTTCCTCGAGAAAAACTTCCATTTCTTAAGCCCCCTTGTACATATTACGTTGATGAAAACTATTAGTTTCTATAAACCTTTATATCAAAAACACTTAAATATTAAAAAAGGTTCCTGATATGTATAAAATTGATTATAATTTTATCATACTATATTTGGAAATCAACTTCAAATAAAACATAGTAAATAAATAAAATCAGTTAATTTCACTCCACAAAAAACAATTTCTTACAATCATAAATCTTATTCTATGCATGAGCAACAGGCCGTAATTACATAATCCCAATGATTTCAATATGTTACAGAAATTCCAAGATACATAATTAAGGAAATATTGATTAGTTTTGGTTCAATTTTGTTTAGGAAGGAATTTAAAGCTTGGAAGTGACTTTATGTGGTTTGTTTGCCAGTACTTAAGTGCTGTTTAGTGAGGTAAAAAATAATAAAGATATGCAGAATGATGACCCTAAAAAAGTGAATTAGCCTGATGAATGGTAATAAAGCTTCTTTTCCCTCTATGTGATATATAGAGAGCAAAAACTCTCTTGATTCATTTAGTACTGACTCTTTCACCAAAACATCGAATGAATTCTTTAAATGATTAACAACATTGCCACCCCTGACTAATATTGCCATAAGACGTTCACTCGCCGACTCAAGCCAACCGGGACATTCCTTTAGTTGATCGTACCATTTCTCGTAGCTTTCAATACTATCATTACTAAAGTCATTTATGAACTCTGGCAATTCTAACCCAAGATTCTTCTTAACCTGCCAACAGTAAAATTTAAATAAAGACTCAATATCATTTTCCCTTACCCTGTACAATATCTCTTCCCAATCTATCCTTTCTTTATAACATTGGGTGGTCATTTCAAAATCACATAAATCCTGAATCCGAAAATTGATTAATTCCTGATGACGTATCATGTCATGAATAAATTTATGGTAAATTTGATCAGTTGGACTTGGAACATATGTTCTAAGGCCGTCTATTCTCACCTCTTCCGCCTTTGCCCAAAACGAATCCATATCAAATAGACCAATGTATTTTTTAGGTACCGGTAGATAGTGCATTTCTACGGTTACATTCCTGCCTTCAAAATCTTCGCTAAGATCGTAAGGAATACGGCCCTCTACACAACAAAAGCCTGCATCCTGTATACATTTTCTGGCTACAGGAAAATCCTCTTCCTTAATGAGGATATCCAGGTCTTCCATTGACCTCAAATTCCAATTCTCATAAATATTCTCACAAAAATTTATTGCGCCTTTCAATATGACGGCCTTAATACCACATTGATTCAACGAACGAATAACGTCCCTTAACACATGTCTAAAAATAACATTTCGCGCTACTCCCTTTTGATATTCCAGAGACATAACCTGCCAAATTTCTGGTTTTAGTCCATCCTCCAACCCAAACTGTTTTATTTTATAAAATAAAAATGGCATTACGCGATGCTCTTGTGCAATATTGATAATGTCTTTCCAGTCTATAGGTTTTAATTTATTCCGTAGTTCATCAACACTCACTTCACCTGTCTTAAGGCTTAATAGTCTGGCAATATGCCCTTTGATTATTGATTTATTCATATTTGTGAAATTAGCTTTACGGCGCTTTCTACATTATTCGTCCTTAAGGAATAACATTTACTTTTTTTAACCAACTTTGTTAAGATTGCTACTCCTTTTTGTTTATAATTGTGAATATTAAAGGATTGTTTTAGTAGAGTAATACACATCTGTGATTTACTGATAGGCTTTAGCTCGTTTTTGAAGCGGCGATTGTGATGTAATTCGACTATGGCATATGGTCTTGTCTTTCTAATAGAATATTTATTTTTAATATTAGGATTAAAATATAAAATATCTTCTGATCTACAGTAATATCCATTTTTTTTATCTATTAAATTAGACTTAGTTAATTTCTTAATTGCTCCATTCTTTATTAAAAAACTTCGTGGAAAAGGAAAGACCATTATTGACTTTGGGTCTATTAAGATTATGTCATCTGAGAGACAGCGATAACCGCACTTGGTAAGACTTAATGTCAGAGTAGTCTTTCCATAACCATGTTCGGCAGGTAGAAGTATAGTTTTTCCGTCCTTTACAACGGCGCCCGCGTGTAATTGAAAAAACTCCTGAAGATGTGATAGTGTATTGCACGTAATCATCCATTCAAGATGAGAGAATAATTCCGATTTTCTGCTTGTTTGATGTTTCTTTTTGCCATCTACAAGAATCTCATATACCTTACCAGTAACACTATCGTTTCTCATCTTAAGTGAATAAATAATGTCTGCATGTCCATTACCCTTATACCTTAAGTTAGGATAAAGCTGAGAACATAAATCCACTAATTTCCTGTTTCCTGTCTGTATTGAAAAACGATGTGATTGAAGCTTGTAATTTAATAAATACATACGAGTTAAGCGCATCCTGCGCAACTCTTTCAAAATGGCTACAACGACATCCATGTCGTTGATTCACGCCATTTTGAACATGCGCTTGCACACAAAAAAATTATTTTGAAATCCCTTAACGTTAAAATAAAAGGCTAAAGCCTCAACTCCAAAAGACTTAATATGTAAATTTCATTTTGCGAAGCAAAATGCAATTAGCGAACGGAGTGTGAATTAAATATATCGGAAATTCCACAATCTATTGATATATTTCATCTTAAGAGACTTATTCGATATTTTACGAGACTCAACACGCAAATAAAACGTGAATCTCATTTTGCGGAGCAAAATGCCATAAATTAGTGACTGAAAGGAACTAATTTATTTTATGAGTTCTTTTTTCGAAAACTCCTGAATGATTTTTATTATGTCTTGTAAAACTACTTTACTTTCTTGCTTAAAACATTTCTCAATAACGTCTGCTATTTCCTTTATAGTATGTTTACCATCACAACATGCCCAGACAGAAGCTGCCGTAATATTTAAACTATGTACCTCGTCTTTCTCAGTATCATAAAGCACACAACCGTCATCAAGTTCCTCAAGTTTAACACCTTCCTTCGCTGATGGTATAGAATCCTCATTTATTTCCATATTAAAACGTTTTCTACATTTTATCTTGTTTAATTTGTTTAATGAAATGGTCTTCAATGAGACTATATGCACCTTCTAACCTAAACACCAATTTTTTTAGAATACTCAGTGCAACTAATGGATTGGTTGATACTAATGTTTCCAATATTTCTTTACTTATAATATTCAACCTGCAATCTGAAACAGTCTCAGCAGTAATTGTCCTTGGTTTATTCGTAATAACAGACATCTCACCGAAGAACTCCCCAAAACTTAATGTAGCTAGAACCACATCTCCATATGGTGTTTTTCTAGTCAATTTAACTTCGCCTGAATTTATTAGATACATTTCTTTGCCAATATCTCCTTCTTTAAACAACACAGTTCCTTTCGGAAATTCTTTTCCCACCTCTTTAAATGTTTGACCAGCTAAACGCATATCAGTATCTCCATTTTAGATTCAATTTTATCGTTTTAATATATTTAGCATAAAATACTTCAGCAAAACCACAAAGTCAAGCTATAACTGTATTAAAGAACAATTCATCACTCGATTATGTCAATTGCATCTTCAACAGAAACCCTGCCGGGTGCTTTAGGATTTATATTTGTATAACCCACCGGTATGATAGAAATTGGGCGTAAGTGACGTGGTAGTTCAAGAATCTTATGCACCTCTTCTTCTTCAAAAGCTCCTACCCACACACTTGCTAAACCCATCTCATGAGCGACAAGTAAAACGTTTTGAATACTGGCCGCCACATCCTGGATTGCATATAGTTTGACACCTCGTTCACCATAATCGTCTGAAATCCGCAAATCAATACATGCAACTATTACTAATGGTGCTTCAGCAATAAATGATTGCCCCAGGGCGGCTTTTACCAAATCTTCTTTCATAGCTTGATTAAAAACAAAATAGAATTTCCTACTCTGAAGGTTTCCAGCGCTTGGCGCCCATATTATGGCATCTTTTAAAGCCTCTTGAACTTCCTTAGGTATTGACTCATTAATGAATCTCCTTACACTCCTTCTATTTTTAATTATATTTAATACATTCATTATAACACTCCGATCTGAATTAAAAAAATCCCTAAAAGCACGTAAGATAAAAAGGAATCTTGCTTATTTTAAAGTGTTGTTAGTATCTTTGCAAGTATTTGACCATGACGATATTTTACAATATGGATAATATTTTTCTTGACGAAAACAAAAAATATGTCAAAATAAGGGTTTTTAATAATTTAAACATATCAACCCTATGCCGAACATCTCAAATAAATCAACAAAAAATATTGGGACATTCCACTTAACAACCCTTTTAATAAAGCGATCAAGGGAATTAATTGATGGAGCACCAAAACTAATCGAAACAGATTTAAACGACCCATTTAAGATTGCATTTAAAGAGTATGTAAGTGGCAAGCTTAAATTTGCCGATGACGAGTTAAAAAAATAGAAAAGGGAACTTAATCACTTTAAAAATTGTTAACCAATTAGAACGTAATCTGGAGACCAACATATGATTAATGTCAAACATTTAACAAAACGCTATGTAAATATTGCCGCAGTAGATAATATATCTTTCAATGTGGAGGAAAGCGAAATAGTTGGATTGCTCGGTCCAAACGGCGCTGGAAAAACAACTACTATGCGAATACTAACCTGCTTTATGCCTGCAACTGAGGGTTCTGCAACAGTAGCTGGCTTTGATGTATTTAATGATTCAATAAATGTACGCCAGCAGATTGGATATTTACCAGAGAGTGTTCCACTTTATCCAGATATGAGAGTAAAAGAATATTTATTGTTTCGTGCCAGACTTAAAAACATACCCAGAAGAGAAAGAAAAAAGAAAATAGGTTACTGCCTTGAAATGTGTGGAATAACAGAGGTGCAAAATCAAATTGTCGGAACTTTATCTAAAGGATATAGACAGAGGGTCGGCCTTGCCGATGCTCTGATTCACGACCCAAAAATCTTGATTCTCGATGAACCTACCATTGGACTTGACCCAAACCAAATAAGACAAGTTAGACAAGTGATTAAAGACTTAGGTCAAAAACATACTATTTTGTTATCAACACACATCCTCCCCGAAGTGGAAATGATCTGTGATAAAGTCATAATAATCAATAAAGGTAAGATAGTAGCAATGGATACCCCGGAAAATCTCATGAGAGAATTAAAAAGTGGTTCAAACGTTATTTTAGAGATAAGGGGTAATGGAGAAAAGATAAAAAATAGCCTTTCTAATATAGACGGTGTATGTTCAGTAGTATGGAAAGAGAAGGGAGATGTAAACGAATTTGTTGTTGAAACAATGGAAGGTAAGGACTTGAGAGAAGACATCTTCAAATGCATTGTAAAAGATAATTATATACTGCGTGAAATGAAACGACAGACCATTACCTTAGAGGAAATCTTTCATCAAATCACTACCAAAGAAACGGAGGAAGATTCAGACAATGCGTAACGTGCCTACTATTTTCCTGCGTGAGATAACTTCTTACTTCTTTTCACCAATAGCATATATTGTAATTGCCGTATTTCTTGTTGCCTCAGGTTTCTTCTTTGCTGGAAACTTACAGTTCTGGAAAGAAGCATCCCTAAAAGGCAGCCTTGATTCAATTCAATTTTTCCTCCTGTTACTTACACCCGTAATCACTATGAAACTCTTTGCAGAAGAAACAAAATCCGGAACGATTGAGACATTAATGACTTCTCCGGTTACAGATTTTGATGTAGTTTTTGGTAAGTTCCTCGCTGCATTAAGCTTATATGCTGTCATGATTTTGCCAACATGGATATTTGTCTTATTCCTGACTATTTTTGGGAATCCAGACTTCGGACCAATTTTCTCAAGCTATATAGGTTTAATACTTATGGGAGGGCTCTTTGTCTCTATTGGTTTACTTGTATCATCGTTAACAAAAAATCAAATCGTCGCTTCCGTAATCGGAATAGTTTCATTAATAATTCTCTGGGTTGTAGGTTTTTTAAGTACATACGGCGAGGGCTGGTTTTACGAATGCCTGAGATATATAGGCACTTATGACCATTGGGAATCTTTTACAAAAGGCATTGTAGATACAAGGGATGTAATTTATTATCTAAGTTTTACAGCATTGTTTTTGTTTATTACCGTACGAAGCGTTGAGAGTAGAAAATGGAGGTAAAAAAGTCGTTGAATAATGAAGAAGTAAAAACACCCGGGCAAGTACAGGATATTCGAAAGAAAAAAACTATAATCGGGGCAAATGTAATTATTATGATTCTTATTTCTATAGCCATCTTCGTCTTTGCCAGCTATATCAATGACAGAAATTATTATCGTTTTGACTTCACGGCATCTGGAAAATATACGTTATCCAGTAAGACAAAAAATACTAAAAAACCTCGATCAACCGGTTTTTATAACCTCACTACTGGTACATAACCCCGAATATCGTTTTATGGACAAATCTTAGATATTCTTGAAGAGTATAAATATGTATCAGACAAGATAAAGGTTGAGCAAATAAATCCTTTGATCAATCGCACAAAGATAACAGAGCTGGCAGAAAAGCTTAAAATGGACTTAGAACAATTGCAATTAAATTCAATAATCTTTGCATGTGGCGATAAAAGTAAACACGTACAACAGTCGGAAGTAATCGAAAGAGAATTCCCTTTTAAGTTTAAGGGTGAAGAAATCTTCACTTCTGCAATCTTAAACGTAACACAAGAAAAGCAAACCACCGTCTATTATACTAAAGGACATGGTGAAAGAGATTTAAAAGATTTTGAACGTGCTGGTTTAGGACAATTAACAAATGTAATAAAACGTGCCAATTATAACGTCATACCCCTTGATCTATTAAAAAAGAAACAAGTCCCTGAAGATTGCGATATACTTTTCATTGCCGGACCAACAAAGAGTTTCTCAACTGAGGAAACAAACTACATTCGCAACTACCTTGGAACTTCAGCAAGATTATTAAACGAGAAAGGTGAACTTAAGGAAGGTAAATTACTCTTAATGCTGGAACCTGCTTTAGGCGCTAATAAACCATCCGGTTTAAAGGCATTACTCGGAGAATATGGTGTAGTGGTCAGGGATGATGCAGTTGTATATAACAAAGTAAATATGCCCCTTTTTGGTATGCAAACAGTTGTAGAAATATATATAAGTGATGATAAGTACTTAGAACATGATATAACAAAAGATATAAAAACACTTACGACATTATTCTTTGGTTCATGTGTAGTCAGCCTTGCTCCATTAAACGATACAATGGCTTTCTCAGCAAAAGCTATCGTGCAGGCTCCTGATCAAAGTTGGGGTGAGACGGAAATAGCTGGTAAAAAAAGACCTAAATATGATGAAGACGTAGATATTCACTCTCCCATTACACTGGCAATAGCAGCCGAGCTGAGAGAACCAGAACCAAGCCCAAATGAAGCACTTACAGCTCCCCCACATGCCACAAAGGCATTTGCCGGTATCGGGAAAAAGGGATCGCGTATCGTGGTCTTCGGTGACACAGATTTTGCTGCAAATGCATTTTCTGATAATCCTGGAAATCAAGATATCATCTTAAATTCCATAAGCTGGTTGGCTCGCAGGGAAAAGGAACTTGGGATATCGCCCAAGGCTCCTGATGTTAGAAGAGCTGTTATTAAACCCGCACAATTAACAGTTATATTCTGGTTGTCTATAGCAGGACTACCATCTATCGGAATATTAATTGGCGGCTTCGTCTGGTGGAGAAGAAGGAGATAAAGGGAGGCTAAAGAATAACTAGGACACAGATTTTCGCAGATATGCACAGATAAAATTAACAAGGAATTGAGGGATTACGAATTGCAGAATTTCTTAATCTGTATTCAGCCCGTTAGATAAAATGTCAGAACTCATTCCTGAATCTGTCAAAAAATAGAAACGTTTATTTATTTAATTTTTTGCGAAGCAAAACCAAGAAGTTAGCGACAGGAGCTAAGTTCTATGAAGTTTAAGACAACCATAATCCTATTAATAATAGCGCTCATTGGAGTGGCATACATTTTTCTGTATGAGAAAAAACAGTACAGGACAGAAGAATGGATACAAAGACAACAAATGGTATTACCAGACTACAAGGTAAATCAAATCAATAAAATAGACATAATTAAGGAAAATGACACACTCATTCTCGAGAACATTGATGAAGAACGCTGGAAAATGTTACAACCCCTTCAATTAAGAGCTGACAAAGCCGAAGTAACAGATATTCTTTCACAATTTGAGTTTCTAAGAAAAATCGGTACTCTTAAAGAAAGTGAAATTGAAAACTTTAACTTAAAAGATTATGGCCTGGACAAACCACAAACTGTTGTCAATCTCTGGAAAAGAAAACTCTCAACCTTAAAAGATACCGAGGAGACAACAAGCACTGAACCCAAATATACCATTAATATAGGCGACAAAATAGCTGCAGGCCAAGATACTGTTTACATAAATGTAGAAGGAAACAATGATGTCTTTGTTGTTACAGGCACATTGTTAGAAAAGATTAATAAAGATATTATTGAGTTGAGAAATAAATGGGTCTTTGAATTCGACAAAGATGCGATAGAAAGGGTTAAAATTCAAAGCGATTCAAAAGAGCCTATTGTATGTTCCAGGGAAGAGCAACTCTGGTGGATGACACAACCAATTTCTGATCGTGCTGATAGTGAAAGGATTAGAGACATCCTTAATGAGTTAAAAAACTTAAAGATCGCAAAAAATGATTTTGTATCTGATGATGTAGAAGACATACCTAAACATGGTTTAGATAAACCCGTGCTTACTGTCAGCATCGGTTATAAAGATGAGGTACAAACCGTCCATTTGGGACATACTTTGGATGACAAGGTTTATACAAAGCGTGATGACGAAAGTTCTATCTTTTTCGTACACGATGTTCTCCTTCGTGACCTTGATTTAGAAGCAAACGACTTGCGCGACAAACAGTTGTTGAGATTTGACTCTATCGGAACTTATGGGATTGAGAAAGTTGAACTAAAGTATCCTGATACCACTTTAACTATGGAAAAGACAAAACAGTATGATTGGATGATTAAATCACCTACTGAAATTCTGGCTGATAGAGATACAGTCAGGGAATTTGTTGAGAAAATAAAAGATTTGCAAATTCAGGAATATGTTGACGATAGTGGAGAAAACTATGATAAATACGGATTAGGAGATTCTCCTATAGAGGTTTCAGTATTTAGGAAGATTGGAGAAGGCGAAACAGTAAAATTTATGATTGGGAAAACTGATGAAGATGGTGGTCTGTGCTATGTAAGAAGAGCAGGCGAAAAAGCTATTTATTCTGTACCAACAGAAAATTTCCATGATGTTGCCGTGGGTGGATTTATCGCATTTAGAGATAAGCTAGTTCTAGAATTTCCTAAAGAAAATACCCAAGAAATAGTTATTGATAGGGATGGGAAAACATTCGTATGCCAGAAGAAAGAGGGGCCGGTACAAAAATGGAATCTAACCAGTCCTGTTAATGTGGAAGCGGATATAGATGCCGTAAATCAGGTGGTCTGGAACTTATCATTTTTAAAGGTTGGCAAGATTGTTACCCTTTCAGCAGAGGACTTGAGTGAGTATGGACTCGATAATCCTAGTTTAAAAGTTTCTGTAACATATGAAGAATCTGGTAGTACTGAAGGTGGTGATGAAGTCATTGGTGAAAAAGAAGACTTAATAAAACCAAAGGAAAAGATTACAAAGACACTCTTAGTCGGAGGAAAATTAGAACCAGAGAAAGACAAATCAAGTTACTTCGCAAAACTTGCCGATGAGGATATAATATTTCAAATAGGCTGGCCGGATGTCAGAGATTATAGTGTAGAACTTGCAACAAAGACATTGTTTGATTTTGATATTTCACAAACAAAATCTTTAAAGATAAAACATCCAGAAAAGGAATTGTCTTTCCAGAGAAATGAAGATAACAAATGGGAAATGATACAGCCTGAAAACAAACTATTAGAAGGAAATTTTGCAGATCGTATCATATCGGCAATGAACGCCTTGAGGGCTGAGTCTGTAGTTCAATACTCAATCGATAATCTATCTGAATTTGAACTTGACAACCCACAATTCAGTGTAACCATAAGCTCCGATGAAGGTGAAAATTCATTGTTGGTAGGTAAAAAGACTAAATCAGATTTTTTTGTTATGAATAAAACTCTAAATTTTGTCTACCTCGTAAGGAAAAATAAGATAGAAGATATTATAAAAGAAAGTGTGTCGTCTGAAATTCAATAAAAGAAAACTATTTAGCCGCAGATTCACAAAACGCAGCAGAGCCGCAACCAAAATGAAGTATAAAAAAATCCGAATATCGAATTTTCAATAGGTTTTAAAAGACTTTGCTAAAAAAGCCCTGTCCGTCCGAGAGGCGGGAAGGTTTTACACATTTGTAGTACAGATAAATGCCCTTTTTGATCCGAAAATAGATGCCCGACGTGAGCTAAGCTCAGCTTTCTCGATGTCTGGAATGACAACTTGTATAGTTCTAAGTTGTTTCCTCAATTCAATCCCCATTTACATGAGGACATGCTTATATGTCATTCCCGAGCGATGCCTACTTGGGAAGCAGACAGGGAATCTATAATTTTCATCCTTCGTGGTGCCCTGAAAGGGCATGAAGGTTTAATAAAAAAAGCTATAGAATACCCGAAACGTCGTTTCTGCTCTTAGAAAACTTCAAACCACGGTTTTTTTTCAAAAGTGAATAAAAACATTAAAACCTTCATATGCACTGTTATAGTAATAGCATACATTTTGCTATTAATTCCAACAATTACAGCACAAGAGACCTTCACCAGAAGGAACGCTGTAGTTATAGCAGTTGAAAAGGTTGGTTCTGCAGTAGCAAACTTAAGCACGGAAAGGATGTTGGTTGAAAGGCGTATTGATCCTTTTTTCGGTTTCAGAAATGATTTTTTTGACCAATTTTTCAATCAATTCTTTGGACAGCATACTGAAAAACGTGTAAAACAGCCACTTGGCTCAGGAATCATAATAGATGAAGATGGATATATTATTACTAATGAACACGTTATTAGAAGGGCAACCGTAATAAAAGTAACGCTTTCTGATGAATCCAAGTTTGATGCCACTGTAGTTAGTTCTGACCCAATTGAGGATCTTGCAATATTAAAAATAGAATCTCCAAGCCCTCTTCCCTATGTTAAATTAGGAACGTCCAAAGACTTGATGATAGGCGAGTCTGTGATTGCCTTGGGCAACCCATTCGGATTGGAAAATTCAGTAACAATCGGTGTGCTGAGCGCCAAAAACAGAACGATTACCTACAGAGGAGAAGAAGGTAATTTAGAATATAAAGGATTAATACAAACAGATGCCTTAATTAATCCAGGAAATAGCGGCGGTCCTTTGGTTAACATTAATGGCGAACTTATTGGTATAAACACAGCTATCGTTAATCAGGCACAAGGCATAGGCTTTGCGATTCCCGTAGATAAAGTAAAAGAGACGCTGACCAAACTCTTCAGCTTTAGAGAAATAAAAAAGATATGGTTAGGCATAGAAGTTGAAGAATTGAGTGACGAAAAAAACGGGATATTGATTACAATGGTTGAAGATGGTAGCCCAGCAAATAATGCGGGTTTAAAAGAAGGTGACATAATTACGGAAATGGATTCCTTGCAAATAAATGAAGTATTAGATTTTAAAAAAAATATGACAAAAAGGGACGTTGGTCAGAACGTTACCTTCAAGATTAACAGAAAAGAATCGATAAAGAAGATAAAGGTAAAACTCCAAAAAGCGCCATTGCCGTCTGTAGAACAATTAGCAGGAAACAAGTTTGGTCTGGAGATCCAGGAATTAACACCATCAATAGCCAACCGTCTTGGAGTAGGATGGCTAAAAGGTGGAGTATTAATTTCAGGGGTTGAGGTTAACGGCCCGGCTGAAAAGGCCGGGATTGAGACTGGATTCGTTCTAGTTCGTGTTGCACAATATAGAATATATAATTTAGAAGAACTGGGAATACTATTAAATCAGATTAAGAGAGGGGATTTAATATCTATGAGCTTTGTGTTTTCAGACCATAGTGGTGATCACCAGGCACATGTAAGACTAATATCCCGTTAAATAAAATCTCTAATGGGACAGGTCAAGGTAAACACCTAGTACCTAAATTGAGTGATTCATTTGGTGAAATTGTTGTAGCCGCAGGCTTTAGCCTGCGTTCTTCATCATTTAATGGGTTTATGACAATTTCACGTAAGTTACGCAACCTGAAAGCATCGGCGTGAGCTCAGCCGAACGGTTGCGGCTACATAAATCGCTCAATTTAGGTAGTATTTAGCCTCAAAGACACCAGGGCACAAAGAAAGTAATGTAGCGGAAGGCTTTAGCCTTCCATTTATGAATCAACGAATAATAGCTAGTTTCCCACAAATTATTGAGCGGTTACTAACATAACAGATAAGAATTTATATATTGTGGATATTGTCCGCCAAATTCGATTAATCAATAAACTATGGAATCAAAAAATATTAAAAACATTACAGACACCATTAAGGAAGAAAGTCATGTCCTTTCTAATTTGACTTATGAAATCGGGAAGGTAATTGTAGGACAAAAATATCTCATAGAAAGGTTGCTAATCGGCATCCTGGCAAACGGTCACATTCTATTGGAAGGTGTTCCTGGATTGGCAAAGACACTTTCTGTAATGTCATTAGCTAATGCCATCCATGCAAAGTACCAAAGGATTCAATTTACTCCTGATCTCTTGCCAGCAGACTTGATAGGTACACTTATTTACAATCCTGGTAATGGTGAATTTACAACAAAAAAAGGGCCTATCTTTGCAAATATTGTTCTTGCTGACGAAATAAACAGAGCGCCCGCTAAGGTTCAAAGTGCACTATTGGAGTCTATGCAGGAAAGACAAGTGACGATCGGTGATGAGACATTTAAACTTGACGAACCCTTTCTCGTCCTTGCCACTCAAAATCCTATTGAGCAGGAAGGCACGTACCCTTTACCTGAAGCACAAGTTGATCGCTTTATGCTAAAATTAAACATAAACTATCCTAGTAAAGAAGAGGAACGCAAGATTTTAGAGAGAATGGCATTAACAGATACAAACATAAACATAAACGCAGTGTTATCACCTGAAGACATAAAGCGCTTACGTTCAGTAGTTGACCAAATTTACATGGATGACAAAATAAAGGATTATATAGTAGACCTGGTATTCGCCTCCAGGGAACCTCAAAAATACAATCTTGATCTAGATGAATTTATCGAATATGGCGCATCTCCCAGAGCAACTATTTATCTCACAATTGCATCAAAGGCATATGCTTTTCTCAAAGGTAGAGGTTACGTTACTCCACAAGACGTAAAATCAATAGGAATGGATGTACTGCGACATCGAATAATCATAACCTATGAAGCAGAGGCAGAAGAAATGACCTCAGAAAAAGTCATACAAAACATCTTTGATAATATAGAGGTGCCATGATAAATTAGCTCACTACCCGCCAAAAGACATGTCGGGCAGGCATTCGCTAATTTATGGCATTTTAACACGAAAACAGATTCCCGATCTAGGTCGGGAATGACACCTTGTAACGTTTTATGTTATTTCTACAATTCCATCCCCATTTACATGAGGACATGTTTATATGTCATTCCCGTGGAAACGCCCACCTGGGAGGTGGACAGGGAATCTAAATTTTTCATCCTTCGCCTGCCTGTCGCGTTTGCGACGCAGACAGGTGGTGCCCTGAAAGGGCATGAGTGTTTGCTTCGTAAAATAAATATGGAGAAATTGATATGAAGAATAAATGTCTAATTTTCTTGGCAATTTTCACATTAGTAATTATACAAAACTGTACCACTACAGAAAAAATTGCCACAGAAAAACAGGAAGCGAAAACAGCATTAGCTGATGAAGACTTATACAATGAAGTTCAAGTACTTAAAGCAATGCTTGGTTACAAACCCAAGGACACAATTACTCTCGATACAAAAAAAATAGAACAACCTGTCGAGCTTGGAATGAACTTAAAGCAGGTACAAGAACGATTTCCTGCGCCTGACAAATTCGAATACGACCCCATGACAAACAAGAAAGTAACTATGCTCGCAAGGGACGCAGCAGGCGGACGTTTTACATTCTTTTTTTACGAGGATAAACTATACAAAATCGTTACAATGAAAAATTGGAAAGATTTTACTATACAGTATGCTGAAGATAATATAAATAGCTTTACGAAGGTTTTTCTAGAAAACCATGGCGAACCTGATGCGGTAGAAGAAGACGAGATGCATAAAAAAATGACATGGTTAAAAGAGGATTTAGAAATAACACTTGAAGAGTTTAGTTTGATGACACATCAGGGAATGAATAGAGTATTATCACTCGTGTATGCAGACAGAAATATCAGCCCGCTGGCAAGGAGCGATGAACCTTCGAATTATAACAAACAAAAAGAAGAACAGAAA
>MAYW01000099.1 GCA_001723765.1 Candidatus Scalindua rubra
TCGATATCTTTTATATAACTAAGTATAAAATCAATTCAACAACTTTATTCTTTAATGCTTGATAATTATTACATTTGAAACATCAGACGTCCTCATATACGACAATAATACATAATATTGTCATATATGTCAACATATTATTTTATGATATGCTTATATACGCCCATATTATGCAATATTACTACGTAATATTGATTTAACACCCGTCTGAAGTTTCTCTATAAAAAAAAGTATTCTTTTCTAGACCATGAGCAAAATTATTTCTTAAATTCATTCCAAGTTTTTCTGTTAATACCAATCTAAAATAGAAGGGCATATCATGACCTATTTGTGAAAATACGACTTTAATTATATCTCCTTGGTTTTTGAGCAATGCAGTCAATGGAAATCTATCATATCCGCTAATACTATTCGGTACTAAAATAATACCGCCACAAACCCTTATTAGCTCTCTAATAGAACTTTCAATTAAAGGTATGAACAAATGTGATGAAACGAGGTAATCATTATCCCAGTATGCACTTATTGCACGTCGTATGTATTCTCCATTTTCGTTTTTTAAGAGAAAAGACCCTTTAAAATATTCAACTATTTCATCTTTTGATATTCTCTTTTTTAGTTCCTCTATCATTAAAGACAAAAGAGATGAACTTAATTGTAAATATTGTGACGCATAATTTTGAAAATGATTATCATAATCATCATTTAACGATGATAGCTTTGCTATTGGAATCCCGTCACCTGAAATAATTTGTGTATTACATAAAAATTGAAGAGGATTGTTTTTTGAAATTTCTTCTAATTGGTTTTTTAAATCTGCTTGTTTTGGTAAAAAATTAATCACTATTCTAGCTAAAATGTTTTCTAATTCATTTTGTTCTTCTTTCCCAAAAATAGCATCTAAAAATTTATCAATTTTCTCCTTTTCAATATCTGTGGCTACTGAAACTCTTTTTAAAGACTTTTGCCAATCTAAATCTAAACTTCCAATTTCTTGAGAAATTCTATCTACTGCTTTTTTTGCTTCTAGAAACCCCTTGTCTCTGTACTTTTGATAAATTTCGTGTATTTTCTCAAATGCATGAATTTTCAATAAGGCATCCGAATTAGTGCGATCATCTTCTTTAAATGATTTTTCTAATATTTCCAAGACACGCATTAAATTAGTTTCGTCTTTTTCTTTAGAATAATACTCGGCAAGCAAAGAAACAGCACATTCAGTAGACCAAGGATTTTCTTTGACCCTCTTTAATCTTTTTTCTAGATCATTGATTAATCCATTCTTTTCTTGAGGAGTAATGCTTACTTTATTGCTAAAATCCAAAAGAAGCCATTCAAACGCAAACCCCCATAAGCCAGCTTTTCCATCTTCCGCAATTTTTTCTTCAAGACTAATTATCGTCTCTTTAGTTCTTTTTATTCTTTCTTCATCGTTAATCTGTATAGCCAATTTTAGAGCTCTTTTTATCTTTGTTTTGCAATCAAGAAGTTCGGCAATCAATTTTTCGCAAATAGTAATACATGTATCAATGACTAACTGAAAAAGTTTGTGATCCGCACTTTTTGAAAGAACCTTCGGAGAAAAATCCACAACGAGATCAGCATACCTTGATGACAAAATTGGATTTTTAGTTTCTTTTGCTCTGTTTTCCCAGTAGTTTAACGTTGTTTCTGTAACCCTTTGGATACTTGGATATTCAACCATTTGACCTTGTTTATTGGGCAAAATAAACATCGGGCCATAATATATACCCCAGCCAGAATTATCGTTTGGATATTCCGCCAAAAAATCAAAAGCTATTTGTTCGAATATATCTTCGTCTGACGGTTTATAACTTTCACCTTCTTTTTTGAGAATATTTTTTATTTCTTCCGCAATCTTATATTCTCCATGAAATGATTGAAGCAGATTTTCATTGTTATCTAAGTTATTCAAATATTTTTTTATCTTGTCGTTGAGCATAATTTTATTAACATCACACAAGAGGATCATTACATAGGATGAAAATTAATTCGTAACTGAACTATTAACAAAAACTTTATAATTCATCACCCATTCGGTATTTGATGTCGTAGTTGATTATGAAATCTAATTCTTCTTCAGTAAAGCCGTAATGTTGTGCTAAAACCTTGTCAATTTCATCAATAATATTTTTTGATTTCTTAGGATAAAATTCATCATAAATCACAGTGCCAGAAGCCTTATAATACGTATGTTTTCTTGAACAATTCTTCGCGTAATCATTCATTAATTCTTTAGACAATTTCAATAATTTAATCCTTAAAATTTTATTTAACTTTCTTGGGTCAAATGTGTATCTTTCTATTTCTCTTAAAGTAAAATCACGTGAATTAGAAAAAACTAAAAACCAAATATAATATAATGAACTATTTAATATCGCAGTTAAAATTAAAGCATCTTCTTCGCAAGATGTACCTAAAGATTTTATATGAGATGAAATTGACATTCCGTATTTATCACTGTAGAAATATGGAATATAATTTAATGCCCTGATCCAATACCTTGGTGCGTTATGATAATAAATAAGAACTTGTCCAACCAAAATGTTAGATAATTGATTGTTTTTCTTGATCAAGTCATAAATATGAGAAATTTGTTTATAACCATTTTTGGGAATGGCATTTTTATATATGATATTTTCATTAATAACAAAAGTTAAATTTTGGAATAACATATTTCTTAGTTCTTCATTCCATCGAATATATTTAGTTGCGAAAATTTTATTATACCCACTAGCACATTCCTCAATGAAAATTGCTAATCTTTGGTCAACGCCATTAAAAAGCTTTGATGGACGAATATCATAGGTCGAAATCCACAATTGCTTATTATGAAAAATATTGATTAAACTTTCCATTCTATCCGTACAGAAAGCAGAATGTGGTATTATCATACTATGCTTACTTCTTTTATGAAGAAAATATTGGTTCCTCTCAAGAATAAAAGAATACAAGTTGCCAGAATTAAGTGTTTTAAAGTCAATTATTCTATACTTTTTTTGGACTTTACGATATTCCACATACGGAGGATTACCAATAATCACGTCAAAACCACCGTGTTCTTGAATGATTTCATAAAACTCGGCAAACCAATGAAAGGGTTGGTGTGATTTTTTCCACTCTATAAATTTTTCTCTATTTCGTTTGACGTCTATGTATTTGTCATACAGGCGTGCCTGGTAAATATCGAGTTCCTTATTTAATTTGTCCAGTTTTTCTGCTAACAATAACTTGGCTTCTCTGAGCGTTGGGTCGTTTTCAATGCTGGCGTCACGGAATCTTTGGTAGGCCATCTTCACATACTCCGCCTGCTCTTTAATGTTGTTGACAAAATTTTTATTAAATATCTTGTCCATGCCCTCAACCACATTTTCTACATCTTTCAAACTAGTAAACCCCACCAGTGTATTACCTGCACGCAGGTTGAAATCCAAGTCTGGCAATGGTTCGAGCCCTAAATTAGGTTTAGAATAATCGATGTCAACCGTTGCTACCAATTTTAAGAACAGACGCAGTTTTGCTATTTCCACTGCCTCGTGCATAATGTCCACGCCATAAAGGTTATTGAGAATAATCGATTTAAAGATGTAGTACTTCTCGTTTGGGTGGTTTTTAATTTCTTGCAAAACTTTTCTGAACTGCTCGAACTTTTTGCCTCCTTTCAAATCATCTTCTTCAACAAAGATTTTCATGCGATCTATACAGGTTTGATAAAGCGGCTCTAAGATATTAAGCGCTGCAAACAGAAAGGCGCCTGAACCGCAGGTTGGGTCTAAAACGGATATCTTAGTAATAGCCATGTAAAAGGCGTTGATAAAATCAGAGCCTTCATACTCCTGCACGGCATCCTGGGCAAACTGGCGGATATCCAGATTGTAAGTAATGAAATCATTAATTTCTTTGATTTCGCCATTCTCAATTTTTTCTTTTATCTCAAAATAGCGTTTTCGGCGTTCAAATACCTCTCGCCAGATTTCAGTAGGCAGGGCAAACTCTGGCGGCGCTAGTTTATTCCAGGCTTTTCTTCTATCCAACAGGTTGGGTTTGGAAGTATCCAGTCCTTCAGCAATTTCATCGGGCAAATCCCGTTCCGTACCTTTACGAACAGATTCATAAATATATCTGTCAGGATTATCCTTCAGCAGTTTCCATAAACTGCTGTCTTTCTGAAAGGCGTTGGCTACCTTTTTCTTAACTTCATCAAAAAGAAATGGAATAATTGTGTTTTTACTAATATATTCTGTAATATCCTCTCTAGTATAGTAAGCACCCATTGCAGCACGGTCGTTGATGTATTTTTCAAATATATATCCGATAACGTCCGGATTAATGTCACGGCCGGTGGCCGTAATGCGTGTATCCAGATGCCATTCGTATTGATCAAAAAAATCAAATACCCGTTCAAAGGCATCATCTTTAATATTGATGTTCCGGTATTGTTTTTCGATTTGATGAACGTCAAACAAACCACCGTTTAAATAGGGAATGCGACCGATGTCTTTTATCAATTCATCATTATGTTCCGGAGCTCCCAGTCCTTTATGAAAAAGGACAAGTAAAAAATCTTTATAAAATGAATAAAATTGATTTTTCCCTCTTTTTTGCTGAATAGTTTTAAGTTTATGTTTCAAATAATCTTTATTATCGTCCAGGAATCCTTTTTTCTGGATGAAATAGATAAACATCAAACGGTTTAACATCAGTGATCCATACCAATCTTTGTCTACGTTCTCTTCAATGCCTTCAATAAAATTAAGAAATACCGTATGTTCCTTTTTAAAGCGGTCGTAGAATTGTTTAGTTACGCGTTCTGTGTTAATATTAAAACTTTCCGTGACACGCTGCTTTACGTCAACCAATCCGATTTTATCTTCTTCATCAATAGTAAAAAACAAATCACGCAATTTTTGAAATAGTAATTCCGGGGCTTGGTGCACATGATAAGTTGTTTCTCTAACAACGATTGGCTTATTTGGCTCGCGGATACTTAACTGCCAGATTTGTTTACTGTGTTCACTATCGACAAAGATAAGAAGATGTTCAAAATATTGTTTGGTGATTTCACGGTCAATTTTCTTTCTGCCATAGGCATCAGGCATTTTGCCACTATTTTGGGGGGAACATTGCATAATGAGAAAATCCCTTTTTTCGGCAACGGCATCAAGTTCGAATACCTGATCATTAACCTTAATCGGAAATTTCTTGCGGACTGTATCCCAACCTAATTCATTAAATAATTCTTTGAATTTAAAATTTTTGATGTAACTTTTGAAATCTTCTTTTTCAATAGACATATAAATTAGTTCCTTTCAGTCACTAATTTATGGCATTTTGCTGCGCAAAATGAGATTCCCGATCGAGGTCGGAATGACATCTTGTAACTTTCAATTCCACTTATGTGTCATTCCCGTGGAAACGCCCACCTGGGAAGCGGACAGGGAATCTGATATTTCTGTAAATGCCTATAATTACAGACTCTGAAATAATACTGAAAACGAGTTCAGCACAGGATTCAGAGATGACAAAAAAGGTACTTTTTCTAAAATAAATTCAGAATGACAAAAAAAGGCACTTTTCTTTGAATGCCTGTTTAGATTTTATGTTCTAATCTTCCCTTATTATGCCAAGTGAACAGATAATTTGGGGTTCCTTATATTTTTCTTCTTCGTCAGTAATATTGCTTAATTTTTCTTCTTCTCTTAAGGAAACGACAAGGCTTGCCAATTCTTCATCTTTTATTCCTGCTTTCAATTGACGATTCAATGTCTCCCTGGCATATTCCTTCAAAGGATATTTGTAGATGTCATCAATTGCTTTTTTGTGTTGATCATTAACAAATAATGTATCTTTATACTCTTCATAATAAAGCATTAAACGCATATAGGTACGGTAACGGACACTGGTCTTTTTACCTAATTGACCACCTATTTTACTCTCAATGTCTTTTATATAATCTATACCTTTAGCTACTAATTTATGATGGTCTTTTATTTTGAACTGTGGTTTGGTCTCTGGTGTACATTTAGCAGCTTTTAAGATTGTAAGCTGGGATTGGGTAATAAGCTTACCGTTTTCATCTACCCAGGCTAGAACGTCATTGTCCTCTGAGGTACGCGTATAAACAATAACGCCCTTAAGATAATCAGAAGGCTCATCAGTTGATTTGGTTCCATAAATAACATTTGCCAGATTGGGTACAGTTTTTTTTAGTTTCGGATCGGCATCAATCGCATTTTTCCAAATCTGGAAGGCATAAGAAGCCAGATCAATTTCTCCTTCTTCTTCATCATCCAATATTCCAGACTTTTCGTTATAAATGTCATGAATGTTTACAGGATCTCCTTCAAAGAATATCTCATCCGAGCCAACAACTTCAGCGTTTTCTTTGATTCGTCGAGTAAGCCTTCCCCTTAAATTGATAATTTGTTCTATGCCATCTTCAGGTAAAAATGAATAACATAAAATCGCATCGGCTTTCTGTCCGATACGATCTACCCTGCCAGCCCTCTGAATCAATCGGATAATTGCCCACGGCAAATCATAATTTACAATAACATGAGCATCCTGCAGGTTTTGACCTTCGCTTAAAACATCTGTTGAAATGATTATTCTTAATTCTCTATCGGTTCCGGCAATGTTTTTTTTGTCATTGCTTACGGGACTGAACCTGTAAGCAAAGCTAGTGGGGTCTTCACTATTGCCTGTCACACACTCTATCTTTTTAAGACCACGACTTTTAAATTCATCGATTAGGTAATTGGCGGTATCGGCAAATTGGGTAAAAATAAGAATTTTATCGGATTTATGCGTTTGACTGCACATTTTATAAAGCGCATTTAATTGCCTGTCATCTTCTGTGTTCCAGTCCTTTCCTATTTTTAGAATTTTCAGAAGTTCTTTACTATCGCTGATTAATTCGGATAACAGCGATTTTTCAAACAGACTGCTTCTAATCCAGTCAAAATGCCTGGTACGACTTTTTTCATAAGTTTTATAAATTATCTCTGCCTGCATGTAGTAGCTTTCTTCATCTAATAAGAATTTTAATTCACTTTCTTCACCATTTGATTCAATGTCTTTTTCATCAAGGAATGCATCAAGTTCACTTGTTTCCTGATGGCCAATAGGTAATGAGAGGTTGTTTTCAATTGCGTATATAAAAATGTAATTTCTTAAAATATGCCGTGCCAATGATAAAAGGAATGAATAACCGCTGCTCTCCAGTCGCTTAAATAGATTGGTTCTGCTAAATCCCATTAATCGTTTTCCAGCCCTGGAAAGATTACCTATAATAATTTCTTCCTTTTCTGTAGGCTTAAGAGGAGATTTTTGATCAATGTAGTTTCCTAATCCGTAACGTGGCAGATTTAGACTATTCAAAATATCCACGATTTTCGTAGAATATAATTTTGCATATTGATCATGTGGGTCATCCGGATTAAATTCATATTCAACTTTTTTTGGAATTCGGTCAGGAAAATAAAAAGGTGTACCATCTGAAAATCGCAAAAATTTTCTTCTATTTGCCGGATCGGTTTCTGCATAATTATCCTTAATAAAACTTCTTGTCCTTCTCACAAGATATAAACGCATTAATTCACGCCAATCATCAGTAAAAGCGCTTTTTTCGAATGCTGCAATACTGCGCATTGATACCTGATGCTGCGCCATAAACTGTACCCTTCCGCCAATTCGCTCGATATATTGTTCGGGGCTGATTCCCAGGTCACGGTCTTCAGGAATAAAAAGACGTAACTGATTGGATAAATCGAGATAGGATTTATTATACGGCGTTGCTGAAAGCATGATAACCTTACTGTCATTAAGTTGAATATATTCTTGGATTGACCGATACCGTTTACCCTCTCGACTACGAAGATTATGACTCTCATCAATAATAACCAAACGATATCTGCGTAGATCGGGTAATTCATTTTGAGCCATTGTTATGGACATTACTTTTGCATGTAAGCGATATTTATACACATATTCATCCCACATCCTGGTCAGGTTTTTAGGACATATAATTAACGTTTCAAGGAAGTAATCATCTTCGAATATCTTTGCTAATGCAGAAGCCGTTATTGTTTTTCCTAGGCCTACCACGTCACCAATAATAACACCATCTCTTTTATTTAAATGATGCGCTGCTACCAAAACGGCTTTTTGCTGAAATTCTAATAATTCGTTCTGAAATACCTTAGGGATTTTGAATTCTGTAATTCCGGCACGTGCTTCACGTGAAAGGTGATATGCAATTTTTAAGTAGATATGATAAGGATGAACGAGTCTATCTGCCGCCCAGCTTGTGTCGACGACGTCTACTAAATCATCAGAAATATCAATACACCAACGGTCATTCCATCGGTCTTCAAACCACTTTACAAGTTTTTGGGCAGCATCTTGCTCTAAAACGTCAACGTTTAATTCACCCTGTTTAGATAAACCTGCTAAAGTTAAATTGCTGCTTCCC
Source organism: Candidatus Scalindua rubra (assembly GCA_001723765.1). Classification (GTDB taxonomy): domain Bacteria; phylum Planctomycetota; class Brocadiia; order Brocadiales; family Scalinduaceae; genus Scalindua_B; species Scalindua_B rubra. The sequence goes on from MAYW01000099.1 coordinate 8,495, forward strand.
AAATATCCTATTATTGGTGTTAGCTTATCGTCCCGGAATAGAAGATAAAGTTTAGCATGTAATGGATGCCGCAAGAAAAGCTTAACAATTACTTTCTTATCTTTTATTTGCTGGGATAATTTTCTTAGCCCTGTTTCATCTTCATCCGTTGGAATACCAAATGTTAATTGTTCTTTAAATTCTTCGGCAAGCTTTCTCTTTATTTCTTTCGCATTTTTCGTGTCTATTATATCTTCTTCTCTTAACGAAAAAAAATCCCTGATGAGTTCTTGAGGAAGTTTTTGCATTCCAACCAATAGACGACATCGATTATCTTCTTCTCCACTCCACCTATCAATATGATTGGCAACTTCTTTCCAGCCGCGCAAATTAAAATACCCAACACAAAAATCAGACCGGCGGGAAACTTCGAGCGTAGTGTTTAAAGCTTGTACTAAATGATTTTCAATGTTGTCAAATATTTTTGGCATAATATTACCTTATTTTGAAATATATGACAAAAATGATCTTAACTATCTTTGACATTACTTATTATAAATGTGCACCTTTCCTATGCAATATAAAAGCCTGAATCTTTCAAATAATTCCTCTACAAAAATTGTACATAATTATTGGCGGGCATTGAACATCCATCTTCCAGAAATCTATAGTAGACTAATTTTTTATCAATGTGCGTGTCCGTGACCACGTTCTAAACTACCTGTCATAGAAGCGAGTTTAACCTGATAGGCTCCCTCTGTAACAACTCTTTCGCCGGGATTTATACCACTCTTAACCTCTGTCAATCCTCTATCAGTAATTCCAATAGTAATATCTCTCTTAACAAAGCTCTCACCGCTCACATGCACATATGCAGTGTATTTCCCACCTTCATCCAGTATTGATGTTTGTGGTATTGCTACAGAATTAATAGCTTTAGAGGTATGGATGCTTATATCAAGGAACATGCCTATCCTTAGTTTCAAATCAGGATTTATAACCTCATAGATTACGGGTACTGTTCTCGTTTCTTCATCTACGACAACACCGACATTAATCAGCCTTCCGGTTTCATCATTTATTGGATATATTTCTCCCGGATAACCCGGTATCTGAAAGGCAGCCCCGCTTGATGACAAAACCTTAGGTATATCATGTTCATATACCTGGGCTTCTATCCAAATACTGGACAAATCAATGACCGTAAACAACATCTCATGAACATCAATATGTGTGCCCACTAAGAAATTTGACGCTACAATAGTTCCTGATATTGGTGAGTTCAGGTAAATGTAGTTAGAATCTGATTTGTGATGAGATTTATTTTTGTCGGCATAAGTTTGAGGAGCTTTATAAGATTCTATTTTAGCTGATAAATTCTTATGATGAGATTCCTCAATTTTGTATTTAAGCTCAGCTTCCTGAAGCTTCTTAAATGAGATTGCCCCTGACTTATAAAGCTGCCGGGCCCTTTCAAGATCGCTATTTGCCTTGGATAACCTTTCTTTGGTTTGTGTTAAATTAAGTTCTATTGAAGAAGGAGGAAGTAAGGGATTGATAATGGCAAGGGTTTGCCCCTTTATGACATTGTCACCTATTATGGGTGTTTTATATAGGTCTTTATCAAAAACAACCTTGCCCGGAATGGGTGTTGTAATTTCTGCAATGGCTTCTGACCTTGGAACTACTTTGGCATTTGCAAGAATAGACTCATAAAGAGTTGTTTTAGTGGAAGTCCCTGTTTTTAAGCCCAACATCCATTGTTGTTCCTTTAAGAAAGAAATCTCACGTTCCTCTTCATCGTGTAAATGCTGATGTTCAACTGAGCTGGCATTATCATAGACTACAATGTTTTTTATGAGCAGGCTGTCAGTTACTTTGTTACTTTTTACTGACATCTTAATCTCGTATGCCCCGGATTCAGGAAATGTCAGTGATGGTGTAAAGATACCGGGACGTATTGGTGCGTTTACCGAGGCCTGTAAATTCTTTCCTGATGGTGTAATAGTTTCGAGAATTACTCGTGCATCCATAATCGGTTTAAAATCAGATAAATCGGTTAGATGGGAAACAAATTCAGAAATTTTGTCTTTAACCAGAGATTCATATTCCATAAAAAGCTCTACCTTTTCAGTCCAGATGGTAACATCTATGGCGGCCTCACCATGGCCGTGATCATGATGCGCAGATTCATTACCATAAACCTCATTTCCCTTACTACCATAAGTATGAGTAACGGTAGTTAAAAAAATGATCAGATATACAATAAAATTAATAAACATTTTCATTTTGAGTTACCTCACATAAACAAATTTAAAGGATTACTTCATTTTGCGAAGCCCGCCCGGCCAAGCCGTTCGGACGGGCAAAATACAATAAATTAGCGACCAAAGGGAGCTAATTTATGTCAGAAATTTTGACACCTGCAAATTTTTCTATTTCCGTCATAGAAGAATAAAGTTCGTTTAAAATCTTCAAATATGAAATTCTGGTGTTTGCTAACGTTCGTTGGGCATCTAGCACTTCGAGATAATCGAATTCTCCATGTTTATAGCCCTGTTTAGCAATTTTTAGGGATTCCTCTGCCTGTGGGATTATGGTATCAACAAAATAACGAACCTGTTCACGAGACGAAGTGTATAAAGAGAAAGCGTTGTTTAACTGAAGTAATAATTCATTTCTAATAATCATCTCATCGTCTTTTGCCTTAAATGATAATGCCCTGGCTTCAATAATTTTGCCCTGGTTCCTGTTGAAAATAGGTAAGGGAAGGTTTATGCCCGCCTGAATTGTGTTGTCGTCCGTGGCGGAAAGACGCTTGTATCCAACAGACGCATTAATATCAGGGATAGCATTTCTCTTCGCCTCAGTAACCTTTAACAATGAAAGATCAACAGCTTTCTTTTGGGCTTTCAAAGCGGGATAATTCTTTAAGAGTAAATCATTTAATTTTTCCAGTTGTAGTGACGGTGTATCAGCAGTTGAAATGGGGAACAGGTTTTTCAAAGGGGTATTTGGTATCCCCATGGTGATCTGTAATTTTTTTACTGAATTAAGCCTGTTCCTTTCTGCTTTTTGCATCCTCATTTTTGCATTGGACAATTCTATTTCCGCCTTAAGAACCTCAATCTTTGCTATATCCCCTGTTTTATATCTTTCGTCTGAAAGGTTCTTCAAACTCTTTGCAATTTCAACGGTTTCTTCAGCAAACTTTAATTCATCTTGTGCTGTAAGTACGTTAAAAAAGGCTTTTTTTACTTTTGCGGTAATGTCAGCTACCGTAGTCTGAAGATCCAATTCCATGACATCTTTTTCCTTTTTAGCCACCTTTATTCTTAACCTTCTCTTCCCTCCTATCTCCAATTTTTGAGATAGTGAAACCATGTTCTGGCTTTGGTTAAGGCCTATCTCATTTGTTGGCATCTCTTCTGTAAGTAAATTAATCTCCGGATTTGGTAACAAATGAGCTTGTCTTATTCTTCCTTCAGATGTTTCTATATTGTGCTTTTTTGACTTAATTATGGGATTATTGTTAATGGCGATTTCTATGGCATCTTCCACTGTCAAATATTCAGTTTTTGTATTGGTGTCCTGTGCATGAGACAGCAATAGAGCCTGATCGGAACAAACTACAAAATAACAGGCTGCAAGCATAAGACCAAGAAGGTAAAACGGTTTAGACATATTCATTATAATTACCTCAATTATGATATTTTTTCAGAGACCTTGTGACCTCAAATTCTATATCAGCAGTAGCGGAAACCGTTTGAACTAAGATCTAACACTTTTAAAAAGTAAGGCCGCTTAGGAAAACAGGAATTGCAGGAAGGGAGAAAAGAAGTAAAGAATTTGTTTTCTAAAGTCTTTTTCCTGAATTTCCTGTTTTCCTTAGCGGGTAATAATTTAGCTGTTTTTTATACTAATAAGGGAAAGTTTGAAAACCGGAAGAAAACAGAGAATGGCAATATGATTTTTCTAAATTAGATATGATGAATTGAGTTGATATAGATTATGCGTACAAAACCTATTCTTGTTTGAGTAATGCGTGATTTTTGAAAAGTTGTTAAAAAAATTATAACAGTAATTTTGTGAATGATAGGAGTGTAAACAAGGGTTGAGACTGGAAAGTGTTTTAACTGGATTAGGGGAATTTACTACCACATAATCAAGATACAAAATAGTGTTTGCATCTCTATGATCTGATTCGCCTAGACCGTGATCTTTATCGGTATGATGAATATGAACATGATTTTGATGAAAATGGAGTTCGGATCCATATAGTAAAGATCCACTTAGTGTTGCACTTGAAAGACAAAAGACGGACAATATTAGCAACATAAAATATCTGTTTTTAACTGTTTTTTTATACATTGAATTATCGTTAGTATTTTAAAATAGTTATGTAAATAATAGAGCATTAGATTAACACCGGGAAAGACTTTTGTCAATAGATAAACATTATAATACTCTTACGGAACTCATTATAGAACTAAGCCTAAGCTGAGCTTAGCTCTGACAGCGTTGGCTCAGCTCATGTTTCACTGGATTGCATAGAAAAGTTAGTTGATCCTGTCAACACTTATTACCTTCTGGCCTTCATCTACAAAATTGTGAGGAATATTCCTGGCCGCTGGTGCATGGTCAACAATAACTTTGAGAACTTCTCCTGTTTTCATCTTTGCCAAAGCCTTCTTTGATTTTACCCAGGGAAACGGACATACAAGTCCTTTCAAATCAAGAATCTTATCAGGCTTAATATCTTTGCTCACCATTACTCCTTTTGTAGAACAAGAATAGAAACACTCTTTACTTTAAATGTTTTTGTGGCGCTTAGGGCTGATTTGGAAAGAAATTGATATTGTGGATTTTCCTTAATTTTGACGAATTTCATGTTCCTTTCTTCTATTGATCGTTTGAAACTGTCAAGTTGCATTTTTATACACTTCTTTTACTTTCGTACGGACTTCCTCTTGATTAGCTAAAGTCATATTACCTCCCTTTTAAAAGTGTTAAAAATCTATTTTCTCGTGGTTACTTTGGACAGTCGTCTTTCTCCCTCCTTTCGAACCTCTTCACGTGAACGGCGTACAATTGGATAGTTTCCAGAAATGGTTTTGTTATTCCTAAATTAGCTGTTTGTAATGTGCCAGAAATAGCTGCTCCTTTTTCATTATTGGGTTTTTGCAAAACGTTTGTTTTGAATACCTAAAAGACATTTGCCTTTTACTCGGATATCAAGACGCTTCTTAAACCTTTTTTGGTCATTTTTTACTATATCTTCAGGGATACAACCAATGAGCTTATAAAGCATTTTTTTAAAACTATCTTTTCTATCGGTAACAGAATAATACACCCATCTACCTTCTTTTCGTTCCTTTATTAAGCCAGCATGTTTTAAGACCTTCATATGTCGTGAGATATTGTATTGAGACTCTTCAAGTGAATCTACAAACTCACATCCACATATCTCGGTTCCAGAATCTATCAGTAAACGCATTATGCGAATACGAGTCTTATCACTAAGTGCCTTAAACATTTCTACATGATTTTCCATGACAGCCTCCTTTAATAGTTTCTTGTATGTGCATCTATGAATATTATAGTTACTTTATTTTTTACTGTCAACCTGATTTATTCCCGAAGCTAATATTCAGATTAGTTCAAGTCCTCATAGAATTCATTTTTGATTTGCGTTTTCTATAACTTGGTGATAACTTATAATACCGAAGGTAAGGATTACGGAATCTCTAAATGTTGGCAAAAGGTATGAAAGGAATAGACATTATAACAATAATCAAGGAAAAGAAGAGAAGAAGAAATATGCTTAAGACAGAGGCCATGGGGGAGGCAAAGAGATTAACAAATCTTTTGAGTAAGAAATTTACTTTTGAAAAGCTTTATCTTTTTGGATCAGTAACAAAAGAAGAAAGATATTATAACAGGAATTCGGATATAGATATGGTTGTAAAAGATATGCCCAGGGATGTTTACCTCAGGGCATATGCTTTTTTATTGCGGAGTAGTAGATTCAGGATAGATTTTAAGCCCTGGGAGGACATGACGGATACCATTAAAGAATATGAAAACTTGTCTTATGATGTCCCCAACGGCAGTTGCACAATATTTGAAAAGAGAAGGAACTCCTTTTGACGTTGTAATAATTGATGAAGCATCACAGATGAGACCAGAGGATGCTATTAGTGCCTTAGCTAGGGCTAAAAAAGCAGTCATTGTGGGTGATACTAAACAACTACCGCCTACGCCTTTCTTCCAAAATGAAACTGGTGGTTATGATGAAGAAGAAGAACTTGACGTAGGTGATGTAGAATCAATACTCGATATGTCTCTGAATCGTTTTGAGCAAAAAAGAAAATTGTTGTGGCACTACCGATCTAAAAACGAACAGCTTATTAGTTTTTCAAACAGATATTTTTATGATAATTCACTTCAAACATTTCCGTCTCCCACAACCAAACCTGGAATTATCAGTAACTATATAAAGACATTTTACAAAACAAAAATAAATGATGCAGAAGCTAATGCTCTGCTAGAGGGCCTGATTAGGTTTATGCAGAATAATATCAGAAACAATGAAAATAATAATGGGGCTAAAAGTTGTATGGTTGTTACTATGAATTCTGATCAAAGAGAGCATTTAAAAGACAAATTGAGATTAAAGAGTCGAGAAACTCCTATAATAAAAGATTATGAAAGTTCTTGGTCAGAGACTTCTGAACCATTTGAAATTAAAAGCCTTGAACTCGTTCAAGGTGATGAAAGAGATGTAATATTTATCTCTACTGTTTTTGGCCCTAACGAAGAAAGTGGTATAGTTAAACAAACATTTGGGCCGATCAATAGTAAAACTGGACACAGGAGACTAAACGTTTTATTTACTAGAGCAAAATATAATATCTATCTTTATACTTCCATGAAGGCCAATGATATACAAGAAGGACCCCTTGGTAGAAATATCTTAAAGAAGTATCTTGAATATGCAGAAACTAGAAGGTTAGAGTCTGGAGAAGAAACTGGTAGGGGTTTTGATAGTGAATTTGAACGATGGGTTTATGGAAAGTTATTTGCTAATGGTTATGAGGTTGTTCCACAGGTAGGTGTTGGTGAAGGAAAGAATAAATATAGAATTGATTTAGGCGTCAAACATCCCAGCTTTGGAGCAGGCTATTTACTTGGCATTGAGTGTGATGGCGCTACTTACCACTCTAGTTGTGCAGCCAGAGATCGTGATAGAATTAGGCAGGAAATTCTTGAGAGTTTTGGTTGGAGAATTTATAGGATATGGTCTACTGACTGGTTTGAAGATCCTCAACATGAATATCAGAAGTTAGTTGAGTACATAGACAAAACAGTTGATAGTTATACAGATTTTAAGTCAAGGAACAGCAACCTTTAAATCTTGTGAAGGTGTTATATAAAATGAGAATTATTATCATCCCATCATTATCAATCTTGTTGTTTTCTTATACGGTTAATGCAGAGGGAAAGGAAAAGAAAGGTGGAGACAAAATTGAATTAAATCAAAAACGGATAAAGTCTTTGGATAAATAACAAGGAGGATATAGAATGGTTAATTACTTATTGCATGGATTTGGGGTGTTCTTAGGGGAGTTATTGCAGGCGTTGCAGTAACTCTAATAACCCAAACAATAATTGAAAAAAAGAGGAAAAGAAAATACGCAAAAAATCTAATTTTTGAATTTGAACTTAATATAAAAAAGATTGATGGTTGGCTAGAAGAAATTGTGAAATATCGGAATGCTGTTAATTCAGAAACTCTCAATAGATATTTTGGTTACTTTGATTTTTCTAAATTTGTAACTGTTACAGCAAATAATATGTTTATTGAAGGTCTATTATATGAATATTTATCTCATGAACAAATTGAGACTCTACAACAAATCACTAGTTACATATCATCAGGCGGGGAAACATACATTAACGACCAAATTAAATTCAATAAAAAAGCTTTTATTAAAGAGACAGCGATAGGAGACGTTGATTATCATGAAGGAAAATTGAAGGATTATAAAAAATCTTTAAATGATATTATGATATCATTAAAATCAAGGATTTGATAATTTATAATCGAGGCGACCATCATTTGTGCTCTCCTTCTATATTAATATTTAATATTTAAGGGGCAGCACCTGTTTTTTGACATAGAGAAAAGATGAGAGGCAAATCTAATCTATTGCCAAATGATTCAATCCATCATGCCTATCTTTGATACTAGATGCCTGATCTTCGATCAGGTTGCAGGGGCTATCTTTGATAGAACAATTCTTATAATATAAATCAATCCTTGCTTAAAAACGTTTATATTCTTTATTCTTTACATAAGGAAGACGAAAGAGTATAAAAGTAAATCTGACATAATATTTTTTAGTTAGTCTCTAAATCGACAATTTCTTGTCTTTTTCTTGACTGGAAATTGTCGATTAGAAGAC
>MAYW01000100.1 GCA_001723765.1 Candidatus Scalindua rubra
TTGCTTCATAATTATATAATTAGTTATTTATAATTTAAATTAGTATAATAAAATTTAAATGTACCAAGCTACGACCATATTATCAGTAAGACATAAAGGGAATATAGCCATTGGTGGTGATGGGCAGGTTACAATGAGTTCCTTTATAGTTAAAAAAGAAGCATGTAAAATACGTAAGTTATATCATGAAAAGGTTATTGTGGGGTTTGCTGGGTCGGCTGCCGATGCCTTTGCTCTTTTAGAAAGATTTGAAGCCAAATTGGAGGAGTTTCAAGGAAATATGCTGAGGAGTGCGCATGAACTTGCTAAGGACTGGCGTACAGATAAGGTCTTGAGACGGTTGGAATCGCTCTTAACGGCTGTTGATAAAGATTATTCTCTCCTTATTTCTGGTAATGGTGAGATAATCGAACCTGATGATGGTATAATTGGTATAGGTTCTGGTGGGCAGTATGCTACCGCTGCTGCAAGAGCCCTTGTGAAACATTCTGGTCTTAATGCAAGACAAATAGTGGAAGAGGCCTTAAAGATAACGGCTGAAATATGTGTATATACGAATGCAAACATTCATGTGGAGGATGTTAAGTGAAAGAACTGACACCAAGGAAGATAGTTGAGGAATTGGATAAATATATTGTTGGTCAAAAGGATGCTAAGAGGGCAGTTGCAATTGCAATTAGAAACCGATGGAGAAGATTACAGCTTTCTAACGAACTGCGTGAAGAAATTATACCTAAAAATATTATAATGATAGGCCCTACTGGTGTGGGAAAAACTGAAATAGCGCGAAGAATAGCAAATTTGGTCAAAGCGCCTTTTTTAAAAGTTGAAGCATCTAAATATACGGAGGTGGGTTATCATGGACGTGATGTAGAGTCAATGATCAGAGATATTGTAGAAATAGCAGTTAATATGGTTAGAACGGAGCAGATGGAGGGTGTTAGTAAAAAGGCAGAGATAAATACTGAGGAAAGGTTGTTAGATTTACTTTTACCATTGCCTGAAAAGAGAGAAAAAACGGAAACAGAAGAGGAAACAAACGCTATTGAAAAGCATGAAACTACCCGCGAGAAGTTTAGAAATAAGTTGAAGCAAGGTAAACTTGAAGATCGTGTGGTAGAAGTAAAAGTACAGGAAAAACCTGTTGTTATGCAGGGCATTGTTGCTGGAATTGAGGATATAGGTGTGGATTTTCAGAATGTAATTGAAAAGATGATTCCACAGCGAACGCAAATAAAGAAAGTTCCAATAAATGAGGCAAGGAAAATACTTAAGCAGGAGGAAGCTGAAAAGTTGATTGACAAGGAAAAGGTTATTAAGGATGCATTAGATCGTGCAGAGAACACAGGAATAATATTTGTAGACGAATTGGACAAGGTCGCAAGCCGTGAGTCTGGCCATGGTCCTGATATATCACGTGAAGGAGTGCAGAGAGATATATTACCCATTGTAGAGGGTTCTACTGTTGTTACCAGATACGGAATGGTCAAAACTGATAGAATCCTTTTCATCGCCGCTGGTGCATTTCATGTTTCAAAACCTTCAGATTTAATACCTGAACTTCAAGGAAGATTTCCCATTAGAGTTGAACTAAAGGATTTAGGTAAGGAAGAGTTTGTAAGAATTCTCACAGAGCCTAAGAATGCGCTTATAAAGCAGTATACTGAACTACTGAAGACCGAGAAAGTAAATCTAAGATTCGATAAAGATGCAATTGATGAAATAACCGACATGGCTGTTAAGATAAATAAAAGAAGTCAAAGTATTGGTGCAAGGAGGTTGCATACGGTTATGGAAAAATTATTGGAAGATGCCTCTTTTGATGCCCCTGAAATGAACGGCAATGAGATTTTAGTTGATGCTAGTTATGTGCGTGAAAAGATGAAAGACATAATAAAGGATGAAGATTTGACTAAATATATTCTATGACAAAATAACTTGGGAATAAAAATATATCTAAATACCCACGGGCAAGTCTGTGGAACCCTACCCACCTCGGATTGCCGGAGATTTTTGTTCTAAAAAAAAGTTTCTCAGCTTTCAAAAGCAGTTTTAGTCAATGAAAAGTCAGCAACTTTTTCTGTTTTTATTTTAGTTGAAATAGTTGAGTGGCAATTATTGCATGTCCATAAGTCTAAGTATTTTCTAATCGGGTTATCAAATGTTTGAATACCTGCATAGTAAAATTCATAAGAACCACAAGTTGGACATTTAAGCTCGTTTTCCATTTTTTTACCTATAAAAGATTCACGAGATTTAACAAAGTCATTTTATCCATTTTGTATAGCAATTATCACACCAAAAGTTCTTTTACAACATTAAAATACTCATAACATCTTATTACATAATTAGTTACAAATCATATTATAATATGTCGTTCAAATAGAATATGTATTTTCTGTTTAATAAATAGACAAATTGATGCAAAATGAGACAGATGAATGTCCGAGAATGAAGAAAAACGCTCTGGTGTCGTTCTGAAGCAGATCTTAAAAATATCATACTGAATCCTGAAATTGTCATTCTGAATTCATTTCAGAATCTGTAATTGTGAGTACTAATAAGTACGTCGGATTCCGGATCGAGTCTGGACCAGCCCACCCCGTAGGTGGGATTTTAAATGGAAGGCCTAAAAAGATGGATTTGGGTTGAAATAAACATATTACAATTTCCCAATAGCTATCAACAAATCCTTAACTCTGTGTACATATGTGTGTTTTTCTAAAGCCTCGTTATATCCTTTCTGTGCAATCTCATTTCGTTCTTGATGGTGATTTAAATAATATCTTACTAACTCCTTTACTTCACCAATTTCTTTAAAACAAACCAGATGCTCACCTGACTTGAAAAGTGTAACTACGTCTTTTTTTGCATCTACTATTTGAAAACTACCACAAGCCAGCGTTTCGAATACCCTGGGACTTGCCTGGTAAACTTTATCTTCATCAATATCTTCTCCATAGTGCCCCATATAATTAATCACGATCTTTGATGCATTGTATATCTTTACCCATGTTTCTGGAGTAACGGAACCTCCCCTAATATGCTTTTTCAAAGGGGAATTAATGTCGGAGTTCTTCCATCCTGGACCCCATATGCCCAAATCAAAATCTGTGAGTGTTTCGAGTAATTCAACTCTTTCGGGATACATAGAACCTACGAAGCATACGTCGCATCCGTATTTCTTTTTCTCTTCATCAGTTAATTCCAGCTGTTTATGGGTTTCGGGGTCGCATGCCGCGTTTAGCCACACCCCACCTTTGTTTCCGTGTTTCTCGTGGACTTCGAGGGCGTCAGTACTCTGGGCAAAAAAATAGTCATATGAAGGTACGACCTTTATTGCAGTTTCAAGTACGCCGGGCTCACCTGGAAAATCAATTAGCCAATTTATTGTGATAACATTAAATCTTTTTTTTATTTCAGCGATTGTTTCAGGGTAAAATGTACCACCCCAATTAACCAAAAATATATCTGGTTTAAAACGACTGATGCACTTTATTAATCCGTTGTTGAGCTTATTCATATCCCATCGGTAAAGGAAGGGCATTCTTTCACTTATTCGATAGGGTATGATATGTTGACGATAGTCATACGTTTCAAGCTCATATCCCAATTGTGATATAGCCCTTTCTACATACTCAGTAATAGTTATAAAATTAGGATTATGATATCCAGAATACAATATCTTCATTCTATGTTGAATAAAATGTAGCGGAGGTCTTCAAACCTCCACCCGTCATGGGTTCAATCCCATGTGAACATTTATATAACCAACATCGTCAGCCAACCCAATTGAGGTGGAAACCTAAAGCTTTCCGCTACTGCTGATGTGTAACTTGATAGTATAGGAATTTCCATTTTAAGTGTAAAAGAATCAATGGATTACATTTTTTTGTGCGGAAGCACATATCCAAAAGGGCGTGAAACAACGACATGGATGTCGTTGTAGCCATTTTGAAAGAGTTGTGCAGGATGCACTAACTTGAAATAACGAATTTGTTAGCATTTCTTAAACAACAAGATAAAGGAGATAGGTAAACAACTCTTGCAATTCATGCCATAATAGATATATTCTTTATCATTTATAGTTGGATTTTTCAACAAAAATGAGATATTTCCAATTTTAGAGGAATAACCACCTTGCCTGAAGCCACTTCGAAAAAGATCATCAGGAATACGATTTTCACTTCTGCAGGACGTCTTTGGGGATATTTTCTGAGCTTCCTTCTTACACCATATATTGTCCATAAAATTGGTATTGAGAGGTTCGGAATATGGGCAATTGCAAATACTGCTATTAATTTTTTTATATATTTTGATCTTGGTATTGGTTCATCTTTTGTCAAACATATTGCCGAGTACAACACCAAAAAAAACTATAAGAAGATTAATGAAATCATTAATACAGGTCTCATCTTTTCATTGTTTTTTTGTTTCTGTATATTGCTTGTTGCAATGTTGTTAAAGAATTTTGCTATGAATCTTCTAAAGTTTTCATCCGAGCTTTACGATGATGTTTTATTTGCCTTCTTTGGTGTATTGATGGTGTTTATTATAAATTATGTTTTTACAGTGTTTAAGTCAACGCTTTACGGTTTTCAAAGAATGGATATAACAAATATTATTTATATAATAGTGTCTATTCCAGGTACGATAGGTTTAGTTTTATTTTTGAGCCTTGGATTTGGACTGAAGGGTCTTATATACAATAGTATTATAGTTGCATTAGTCACTGTTATGTCTTATGCAATTTGTGCTTATAGAGTCTTTCCACAAGTGGCTATCAGCTTGAGGCACATTAGCATGAAGATGTTCAGGAGATTATGGAACTTTGGATTCAAGGTGCAAGTAGCAAGCTTTTCTGAATTTATAAATTCTGAACTTGATAAAATTTTATTGGGTTATCTCTTAAATGTAAGATTAGTTGCCTTTTATGAACTTGGCTCAAAGATTGCGATTGCTGCCAGTGATTTTCCAGCAATTCTCTTGCCGGCGATAGAACCAGCTTCATCTGAGTTAGATGCTGCAAAAGATACAAGGGCATTAAACAATCTCTACACAAGAGGCACAAAGTATATTGTGTTTCTTGCGCTCCCATTGGCATTGTTTGTAATTACAAATGCATCACCCATCATGCATTTCTGGATGGGGAAATCAGGATATGAAAAGTCTGCTCTGGCAATTCAAATATTGACAATAGGATATTCTTTCTTTCTGGTAAACAGTATTGGCAGGCTGATGGCAAGGGGTATGGGTATACCTCAATTTGAAATGATCTCCGCCTTAATAATTCTTGGTTTAAATATTTTGCTCAGTATTACCCTCATAATCTTATTTGGTTTTATTGGAGCCTTAATAGGAACAAGTGTGTCTGCGATTGTAGGTTCATTATTCTTTATGAATAAATTTCATAAACATATAAAGAGAACGATAACATCTTTTTTAAGAGAGGTATATCTTAAACCTGTTTTTGCTTGCATCTTTGCTATTTTTACATCATTAGTTATAGACCTTTTATTTTATTCTTTTGACTTTTCTCCTTCAGGAAGAAGGGGTTATCTTGTCTACCTTGGTCTAAAGGGAGTCGTATTTTCAGGGGCATACTTGTTTTGTATTCTTGTAGTCAAATACCTCGATAATTATGATAAGGAGGTTTTCCTCTCAACAATAAAGATGCCTCTCAGTAAGTTGGGATTTATTAAAAATAAATAATTTACCATGGAAAGATCCGCCCAAATGACGCTGTCGGGCAGGCACAGAATAACACCGATAATAAATTGTCATTGACTTAAGCCGTTGAGCAAATCTTTAATAATAATGGGTGGGTAATGCCCACTACTGTTATGACTGCTTATACGACAAGATATCTTACCATTGATGAATACAAAGAGTGGGATGCATTGGTCTTACAATCGCCAAATTATAGCGTATTTGATACTACGCTTTGGCTTGACACCTTATCTTCAGTCTTAAATTGTGAAATTAAGCTCTTGGGGGTATTTGAGGAGGAAAATCTAATTGGCGGTGTAGCGTTTGATGTGATTAAAAAGTATGGAATGAAGATTGCCAAAATTCCACCAATGAGTGTTTTCAACAGTTGCCATTACGTCCCAAGGGAGACGCAATATAAGGAAAGACAGAGAAAACACATTCACAATATTGTAGCATCAATAGTTGAAAGATTACAAAATGATTTTCATTATGTAGTGATTGCGAATCAGCATGAATTTAAGGATATTAGAGGTTTTTTGTTGAAAGGTTGGAGTCAAAATATACTTTATTCTTATATAGTATATCTTAACAAGATAGATTTTTCACTAATATCTCCATCGAGAAGAAAGTGGATAAAGAAAGCGCAGAAAAAATTGATTGTGACAGAAGAAATTAAGGATGTAACACCTGTTTATGATATCATAAAACATACTTACATCAGACAAGGTATAAAATGCCCATTGCCCCTTGATAAAATGTCAGAGATGTTTAAAAAGATAAGTAATAATATTGTGATTTTGGCTGCAAAGGAACAGAAGAACGATAAGTATAAAGCAGTTAATATTTCAGTTGTTGATTATAAAAAAAACGGTGTTTATGGTTTATTTAATGGATTTCTACTTGAAACTCCCGATTCAGGAGCTAATTCTCTTTTACAGTGGAAGGAAATAGAATATTTTAAAGATAAGGGATTTGAATTCTTTGACCTTGGTGAAGCAAGCATACCGTCCAAGGCAAGTTTTAAAGGCGAGTTTTATTCTGATTTAGTACCGTTTTATCGAGTTTCAAAATCTAGTTTACCGTTTTCAATCGTTTGGCGTCTGACAAAAGGCAGAATTATCCAGGCCCAATAATTACTACTGGGAGCATATTATAGTTTACATGTCATTCTGAGCCCTTCGCTTCTTGTCATTTTATGATAGAGATTTCTAAAAAGAAGATATACTCTAGCATTGAAAGAATTTAATATAAAGATATCCATCTCTTCTCTTTTCTTATCGGTCAATCGAGTTTTATAATCTTCCGTACCACGCAAAAAATCATACTCTGAATACCCCTTGTTTATTGCATCTTCAATTACGAGATTTGTCAGTATATTTCCAACATGATCCCTGGACCATTCTGGATCCCATCCTCCTTGATAGTAAAAAAGTTTGTTATTATATTTAAAAGTATAAAGTGCGGCCACATCATTACCCTGCACTCTAAGAAAATAGAGTCTTAGCATATCAGAGTTTAGAAATGTCCTTGCAATTTTTTTGTGAAATTTCCTGACGTCATTTCTGATGAAATTTCCCTTATGTTTCACAACCATCCATCGTTTTTCATGTAGTACGAACAATCTTTCCATGGCATCATCTATATCGTCTGGACTTTCCCATGTCACGAACTCAAAACCATTATATTTCTTGTATAAGTTACGTCTCCTTCTCTTTATTGTGTTCCTCCTATTTCCACTTAAGGAGGAATGGTAATCTTCGATTCGAGTTGGCAAAGGTATATAAGGACAAACCTGAGATATCTCTGATTGAGAAGGTTTGTTTCCCATAATCTCTTTAAGTAATTTGCCAGTTGAAGAAGATACAGGTATATTACTTAAGAGGCACAGATCCCATTTGTTTTCCTGAAACATGTAATTAACTATTGCCTCCAGAGTCTCTCTTTCCCTCCATTGAGAAAAGATGAAATCAAGGTGGTCGGAAGAGGTAGGCATTGTTCCAAGAAACCTTATATAATTTAAGACCGTAATGCTGCCCACCTTCTTTTTATCCATGCACAATGGTACAATACCGATAAGATTCTCATTTTCTTCATGTACGGTCAAGATGAAGAGTTGTTTATTTCCTTTAAAACATTCCCACCATGTATACATCCACTCCCAGGTAAGAAAGACTGTGTTACTTTTACTCCTTTTCAGGAGTGATGTCCAATCTTCTTTCAATCTCAAAAATTCATTCTGAGTACTTACTCTTTTAATAGATAGCATTGAGGGTTTACTAGTTTTTCTGGTTTTAATGATTGCGAGAATAAAGCTGGATGAGTCGGAATAATATTTTAGATTTACGAATTTCCATTTTAATTACTTATAAATCAATAAATTAAATGTTCCCCCTCACCCTAATCCTCTCCCCTGGGGGGAGAGGGGAGAGTGAGGGGGTTATTTTAAAGATTTGTTATGATATCCAATATTAATCCTATTACAGATACAATTTAGTTGAAAACGGAAAAGTTAAAAATGCCTTTTAACACAAAAATAGCCCTTGGAATCCTGCCAGGGCGGACGAAGACGCCTTCCGAAAGGGAGGGAACCTTGCTTAAGACAATTCAAAGAATTGCACAGAATCCAATTTTCAAGCTTCACCTGTCTGCCGTGGTCGGTACAAGCAGGCACGCAAATAGATGGCGACCTTTTGTGGCATGAAGGTTTGATCCTGTCTAAATAAGAAAACCACATACTTATCTTGACATGAATTGTAATTAGATTATTATAACTTTTTAATTTTTTTAATCAATTGAGAATCAAAGATCTAAGTTGAGTGATTTATTTGGTGAAACTGTTGTAGCCGCAGGCTTTAGCCTGCGTTCTTCATCATTTAATGGGTTTATGACAATTTTACGTAAGTTACGCAACCTTCACCCTGTTAAATGTTTTACCATAATAGGTAATAAAGTAATATATGTGCAAAGACAATCACCAACTATTGTAAGCGCAACGAATAAAATTTATTTAACAGGGTAAAGGTTGCGGCTACCCGCCCGAACGTACCGTTCGGTACGGGCGGGCATAAATCGCTCAATTTGGGAAAGAGTCATCGTTATGTTGATAAAGGGCATGAAAGATAGAGGGTATGACTATCGGTTGGCTTCATTTTGCTTTTTCCTCCCACTGAGTATTTATGTTTATCTTTTCTTTGCTATACCTTCCATTGGTGATCCTATAACTCAGGATGAGTTGTGGTGGTACAGTAAACCAGCCCTTATTGAGAAAGGTGATTTTTCAGAAGACTTTGCTAAATTATTGTGGTCACCTCCATTATATGGATGTTTATTATCTTCATCCTTCTGGCTATTCGGCACAAATGAGGCAGCGTCACGTCTAATAGGTGTTTTGTGTAATGTATCAACAATAATAATTACCTTCCTTTTAGCCAGGGAGGTTTTTTCCTGCAAGCAGAATTTACATGATGCTAAATCCTATATAGCTGCATCAACTGCATCTTTTGTATATGCTTGTAATCCTATGGTAATTCAGGGATCTCTTATAGTCGATATCGACTGTACTATATTAACGACTTTTATGACATTATTTGTATATTGTTTCATAAGGGTATGGAAACATCTGGATTTTAAGAATGTTGTTCTGTTATGTTTCCTTTACTCCCTCACATTATGGTCAAAACTCACAACACCCCCGATTCTTATTATTTGCATGTTATTATTTTTTCTATTAAATAAAAATCGCAAATTAAATTTGTGCAAGGTAATGATGATATTCTTAGTTGGTAATGCAATTTTTCTGAGTTCATGGTGGATTGTGAGTTATTTAAAGGAGCTCCCCTTTTCACAACCTCTTGAATACTTTATAGAAAGTTTTTCATCAAGTCAGATGCAGGGGTCAATCAAAGATGTTATTATTCTTTTTGTAAGGAGAGTCTTTAGATTGGGATTATGGATTTCGCCAGTTGTTATTGTTTTTATCTTTTTGCTATGGGGAGAAAGGATAAAAGATTATTTTAGAAATAAGCATCTAACGGCTTTTGATTTTTTGGTTATTTATTCAACCTCTATCTTCGTGGGTTACATTGTTGTGGGTGGTATGTTATTCGGGTTCCCAAAATATCATTATCCAATGATGCCTGTCTTGTCAGTTTTAATTTCGATATATTTCATTAATAACTTGTCCACATTCCAGAAAAAAGAATTTTGTGTTTTTTTAATAATTATATTTGTAGGTATAATATATCATATCTTTTTTGTGGGTGATATGTTGTATGAATTTGGCTTTACTTTACGGAAGTTTGTAGTAGAAAACTCTTTATGGATCAGTAAAGTACTTCAAGACATCATCTTCCGTTTGCTGTATTTAGTTTTCTTTTTTGTTATTGTATTGTTTTTTTTAAAAAAATATGCAAATTGGTACAAATTTAAAGCTATTTGTATTATTTCATTAATAATAACCTTAATCTCTACAAGCTTTGCGCTGAATATTATTCAGGCAAAGTCTAATTACCTTACCAGATATTGTTATGGAGAATCGGGCACATGGGAATTAATCGAATACCTCAAAAAGAACAAGGGAGAGAACGGTGTAACAGTGGCGACACGTGACATTGCATATTATGTGAATTCACCACTCCTGCCAGATGCAGTCTGGTATAACCCTGATGAATTCTTAAAGGAAATTGAAGACTATCAGGTTGACAATGTTGTCTATAGCATAGGCCATAATGATGTTAATCAATTTACGACAACTTTGTATAATCCAAAGGTACAAGAAGTATTACAGGAGCAATTTATAAAGAAAAAAATCGGTACTTATACTGTATGGGCAAGAAAGTAATAAGAGGATCAGCAGATTTTACATGTGACAGGAAAGTGAACGTAAATTAGCGAACGAAGTGAGCTAATTTATATATAAAGAACAAATCACCCTAAATCCCCCCTCTTTCCCCCCTTTAAAAAGGGGGACTAAGGGGGATTTAAAGGAAGGTATATGGAATTATGTTTACGAAAAATGTGATAAGTGATGTAAATAAAGAAGATATTTATCTATCCATCGTAATTCCTGCATATAATGAGGAGAAAAGGATTGGTAATACGCTTGGCGAAATAATAAGTTACTTGAAGACAAAAGATTATAAAAGCGAGATAATATTGGTTAGTGATGGAAGTACGGATTCAACAATAAATGTTGTAATTAGAGAATCTGGGGAAATGGGTTATGATATAAAGATTACAGAAAATGAAATCAGCAAGGGGAAGGGATATTCCGTTAGAAGAGGCATGTTAGAGACAAGAGGAGAATATGTGTTATTCACAGATGCCGATTTGTCAACACCAATAGATGAAGTAGAGAAACTTATTTACTGGTTAGGAAAAGGTTATGATGTGACTATTGGTTCAAGAGGATTGGAGGATTCACAAGTGGAAATTCATCAGTCCTTTGTACGTGAAAGTATGGGGAAGATATTCAATAAGATTATGAATTTAATAGTTTTTACAGGTTTTAAAGACACCCAATGTGGTTTTAAATGTTTCAAAAGAGATGCAGTAAATAAAATATTTAAGAAACAGAGGATTAGGGGTTATACCTTTGATGTTGAAATCCTTTTGATTGCTAAACGTCAGGGGTTCAGGGTGAGGGAAGTACCTGTAAGATGGTTAAATTCACCTCATTCCAAGGTTCGTATTATAAGAGACCCTATCTTTATGCTTTATGATATATTTAGAATAAGATTTTATGATTTCTCAAGAAGATATAGTCAGTAATTTCAGAACTCCTGATCTCCGGGATTTTGTGATGATACCAAAATATACCCAAATATTTTAGGTGGACATTGCCCACCACGCCAAAGCTGAGCTTAGCTCACGTGTGTTCCGGCTCGGCCAGGTTGTCAAATGAAAACCTATCTACCTGTGTCGAACACGGCAGACAGGCCTGCCTGTGCGTGTTGCACGCAGACAGGCGGTTTTCAAACTTTCCCTTATTGTATAAATGGGAAGTACCACAACATATAAAGAATAGCTAAATTATAAAGCTGTTTGGTTTTGGCTCAACCGGTCTCCGACTCGTAGAGTCTACGACTCAGAGAGGTTGTTACTTTAAAAAAACTTGTCGATCTAATTTAGATCAGGTGTAGGGTGGATTAAGGCCCTTAGGCCGAATCCACCGAAAATACCCTAACAAATTATATTATCGTCACGTTAAGGAAATTCTTTAGCTGAATATTCTTTTTTTTCTAATTAAATGTATAGGAAATTCAAAGTAAAGATCATTATGTCATTCAGGTGGGAAGGTTCGGAAGTATACTATTGCAAAAAAAATATTATGATGTTAGCCAGCGTGCAACATCTTTTGCCCAATATGTGAGTATAATGTCAGCACCTGCCCTTTTAATGCTAGTTAGTGTTTCCATAGCAACAGCCTTCTCATCCAGCCATCCTTTTTCATGAGCGGCCTTTAACATGGAATATTCACCGCTAACGTTGTAGGCTGCTACCGGATATCCAAATTGATCTTTTATAAGTCTGATAACATCAAGATACGGAAGTGCAGGTTTTACCATTATAATATCAGCGCCTTCTTCTATGTCCAGGGATACTTCTCGAATAGCTTCTTCTGCATTTGGTGCATCCATCTGATACGACCGCCTGTCTCCAAAACTGGGTGGAGATTCGGCAGCATCCCTGAAGGGACCATAGAATGCTGAGGCATATTTAGCCGCATAAGACATTATGGGAATATTCTCGTAACCATTTTCGTCGAGAATCTCTCTGATTGCACCTACACGTCCATCCATCATGTCACTCGGTGCAACTATATCAACACCAGCCTTTGCATGAGATAGCGCTTCTTTTGCTAAGAGTTTGATTGTTTCATCATTATCTATGTAATACTCGTCAGTTTTTTCATTCTTCTTTATGTATCCACAATGCCCGTGATCAGTATACTCACACATACAGACATCGGTTATAACAAGTATATCAGAAACGTCTTCTTTAATTGCTCTTACGGCTTTTTGTATGATACCATCATCAGCATATGCTTCAGAACCTAACTCATCTTTGCTATCGGGAATACCAAATAAGATTACACCCGTTATTCCAAGATTTGCAATTTCTTTGACCTCTTCCACTATTGTGTCCACAGAAAACTGATAATTACCAGGCATTGAAGGTATTTCTTTTTTAATGCCATTCCCAGGGCGCGTGAATAGTGGCATAATGAAATCTTTTACAGATAAACGTGTTTCGCTGATGAGTTCACGTAAGAGTTTATTGCTTCTTAACCTGCGTGGACGATATTTTGGAAAGTGCATTATTATGTTCCTCTAAAAATAAACATATCTAGAAGTAGGTAAATAGTTTATAGTGTAAAACAAATTTGTCAAATGTTATATTAACAACTATGAGAATGTCTAAGAAAGTAGTACAGACATTAAACTCTTTGTTGTTGACAAAGAATACTTTGAAGGATATTTTGAAGTGATTAAAAATTTAAATATATGCAGATGCAAAAGAGGTTAAATCCAATGTAATGAAAGGTTCTGTATGGTAAAAATGATAGAAGAAAGAAAAAGGATAAGAAAAAAGTTGTCAAAAAAAATGAGTCTAAAAAAAAGAATGAAAAGGCGAGTTTATATTATGCTCGCAACAACCTTTTTTTGTATAGGAATTGCAGCCTTAATTAGTATAGGGACATCTAATGTCTATGCCGTTACTGGTAGAATTGTTATTTACATTTTTAGTGGTGGGTTATTGATTTTTATAGTTTTTTTGTTTATGTACCAGATGATAATTGGAAAAAGACGTATGAGGTAGAAATTTAAACTAAAGGAATTTATCCCTTTTTGGTTCTGACTCGGCCAGGTTGGGTTTGTGCAACAAGTCTGAGATGTTCTGGCATTAGGAACCAGCGAAGATCACCAGTGTGAGTTGGGAGTTGTTCTATGTCAATTCGGCAGACTCCACCCATTTCAAAATGCAATGAGATTTGTGAAGACTCACTCAACAGTTCTGAAGAAATATTTCCGAGTGAGGGGAGATGACCTGCAAGTAGTATTCTATTTTTATCTGTGAAGTTTTTTAGATATGATATGACATCTTCAGCGGGCCTTGTTGGTTCCAGCATTTCAGTAACCTTAATTTCATTCTTTGAGTATCCAACCTCTTCGGCAATGATTTCTGCAGTTTGACGGGAGCGTGCTTTGGGACTGCTTACTATAAGTTTGAAGCTAACATTTAATTTCTTTAACGCCTTCCCTGTTAACTGACATTGATTTTTGCCATCGTTGTTAAGATGCCTTTCGGGATCCTCCTCTTTTGTGTAAGCAGCTCCATGTTGAACGAGATAAATTTCCATCATAAAACCTTCATAATAGTTTACCGCAAAGGCGCAAAGAGCGCAAAGCAATTCCAACGTTTGATCGGAATTGCCGTTATTATTTTTAAAAAGTGGATTAAGCCCTGTGGAGTAGAGCTACTATATTACTCCACAGGCTTAATCCACCCTACTTTTAAAGTTCTTTCTTTGCGCCTGCTCTGTGAAATCTGAATTTATTTCACTGGGGTCCTCTGCGTCTTTGCGGTGGGCTCAACTGTTACCTATTTTTTTAACATCCTACGCAGGAAGCGCCATACTTTATTCCAATTCAGCCAAACGTGCAAGGCAGCGAGACTTAATGTTGCATAAGCAAAGTATCGGTGTGGAACAAACCTGCGAAGTTCAAATTGTGATTGCAAATAACCTAAAATTCCCGTGATACTAATGGAAAATATCAGCAAGATACTTATTAGACATTTAAAATTTTCTGAGATTTTATAACTCATAAATTAGCTAAGTTCTTATGTGTATCTTTACTACAAATGTGTAAAACCTTATTATTTTAGCAAAGTTTTCTTGCAACCCATTAAAAATATTCGATATTCGGATTTTTTCATACTTTATTTTGGCTTCGGCGTGAGCTCAGCCGAACGGTTGCGGTTATGCCGAGCTATGTTATCTGCGAAAATCTGCGTCCTATTCCTATCTACGATTTTCATTCATAGCGTACCCACAGCATGCATATATATAACCGCCTCTTTTTGACCGTCTACACCAATAAGCTGGTTAACATTGTTGTCCAAAAATGCGCCTACACTAACAGAACCTAATCCCAAAGATACTGCCTGTAGATAAAAGTTCTGGCTAATATGTCCAGCTTCCATGTATACATAACGGAAGCCACGCTCACCATATTTATGGCGAACACGGTCAAAGATGGCTGATAATACAAAGGTTATATCAGCATCACCCAACATCTCTTGTTTTAATCCAGCAGACGTAATCTCTTTTCTGAAGTTTCCAGTTTTTATTAGTTCTAATGTATGATTAAGTACGGCATAATGGTAGATTCCCTGGGATAGACCTTCCACGTTGTTAGCAATTACGTAAATCTCAAATGGATAGAGCGCTCCTGCTGAGGGTGCAGTGCGGAGGGGCTGGCCATAGATTTTGCCTGTTATTCCCTGTGCAGAGAATAATAATTGTGATAACTGGGATAGTGTGATTGGTATTCTAGAATAATTTCTGACTGAGCGTCGCTTTTCAATAGCTTCTTCAAGGGGTATTCCTCTATATCCTGGTTTAGGTAATTTTGTTACCTCAGCATCAGGATAGTTCTTAAACTGCGGCGGCTTTTTTGGCTTGCTGCGAAACAAATCCCCAATGACACCACGCCATGTTAAGGATGTTTCATGATGAAAACGTTCACCAATGCTTAATTCCTTTTCTACGTCTTGTCCATAGATCGGTGAAAAATGAATCAGTAATAAGGCAAAAACGGTTATTGCAATAAGAAGTGTTTTTTGCATGGTATTGTCTATTCTCATTTTCATATTTTTTACTTTAATAGAACTTTTTATGAGATGAAATATAAGTGTGAATGCAAATACTGTCAATAAAAATATTGCTGCTTCATTTTGTGTTAAACTAATTTGATTCTTCTCTTTTCTCTTCCCTTAAGTAATATAGAACAAAACCTCCTGTCATAATTGACACTATGATTAGGGCCATTGTTATTAAGACTATCTTTTTTGCAAAATAAGGGTCTTCAGTGTTATGCACTATAATCACACTATAAAGTGTAAGAAAAATTATAATACCAATAGTCAAGACTATTGCAAGGGCCCTAATAATTCTTTGATTTAAATTCATGAGAAATTTCAATTCTGGACGCAGACTTCGACGTGAGCTCAGTCGAACGATAAAGAGAGATTAAGGAATTATGGAATTGAGGCATTCAGGAATTCTGCAATTCGAAATCCCTCAATTCCTGAATTCCTTGTCAATTTTGTTCGAGTGATCTGCGAAAATCGGCGCCCTAATTTAATTGTATAGTCTTTCTATTTCAAGTCTTTGGCAGTTAAGGCCTTAGCCTTTTAATTTTATGCTTTTGAATTTCAAAATCACATTTTTGTGCGCAAGCCCCGTAAAATGGAACGTTTTTATATATATCTTAGTCGGAACGTACAGAATAAATCATAAAATCACATAAGGCTCTATAAGCTGTTATTCAACGGGGTCCAAAATGGCGTGAAGCAACGACCTGCCCCGTAGAATATTTCATTTTATGTCATAAGTTATGCTAAGCAATAAGAAAAAAGCACATAACCTCAAACGGCTTTGTATGTTATTATTCGACAGGGCATGGATGTCGTTGCCTGCCCGAATAGGTACAGGCGGGTAGCCATTTTGAAAGAGTTGCGCAGGATGCGCTTAACTCGTTGAAATTAACCCTGTTAGACAATCATTTTTCCCCCGCCCAAACATAAAAATACTTTGAGATAAACTACTATGTTACGAGGCCCCGCTGAGCGTGGTGAATAACTAAAATAACTCAGCATTATCCGGTTAGTACCTTAATAAATTTTTTTTGACCGATTTTGGCAAAATATTTTATGACTATTGAGTTAGCTCACCATAGGTCGTTGGAGGGCAACCTAGGCAAGCAGCCAGTAATCGATTAAAAAGTTGCCCCTCCCAAAACCTTCTGTTAAAGCGATAAGAGAATTCGT
>MAYW01000101.1 GCA_001723765.1 Candidatus Scalindua rubra
TAGAGTATCCTGAAATACCACTGCATAATAATACAAGTGAGCTGGATATAAGAGAGAAAGTTATTCAGAGAAAGATACGAAACTGTTTTAGAAGTATCCGAGGCGCTAAAGCTTCTGATACGTTTTTAAGCCTGATGGCTACCTGCAGGAAGCAAGGAATTACTTTTTGGGATTATGTTCAGGACCGTGTTTATAATCTGCAAAAAATACCACCCCTCGCTGAAATAATTGAAAATGGACAATCGGTGCTTGACCCTCCTTAAACTTCCCTCTATAATAAAATGGAAATCCCACAAGATATTGGGTAATTACGTTAAATGTTTATAATTTTTCAACCATTATCATCGTTTAGATTCAATACAGTTATGACCTACCAATAGGCCGCGGCTTAGTAATTCATCGTATTAAAAATACCCTCTTTTACAAGTATTATACCGTTGATTTTATTTTAATCCTTCTGTGCAGAAGGTGTTCCGGACATTGACAGTCTAAGGGCAGGCGGGGTAATCAGGGTAGTAATGATTACCATGATTATTAAGGCCGAAAAGAAAACGTCACTGAGTACGCCAATGCTTTTGCCTATCCCGGCAAAAATCAATGTTACTTCTCCTCTTGGGATCATTGCAACGCCGATAGCGATTCGGTTCAGGCCTTTTTCCAATGCACACAAACCACAAACCTGCTTACCAATAATTGCCGCAAGGGTTATTGCCAGAGATACCATCAAGACATGCATATCGTAAAAAAGTTCCAACTTTATCTGCATACCTATTAAGAGGAAAAATATCGGCACGAAGACAAAAGACGCTGGACGCATAATCTCCTGTATGCCGTGTTCTCCTCCTTTTAAATCCTTGAAACGAACCTCTCTTAAAATAAGTCCGGCTGCAAAGGCACCTACTATGGTTGCCAGGCCGATAAGATTTGCTATATAAGAGAGAAGGAGACAGAAGACAATAGCCATAGCCAGCTTCCAACCCTCGACCTTCATGTGTGTTGTATAATAGCCAAGAAACGGAGCCAGTTTCAAACCCATGAATATAGCGCCTGAAAGAAAGAGGATAGAAAACATTGATGTCCGGGCAATATGAAAGGGGTTTACACTTCCCATTACTACGATATCAGTAACTATAGCCAATATAAAGAGTACTATAATATCATCAAGAACCGCCGCACCCAGAATTATCTTTGCTTCGGTAGTCTGAAGTTTTCCCATGTCCTTGAGCACACGTGCCTTAATGCCAACACTTGTAGCACAAAGTGTTGATCCCACAAAAAGATGCACACCGGCACCGGCATTCGGGAAGAAGTAAAGACTTGTGAAATATCCCAATATAAAGGGTGCTACTATACCACCCAAAGCTACCAGAAATGAGGAAAGGCCCACCTTTACCATATCCCGTATGTCTGTCTCCAATCCGATTTCAAAAAGAAGGATTATCACACCAAACCTTGCCAGGAGATCTACAAAGGTATGATTTCTTAATGGGGCAAAGAATTCCCAGCCTGTAAAATAAGCCAGATTTCCTATAATAATACCGAGAACCAGTTCTCCCAGTACTGCAGGTTGTCCTATTTTCTCAAATATCCCACCGCCAATCTTTGCCGCTGCGAGTATGATTACTATACCAAGCAGGATAGGGGCAATGGGATCTTCATGACCATGAATTACCATATCTGTTTTTTCTATAGAATGTTTTTGCGTCTGTGTTGTAGAACTGTCTTGCAGGGATGTTTGCTCCCTTACTGTTGATGCGGCGTTGCGGGATTCTTCTTCAGGTGATGAGTATATGTGAGATATGTAAAAAACCAGAGGTACTGCTAAAAGAATAATAAAAATACATTTAGATAATACCTTTGTCATTTTTCTTTAAACCATGGAATTACACGAACTAAAAGATTTTTTGCACCGCAAAGGCGCAGAGGACGCAAAGAAAAACCTTAAAAAATGAGTAAAATTTCACGGGAGTAGGGGCGTATGGCCACCTGCCCGACTACGTCGTTCGGGCGGGTACGCCCCTACAGTACAACAAAATGACAAAGGTATTATCTCTATGCTGGTTCAGGCTTGAAGCCTGAACTGAAACGTTTTTAAACAAATCTTTTTAACTTTGTCTTTATGTCTTGCTTTGCGTCCTCTGCGCCTTTGCGGTGAACCTGGATTTATGGCATAGAAAAGCTGAATTTCTCAGGCTTAACTATTACAATATCACAGTGTACGGTGCGAACAACTTCCTCAGCGGTACTGCCAATCAGTATATGTTTGATACCTGATCTTCCATGTGTACCCATAACTATTAAGTTTGCCTGTTGCTCCATGGCTATCTCTACTATATCAGTCTCAGGAATTCCCTTTTTCAGCAATTTTTCATATTCAACTCCACTGAGATCGACAGTTTTTAAGAATTCATCATATTTGGTTTCATTCACCCGCTCTATCTCTTTCATTATTTCATCTGCCTCCTCCTCAGAATTTGCTGCATTTACATAGGGTTCAACGAATGACTCCTCATAAACGTGTAAAATAGTTAATTTGCTACTGTGTGCCCTCGCCGTGGCAGCAGCATATTCCAAGGCTTTTCTGGAACAATCAGAAAGATCAATAGGAACAATAATCCGTTTGAAACCGACATACTTTTTACCCCTGATAACCATAACAGGACAGCCGGCCTTTCTAACAATCCTTTCTGCAACGCTGCCCAATATAACTCTGTCCACTCCTGCCCTTCCGTGTGTGCCCACTGCCAAAAGGTCTACGTTCTCCTCCCTTGCAACTTTTATTATTTCCAGAAAGGGCTTGCCAAACCTTACAATGGGTACTATATCCTCGCTTTCCAATAACTCCCCGGGTATCATTGCCTTAATCTTTTCTACAGCCTCCTCTTCAAGTTTTTGTTTCATATCTGCATGTACAGCACTGGATAGCAAATGTCTGTAATCATGGGGAAACTTTTCGATAGTATGTAATACGTAGAGCTTTGTCTTCATACACCTGGATACTCCCAAACAAATATCCAGGGCAACTTTTGAAAATTCTGAAAAATCTGTTGCTATTAGAATACGTTTATGAACAAATAGGCTCATAATTGTAACTCTTTTTTTAATAATCCCTTGTATGTAAATTCACACGGCTCTTTGATATAATAATTAAACCGTATTTCCCGTAAAAAACAACATTATTTCCCTGTTTTTTGTTTTGCAAATACCTCATTCTATGTTAATAATAATGCTCAATTCTTCCGTGCTTCACCCATTTTTCAATATGCTAAAAGAGAAAGGGGTAGTATTTGAACAAAAAGCAACAATATAAAAAGGTTTACAAAAACGGATTCAATCTTATAGAGATATATCCTATAAAGTTTTCAGAGACCGTAGCATTGGTAAAATATGACGGCCCTGTAGATAATTTTAATTTTTCCTTTCCCTACAGAAAGGTTGAGCACATTATAGTAAGTCTATGCCCCACTGAACCATGGGCAATTCCTAACTGGGCAATCCTTAAGAATAAAACACCAGATTTCTTAAATAAACTGGAAACTGTACGAACCAAATACTTTCCTGATTCACACTGTCATGTTGTCATTAATAATCAGGAAACAAACCTTATTAATGAGGTAAACCAATACAAAGGCAACGCTGATAAAATCCCCCTTAATCCCCCCTCCCCCCCTTTACTAAAGGGGGGATTTAGGGGGTATTTTACAAAGGTGGAATATCTTCATTTGCATACCATGGATCCCATATATCCCTATGACGCACCAGTCCTAATTGTTAATAAGATTCTTGGATTAAACCTTTCTTATGGTCAAAATACTACAGATATTGGTGTAATTATATTAGACCCTCAATCTGTTATTGGTATTTTTGAACACTACATTCAAAAAAACGAATTTAATACCCATCTTGTGCCCATCTCCGGAACCGGTCTAAAAGAAAATAAGATTCTCAAGGTTAAGCCTGGTACGCCTATTAATAATCTACTGGATGCCTATGTCAGAAAAGACATCAAGTACCGTGTGTTTCTTGATGGACCACTGAACGGTACCGAGGTTAAGGATTTGACACAAAAGGTACTCTGGTCTACAAAGAATATTGTAGTAATGGAGGAAAAAGACTATAAGACACCTTTTCCTTATACAAGGTTTAACGAATTACTCTTTACAACAAGTCTTATGGGAGAGTTAAGACGTTGTGTATATTGCAATTATTGTGATGATATATGTCCAGTAGGTCTGGAGCCGGCTCTTTACTGGCATTGCTATACACGTGGTGAAAAACAAAAAGGCGCGTCTTTATGCATTGGAAAAATGTATAGAATGTGGACTTTGCAGTTTTATATGTCCATCGAAGTTAGAATTATTTAAAATTATTAAAGAATGTAAATCATTAAAGTAACACAAGAAAATAGTTAAGAATTCGATATGTTAAATAGTTGGCTTAGGATTCCAAGTACGTAGAATGCAGACAGTTATTATAAAGTTAATTCTACTCCTAATAGATTCAGGAATAAAATTTAAACCTAGATTGAGCGATTCTATTACTCTCTGACTAGGTGATCTTTAAGATGTCCCTCCCCCTTGATGGGGGAGGATAAGGTGGGGGTGATTAGAAAATCGGTAACAAACTTGCCAATATTGCAAAAACTTTAAGAAAAAGACCAACAGAAACAGAAAGTTTTTTGTGGAGACATTTAAGAGCAAAGCAGTTAGGAGGTTTTTAAAAATATAAATGGGGTATTAGAAGTGATAAGGGATAATTGCCTTAATCACCCTCCCCTTGTCCCTCCCATCAAGGGAGGGGAGTAAAACTTATTGAGAACGTATTTAAAAAATCCGTCAGGTAATTTAACTCAATGATATTAGTTTACATCTCTTCTACTATTCCAATATACCAAAACAGTATGAGGTTGGTAATTCAGAATAATTCTTAGAAATCAATTATCAATATGAAGGATATTGTTAAAAAAATAGAGCCAATTTTAAATAAAAATCTGAATAAGGTTGAATCGTTTATTCAATCGCGTCCAAAAGTAAATTTCCTTTTTGGGGCATTATTCGAGGCGTTCGACGGGCTTATTAGAAGCTCAAAGGATACAGCCCAAGCCCAGCCATTTATTAGAAACCAGATGGATGTTAAACAATATATGGGTGGAATTCTTGCGGCATTGTTTTTTGGATGGGTTGTGCCCGCAATATACTTCTTTGGTTTTATATGCGTTGTAC
Source organism: Candidatus Scalindua rubra (assembly GCA_001723765.1). Classification (GTDB taxonomy): domain Bacteria; phylum Planctomycetota; class Brocadiia; order Brocadiales; family Scalinduaceae; genus Scalindua_B; species Scalindua_B rubra. The sequence goes on from MAYW01000101.1 coordinate 5,223, forward strand.
CCAAGATTATAGTATCCTTCGTGGTAGGTGTGTTCATAGTAGACGTACTCTGGGTGATACTTGCCAGAGAAGAAAGAATAAATGAAGGAGGGTTTGTAACATGTCTCTTTATCCCTGCGTTCTTACCGCCGCAGGCGCCTCTCTGGCTAATCGGCGTGGGAGCGGGAGTCAGCATATTATTCAGGAATATAACAGGAGGGGTTGGAATGAATCTCCTTAATCCAGCCTTATTTGGTCGACTAATCTTGACAATCTGTTTCCCTACCATGGTCGTCTCTGGTTGGCAGGAACCATTCATAGGCTTTCCAACACTTCAATCCTTGACGTACGGTGTGGACGCTGTAACACATGCAACCCCCTTAATAGTTTACAAGGAAACAGGTGAAGTAACATCGTATATTTTTCTCTTATTCGGCGCAAATACCGGTTCTCTGGGAGAAACATGTCGAGTAGCTCTCATCATAGCTGGAATATGGTTGTGTAAGAAAAGGATTGCAAACTGGAGGATTCCCTTTGCTTATTTAGGTAGTGTATTTATCTTTGCAGCTCTTTTTTCCTTAATACTTGGGGAAGCCATGGTACCTCCCGTATTTCAGATCTTGAGCGGAGGCCTTATCTTTGGCGCATTCTTTATGGCAACAGACCCAATTACGACCACATACAGTCAGATTGGTAAGTGGATATTTAGTATAGGTTGTGGTTTCATCACAGTCGTTATAAGAAATTTTACACCCATACCGGAAGGTGTGATGTACGCAATATTGTTTATGAATCTCGTTGGAGTTCCAATCCAATCAATTGTACTAAAGATAAAATATAGAGTATAATACAATTATGGAATCCTCCCGAAAGGCCCGCCTGCCATCTGTCGGGCAGGGAGGTGGCCTTGCTTTCGCAAGGAATCCAACCCCAATGCTGAAGAAGATGGTGGTGGAAAACTATTTCTCGAATAAAATAAAGTTTTAATTTTTTGAGACATTTACCTAAATTGAACGATTTTATATTATATGATATTGTAGCCGCTGGCTTTAGCCTGCGTTTCTCATCATTTGATGGATCCACATAAGTTGCGCAACCTCAAGGTTGCGGCTACAAAATCGCTCAATTTAGGATTTATAAAACAGAAAAATAATGAACGGGTTTAAAATATTCTTAACAAGAGTCCTTTCGATCAGCCTCATTACGGCCATACCAGGTACAATATTGCTGGGGCTCTATTTTGTTACGTCTCCGAGAATAGCTGAATATCATGAGATAAAGTTAAAAAAATCTGTCCTGAGTATTTTCGACATTCCGTATCACACCGAAGAAAAACATTTCTTCGGCCTTAAATTTAAAAAAGTTGATAAGGAAGATGTCAGAAAGGTTTTTGAAAAGAATATAACCATAGATGTTCTTCCAGAAATACATATGCCAGAAGAACAAAATGGAAAACCGGAAAGAGATAAAAATGGGAAAGAACTCTTTAAGTATTATAAGGATGGAAAACTACAGGGTATAGGGTTTGTTGTAACAAGACTAGGTTACGGTTTTAATAAAGCGGCAGACATTTCTTTATTTATTTGTGTTAGTCCTGATATGGAGACAGTAAAAGGCATAGAGGTACTAGATCATACTGAGACGCCTGGTCTTGGTGGCAGAATGACGGAAGAGGAATTTAAGAGACAATTTATAGGGAAAAAGTTGAAGCCAAAGATATCCCTTGTAAGAGGAAGAGAAACAGTTGGACCAGATGAAGTACATGCCATTACGGGTGCATCATATACGAGCAAGGGAATAGAGGATATAATTAACGAGGCGATGGAAACCTTCTGGCAAGAAATGGAGGCAAATAAGGGATGAACATGATGGCAAGATACATTAGACAGGTATCAAAGTTCTTTTTAAGAGACAATTATATAATATCTGCCGGTGCAGGACTGGGTTTCTGTTCAGCCCTGGCAGTAACCAACAAGATGGAAAATTCACTCACAATGGATGTTGGCGTTGTCTTTGTTACCTGCGGTAGTTTTTGTTTAGTATATCCATTTAAAAAATTAATAATAGCAGCCGGTACTCATCACAAGATATCACTCCTCATGATTATTGTGTCCGTTTTTGTAGCCATATTTAATCTGATAGCTCAGGCCACAATACCAAGAATAGCCTTTAATATAAAGGCATACATTGACCTGATTACGACAAATTGTATAGTCCTCGCCGTAATCTCCGAAGGGCTGACATATAAATTCTGGGACGCTCAGAAGAAGATATTAAAGGCATGCCTCGGTTATTCTATTGCGCTCATCTTTTTAGCCCTTATGAGGGAGCCCCTAGGGTTTGGGACAATAATGAACATTCGTGTACTTCCAGAGAATTTTCCCGTAGTGGTATTGATGATAACACCTGTGGGTGGCTTTTTTGCCCTGGCATTATGGAGACTCATGCTCAGGCCTTTGTTTGTAAAGACGGGCGTTGTTTTTCAGGAAAGCCGCTCAGAGGAAGAAACAGAAGCTACCACAAATGGAGGAGCGCCTGTAACTTCAAAATCGCAAAAGCCCAGGATGTCGAAGATGTTCATAATTACCATTGCAATTGGCATCCTCCTCATTATAAGTCTTCTCATTAATATAAATGCAGTTTCGTCCTTAAACAATCAATTTATAGTTCTTTTTCCGATATTTTTCGGTGCTTTGTTCTTTGACGGTTTAGTATTAAGCAAGCTTCTGGGGATATGCCCTCTGCTTAATAAATCGAGACAAATTGATGCGGCATGGAAGATGGGTTTGGCTGTTGTTATTGTGGTTACCTTGTCCACAAGCCTCAACTGGATAGTTTATAATAAGGCGTTGTTAAACGTGAGCGACTTCCTCTCCACAATTTCACCAATCCCTATAAGACTTGAGAAGATATTCTACCTTACTGTTTTTATTGTTACCATTGCTACTTTTGTACAAATTCTGGGAGTACTCCTTCGTCGTTTTGCAATGGATGTATATAAGCAAATGGGTCAATTTTTAGAGCTCATTACCGTAAACTGCATTGTCCTTGCCAGTTCTACCTTCACTATTCCACCAGGTATGTCTTTTATGGCCACAACAGTAACTGCTTTTGGCTTTGGTCTCCATTGGTTAATGGTATGTGTCTGGCTTGCTGTACTGAGACGTCAAAGACTGTTTGTTCCCGTAAATTCATGGGATGAAGATACCCTTGCTATACTGCTACTCGGTTTCATGGCCGCTATCTTTACTGGTATTGGACTGATAAAGATTTTTTGAGAATCCTCATAAACTTTGTTTATTGTTGGAACAATGGAATAATGGATATATGGGATATTGGGTTTACCCAACCACATTACTCTTCAAACTGACATTTACAAATTCAATTACGTTAGTGATTGAATCACTGTATGTAATGAAAAAATCGTAGCGGAAACCTATAGGTTTCCACCTCATGGGACGGTTGGCAATGTTGGTTATATAAAACGTTTACATTGGGATTAATCCGTGAGTGGTGGAGGTCTAAAGACCTCCGCTACAGATAAAATAAAAGGCTTAAAACATGATCACTTCTTTAATAGTGGGGATTTGTATCATTATCATACTCATGCTAACTATGGCTGGACTAAGTGAGATAACTTACCAGTTTTTTGGCAAAGGTAAAAAACTGAAACTTGGTATACATAGCGATGAGAATTTCAAGAAGGAGTTGGCTATAGAAGGTGGAGGAAAATTACTCAACATACTTCAAAACAAGGGATACCATATATCTGCCGGATGTGGTGGAAATGCCACATGCGGACAATGCAAGGTAAAATTACTTACTAATATGGGCCCATATGCACCGACTGAAATCCCTCATTTTGATAGCCGGTCAAGAGAAGTGTCCAGAAGGTTTATTGAGGAAGGTAAAGGTGATGGATACACAAGACTTTCCTGCCAGGTAAGGGTAGACAAAGATGTTAATATTTATCTACCAAAGTCAACATTACAGGTCAAAAAATACACAGCTCGGGTAGTCAAAAAGTTACAACTAACCTCCGATAAATACGAAATACGTTTACTTCCATTTCAAAAGTTTGATTTTATTCCAGGACAGTATGTACAGATAAGACTGCCTGATGATTACGTGGAAGAGCATTACAAGAAGTCTGGTGAACAGATAAAATGCTTTTGTAATGAAACAGGAAAAGAATTTATTCCCTATACACCCGGTATTGACCTTTATCGTGCCTATTCGATTGCCTCAATAAGAAAAGACATAATAAAATTGATTTCGAGGACTGCGCCAATAGACCCTCGTGTACAGATTGAAAATGGTGGTGTCGCGTGTATTGGACCACAATGCATAAAGGAATATATCCAGGATGAATCAATATGGAATTTGTGGGTTGGAGATAGGATAAGGTTTACGGGTCCTTATGGTCATTTCTGTCTGAAAGAAAAAAATCATAAGGCCGTCTTTGTAGCAGGTGGAGCAGGCCTTGCGCCTATCCTGGCGCTGCTAGAGCAATGGTTCAGCGAAGGACGCAGAGACGAAATATTCTTCTTCCTGGGTGAAAGACGGTTTCAGGATATTCCCTTACTTTATATATCGAAATGGCTAAACTGGCAAAGGGAGTATCCTAATTTTAAATTCATTCCGGTTTTGTCAGGTGCATTTAAGGGTGATAACCCGTCAGAATTAGACGAGCTAGATAAAGAATGTTTTCAAAACGCCTCAGATGAACACAGGCAAAACATTGTAGAACAGGGTTTGATCGACGAAAGTGGAGAGAAATGGCTTGGACAGGTTGGCTTTATTGGTCCATTGCTCAATAAATACCTTACACATGACCCTAAGAGAACATTTTATCTTTGCGGTCCCGCCCCGATGACGGTAACCGTAATTGATTCAGCCGCCAATAATATAGGTTTAAAACAAGATAATGTCTTATTCGATGACTTCACTGGCACTCTTACTCCATCCCTTGATTTAATCTATCAGAAACTTAAGATTAAAAAAACAATCAAACAGTTAGGTTTACACCATGCCGATAGAGATATAGAAAAAATAACTCACATTCTAATCATGAAATTAATACTAAGAGACAAAATCGACGAAAGCTATGACTTCCTGGATAAAGTCAGAGAAATATTAATAAAGACCTGGAGAAAGGAACACGACCTGAAAATATTATTTAAAGAATATGAATAGAAATATTTATTGATTTTATTTTTCGTTCCAATTACCATACGTAATCTAAAATTTACCAGGACAGAATCTCATGTATTAATGTAGGAACATCAGAAATGATCCTTCAAGACAAAACAATACTCATTGCCAATATTTCAGGCAAACGTAGTACTGGTTGGGCAATAGCACAATCTCTTGCAAAGCAGGGTGCAAAGATTGCATATACTTATCAAAATGAAAGGTTCGGCAGCGATGTTAAAAAATTATTCGAACCTTTAGACGCAATTGATGTAGGGGAATGTGACGTCACTTCTGATGAAGATATAGATAAACTTTTTGAAAGATTGGGCAACAGTGTTAATGTTCTTGATGGACTTATACACACACCCGCATTTGCTAAGCAGGAGGATTTATCTAGCAATTTTGTTAATACATCACGGGATGGTTTTAGGCTTGCTTTGGATATAAGTTGTTATTCTTTAATTGCATTATGCAAACGGGCACTACCACTACTGGAAGTACGTGGTGGGGCGGTAACAGCGCTTACGTATATCGGTGGAGAAAAAGCCGTTAAAAATTATAATGTGATGGGTGTTGCCAAATCAGCACTTGAATCAAGCATTCGGTATTTAGCACTTGATTTAGGCCCAAAAAATATTCGTGTCAATGCAATCTCTGCTGGTCCAATGCGAACCCTGGCAGCTAGAGGTTTAAAAGATTTTATGGTTATGTATGAACTTATAAAAGATAAGGCTCCTTTGAAACGCAACATAAATCCAAGTGAAGTAGGTGATACAGCTTCTTTTCTGTGCAGCGATCTAGCAAGCGGAATTACGGGAGAAATTATCCACGTTGACGCAGGATACAATACGATTGGTGTGTAAGTTTACAATATTAGGACGCTCCCGCCTGCCATTTGTCGGGCAGGGATTTTCGCAGATACCTGCCCGACTTCGCCCGCCCGGCCATTCCATTCGGACGAGTCATTCAGGCGGGCACACAGATAAGAGATTTTTTTCTACCGCTGGTTCAGGCTTGCCAGCCCGACACGTCTTTCTGGCGGGCAGCCTGAAACAAAACGTTTAGGTTCAATCTACAAGAGTGAACCAGCGAGGGCGTATAAGTAGGGGTTCAAAATCTTGAACCCGTACAACAAAATCTTGAACCCTTACTTCCTCTTGTCGAAGTTTGTATTATAACGTTTTATCAACCCTTCATCCGCAAAGCTGAAGTATTTTTCCTCACCGATTATAATATGGTCTAACACCTTTATTTTCATTATCCTACCTGCAAAGACAAGTTCTTCAGTTATCTCCTTATCTTCATTACTTGGCTTAGGTTCACCTGAGGGATGGTTGTGCGCAAAAATCATTGATGCAGCCCCAAATTTATTTGCCAGATTGATAATCTCTCTTACATATACATTGCTCATCGTTACAGTACCCTCATGAGCCGTTACAATATCTATAACTTGATTGTGACTATTGAGAAATATTACTTTAAAAACTTCTTTTTTTAAATCTCTCATCCTTGGGAAAAGCATATCATATGCCTTTCTTGATGATGAGGCTATCCCTTCTAATTTTTTTGGTTCCTCAAATATTCTCTTACCCAACTCTATGGATGCTTTAATCTGAGCAATTTTTGCGAGGTTTAAACCTTTAATATTAAACAAATCTTTTGGCTCTAATTTGTCCAAACCTCTTAAGCCTTTCGTCTCTCTAATTATGTGTCTTGCCAGATCAACTGCGCTTTTTCCTTTCACGCCAACACGCAATAATATTGCAAGTAGCTCAGCATTTGTTAAGGCATTTGGGCCAAATTTTAATAGTCTTTCTCTTGGCCTTTCTTCTTCAGGCCAATTACTTATTGAATCTTCATAAACCTTATCTTTGGACTTTTCAGTCATGACATTTATACCCAGCTTAAATTGCTAATCCTCACACAAAGACACAGAGACCACTAAGAAAACGAAATTTAAAAAAATAAAACAAAAGATAATAGTTTTTACCCTTTGTGTTCTTCGTGACTTCGTGTGAGAAATAAAGTCCAACTACAACTTTCCCAGTCTCATTTTCAGTCATCTTTCTTTGTGCCTCCTTGTCTTTGTGTGATTATTTTTTTTGAATGCTATATTTGGCAAGATAGTTCATTTATTTACTTCCCTGTAAAAATAAACTTACTTATGAAAGCATATCCATCATCCGATGGAGTATATATCTGTATGTTATGAAATCTTGTAGATTGTAGAAATACTAGGGATTATAATACTCAGGTAATTATCAAAATCAAGAGGAAATTTAAACATCAGGATTCACAGAGACATAACAGGTAAGATGTGGTTTGGAGTGGGGTAGTTACAGCTAATTGAGAGCTACTCTATCACCCTTGAATTATTTATAAATAAAATTAAACAGTTTATTTGCCATTTCAGGGTCAAGGCTTTTTAATATTTTATACTGCTCTAAGGCAGAGCCTCTATCGTTTGAAAGAACATAGGCAACACCAAGACGAATATGAGCAAATGCATCATCAGGGTTAATCCTTGTTGCTTGCTTGAATGCATCTATTGCTTCTTTACGCATGCCTGATTTGTCATAGACAAGACCGAGATTAGAATGAGCCTCTGCATAATCAGGGTTAATCCTTATTGCCTGCTTGAATGCATCTATTGCCTCTTTACGCATGCCTGATTTGTCATAGGCAAGACCGAGAGCATAATGAGTATTTGCATAATCAGGGTCAATTCTTGTTGCCTGCTTGTATGACTCAATCGCCTCTTTATATATGCCTGATTTGAAATAGGTACGACCGAGATTATAATGAGCATTTGCATAATCAGGGTCAATCCTTATCGCTTGTTTGCATGCCTCAATCGCTTCTTTATACATGCCCAAATTGTCATAAGCAACACCGAGATTATTATGAGCCTCTGCAAAATCAGGGTTAATCCTTATTGCTTGTTTGTATGCCTCAATCGCCTCTTTATACATGCCCAAATTGTGATAGGCAACACCGAGATTAGAATGAGCCTCTGCAAAATCAGGGTTAATCCTTATTGCTTGTTTGTATGCCTCAATCTCCTCCTTATACATGCCTAAATTGCCATAGACAACACCGAGATTATAATGAGCATTTGTATCATCAGGGTCAATCCTTATCGCTTGTTTGCATGCCTCAATCGCCTCTTCCCAGTCTGATGCTGCCTGTATGGTAGGTGTTAGAAAGAATACAAATGATATGATTAAGACATGTAGTAAGTATTTTCTCATATTATACATCCAAGCTAATTGATTAGAATAATATGGAAATGGCTGTGAAGTGTGGATTATAAACTCAGTAGGGAATTAGGCAAGTGTTTTTTAGGTAAGATTTCCCGCTTCATTACGCTTGATATATGAGGGTTTTAATTGACATGAAACTGGTAGAGGGTAAGATTTATTATGATAATATAATAAGTAGTGCTAGGTTGCATAAAAAATGAGTGAAAAGTTAGGAAGAAATAATCCCTGCTGGTGCGGTTCAGGATTAAAGCATAAAAGATGTCATCTTGGAAGAGAACAAAAAACTCCTCCCACTCTCGAAGATGCCAAGAAATTATTAAAAGAATCTTTTGATAAAAGCTATTGCTTGCATCCAGATTCAGAAAGCGGCAATTGCAAGGGGAAAATTGTTAATGCACATACAATTCAACGAAATGGTGGTCTATCTAAAATAGCGATTAACAATCATGTATACAAACTTGTTCGTGATTTTTCTACAATTTCGTCACCTACACAAGTTGAACCCAAATTAATAGGTATTAGAAAAGCTTCCGCTTTCACAGGTTTCTGTGAATACCATGATACAAAAACTTTTGAAAGAATAGAAAAACATCCTTTCACAGGAGAAATAAACCAAATCTTTTTATTAGCTTATCGGTCACTTGCAAGAGAAGTATTTGTGCATGAATGTCAACATGCACATGCCAAAAGGTTGCAAGACTATGACAGAGGCTTAGACATTACACTCCAAAAAGAATTCCAAGAAAGACATAAGTATTATTGTCATGGACTATCTTTAGGCTCTAAGACTTTAAATCGCCAAAAGTCAATCTACGACAAAGCATTGCTTAGTAGAAAATATGAAACAATGAATTTTTTCATTATTCTTATTGATAAATGCCCAGAAATCTTGTGTAGTGGAACATCAATACTTGAAATAGATTTTCAAGGTAATAGATTTCATCAACTTGGAAGGGCAGATATTGACCAGGATATAATAACATTTTCGATTATACCAACTGATAAAGGTGGAGCAGTATGTTTCTCCACACTTGATAATAGCGAAGACACAAAATCTTTTTTTAATTCACTAAAAATTCTCTCTAAGAAACAATTGCCAAACGCAATTGCAAGATACACTTTTGCATTTTATGAGAATACTTTTATTTCGCCTTCTTGGTGGGAAGACTTAAAAGGCAATATTAAAGAAAGTTTAATTGCAAGAATGTCTCTAATTAGTATTCTCCCAGATGATTGTTTGTTAGATGATGGTTTTAAATATGTTAATTGGAATATTACAGATATATTAACTAGTTAGTGGAATTAACAAGATTCACATCTGATTACGCTTGATATGTGAAAGTTCTAAATGTAGTCAAATTGTAGTCAACTCAAGCGTAATTGGCAGGAATCCACAGGAATCATCAGAACTAGATTGAAATTATAAGTCGTTTTTAAATAAATGATAGCGACATAACAGCAACCAAGTTTGAAGTGCCCTAAGTGAACTAAAGTACCTAAAGTTAAAAAAAAAATTCCACAACTTTAGCTCACTTCAAAATTTACCTTGATGAAGATATGATTAATCGCTTTTTTTGGCTACAAGATTACAAACGAAAAAGGGGACAGATTTATTTTCTTACTCTCTTTTTAAACTTCAGGAAGCTGTGGTTGGTAGAGGACGTAGAGGAGGAAGTAGGTCAGGGTGGTGGTAAACAGAACTATGAGATATATAACCATGGTGCATCTTCCTAAGAACCTGTGCCTTTTTGCGCCATCGGGTAAAAGCCTCTCTACGATCTTTTCCAAAAAGAAGACCATGACCACAAACAGAATGACCGACACATAGACCTCTACACATCTAAGGGTCCTGCACCTGATAACAGTCAAAAGCCCCAGGACTACCACTGTGGTTGATAAGGCCACATAGAAGTTTTTCCTTTTTGCCCTAAGCTCAACCTCTTTAAGAAGCCTTTTCCCACTCTCCTTAAAAGATGCCCTGAATCCAAGGACTATCATATATACAGCCATCACAAGGCCAATAATTACAAGGAGGATATGGGTAGTAAGGATAGGTTTGAAGATGTAGGTATAAATCCACTCAGGCCCTCCGAAACCCTCCTTACCCTCTAAAGCTAAGACACCAAACTTTCGGGTCAGATAATAAAAAAAGAAGTAGACTATCATGGCCGACATTGAATAGAGGACCAAGAAGTGATGTCTGTTACCCTGATGCCTCTTTGCCATATACCAGCCCACAAGGAAAAGCGCGGTAAAGAGGACGGCCAGGAGATAACTCAGGTCAGTCCCTATTGTTCCATAGGTTCCCAGGAAACCCGGTTTTGCAAGAAACTCTTTCATCCCTTACACTCCCCCATAAACTTATCCCTTGCTTCATCCATCAAGGCAGCATCAATCACCCTGCATCCCCTCTCTTTGGCCAGCTTTTCTACAGACCTCTTCGCCATGGGCCTGACGAAGGATGGGACATTATTGAGCCTCTCCTCTGCCTCTGGGGTCCAGATAGGAGTCTCCTCTCTCTCCCCTTCTGCCTCTTTCCCTTTGGGCGCTGTTTGTGTTATCTTTGAAGTCCCTGCTTTCTCCTTCCCTCCAATATTTACCCCTAAGCTATAGAGCAGATGAGTCTCCCCTGGGTTGGTCACCATTGAGAACCTGGCATCACATCCTGTGCAGCAGAAGGTGACCTTCATAGACTCTTTTGAAAGATTTTCCTTCATTTCAAAATCAAAAGGAATATCACACTTTTCGCAGATAAATTTCATTGTAACCCCCTTTACCAAATACTTTATTAATGTCACTGAAATTTGTAATAGTTCAGCCCACCGCAAAGACGCAAAGGACGCAAAGAAAAAATCCCCCTCGTTCCCACGCTGGAGCGTGGG
>MAYW01000102.1 GCA_001723765.1 Candidatus Scalindua rubra
GTGCACAAGGGTATGATATTTAATAACTTAAAATTATGCACATTGAAATTTCTAAAGATGAAATTATTTTTATATTATATGACTCCCAACATACCAAATAATGGAGTATAAATCATGACAATAAAAGAAACTAAAGAAATACGAACATTAGTGCAAATACTGGAAGATGCAATAAAAAAAGAACATGAGGCTTATGAATATTATATGAATAAAGCCAAACACTCGGGCAAGCCTTCAGTCAAAAAGATGTTCTTAAGCCTTGCAGAGATGGAGAAAGGACATAAAGCTGAATTAAACAAACAAATGGTTGATATTAAAGCACAAGTAATTGTTGATAGTGCAATTACTGGTGGCTGTTAAGTATTTAGTCTTAGAAGGTTGTTGTTATAATTCTCGTATTTTTCCAGGTTAAAACATAAAGGACGAGTTAAGCGCATCCTGCGCAACTCTTTCAAAATGGCTACAACGACATCCTTGTCGTTGCTTCACGCCATTTTGGATATGTGCTGGCACCGTTGAATAACAGCTTATAGAGCCTTATGTGATTTTATGATTTATTCTATACGTTCTGACCAAGATATATAAAAAACGTTTCATTCTACGGTGCTGGCGCACAAAAAACATGATTTTGAAAGACTATACATTAAATATAAAAATGGACCTAGATCGTGACATACTTCAACAATTATATTACTATCTTAAATTGACCAGACATCTGGAAGAAAGGGTTACATCTCTGTATCGTCAGGGAAAAATCGTTGGGGGCGCATGGACAAGTAACGGCACGGAGGCAATCTCGGTTGGATATTCTTACGCTTTAGAAAAGGACGATGTCACAGCTCCGTACTTTAGAGATATGGGGTTATTTCTGGTAAGGGGTATTACTCCCAGAAGGATTATGGCGCAATATCTTGGTAGGAAAAATGGAGTAACTGGAGGAAAAGATGGTAATGTTCATATCGGTGATATAAATCTTGGTGTCTGTGCTTTTCCAAGCCATCTTGCTGATAATTATCCAGTAGCTGCTGGCGCTGCTCTGGCATTTAAGATAAGGGGTGAGAAGCGTGTTGCTGCTGCAAGCACAGGCGATGGAGGAACCAGCAGGGGTGACTTCCATGAAGCCCTTAATTTTGCATCAGTACTTAAGCTACCCGTTGTCTTCTTCTGCAACAATAATCAATATGCATACTCAACACCCCTAGAAAAACAGATGGCCATAAAAGATGTTGCAGCGCGTTCCCTCGCTTATGCGATGCCTAGCGAAATTGTGGATGGTAATGATGTTGTTGCAGTATATAAAGTAGCAAAAGAGGCATATAAAAAGGCAAGGGCGGGAGAAGGTCCCACTTTTATAGAATGCAAGACCATGAGGATGCATGGCCATTCAGAGCACGATGCTGCCAAATATGTTCCCAGGGAGCTTCTTGAGGAATGGAAAAAGAAAGACCCTATACTTAAAATGAAAAAACATCTACTTGAAAATAAATTTGCTTCAGAGAAGGAAATAGGAGACCTTGACAAACGAGTTAGAGACGTAATGGAAGATGCAGAAGAGTTTGCCGAAAACAGTCCATATCCCGATGGTAAAGATGCTCTAGAGGGACTTTATGCCACACCCATATAGAAAAAAAGTACTATGAAGGAAATAACATACGTAGAGGCAATACATCAAGCGTTATGGGAAGAAATGGAAAGGGACGATAATGTCTTTATCCTTGGTGAAGATATTGGGATTTACGGAGGCGCATTCAGAGTTACTGAGGGGATGCTAAAGAAATTTGGTGAACTACGTGTACTTGATACTCCACTTTCAGAATCAGGATTTACGGGGGCTGCTATAGGCGCTTCGCTTGTTGGGATGAGGCCTGTTGTTGAAATGCAGTTTGCAGACTTTATCTCTTGTGCCTTTGACCAGATAGTAAACGTGGCGGCAAAGAACCACTATCGATATGGCGCTAAGACCCCGATAGTAATTCGAGCTCCATATGGTGGAAATATTCATGGAGGAGCATTCCATTCTCAATGTCCGGAAGGATGGTTCTTCCACACCCCGGGTCTTAAGCTGGTTGCACCTGCATTTCCATACGATGCTAAGGGCTTACTCAAAGCTGCAATTAGAGATAACGATCCAGTTATCTATTTTGAGCACAAATTTTTATACCGAAGGATAAAAGAGGAAGTGCCTGAAGATGATTATGTCGTACCTATTGGTGAGGCAAAAGTTGTAAAGGAAGGAAGCGATATATCCTTAATCACCTATGGTGCAATGGTTCATAATGCACTTGACGCTTCCAGAAAATTAGAGGAAAGCGGAATCAGTTTAGAAATAGTTGACCTTAGAACTCTTTTACCATTAGATAAGGAAACGGTCTTCGATTCAGTAAAGAAAACTAATAAAGTGATTGTCCTTTATGAAGCAACAAAAACCGGGGGAGTTGGCGCAGAAATTTCTGCATTAATTTCTGAAGAGATTTTTGAATATCTAGATGGGCCAATCTTGCGCATATCATCGCTTGATACACCCGTTCCCTATAGCCCACCAATGGAAGAATACTACCTCCCCCAGATAGAAGATATCGTTGAAGCAGCAGAAAAACTGTCTGCATACTAGAGCAAGATTCTACGGTTATATAGTAATCAAATCATAAAGATTGGGAATAGCACTGAAAATGTACCGTACCGTTAATTATTAAAACCCTTTTCTTTTTCCAGGATAGAAAACATGACTATAGACATAATCATGCCCCAGATGGGTGAAAGCGTAACGGAGGGAACAATCTTACACTGGCTGGTTAAGGAAGGAGACAGAGTTCAAAAAGATCAGCTAATTGTTGAGATAAGCACTGACAAGGTAGACACGGAAGTACCTTCTCCAACATCAGGTATATTGAGAAAGATAATTCACAAGGAAGATAAAACAGTGCCTGTTGGAACTGCTATTGCTACACTTGAAGAAGCTGAGGTAGAAGAAGCTCCTTTTGCCACTAAGGAGGAAGTTGCGCCAGCCGAAGAAAAGAAGATAGAAAAAAAAGTTACCGCTGTTCCTCCTCGTCCGGACAAATTACAGTTCGAAAGAAAGATTTCACCTTTAGTCAAGCGTATGGCCAAAGAACACAGAATTGATCTAAGCAAGGTAAGAGGAACAGGTATTGGTGGTAGGGTTACAAAACAGGACATACTAATTTACATAAAGATAAAACCTGAATATGCGCCTCCCGCTCTTGAGGAAGAGGTAAAAGAAAAAGAAGAAATAGTTCCCGTAAACCCCAAACGCAAGATCATCGCTAAACGAATGTCTGAGAGCAAGAGAACAGCTGCACACGTAACTACCACTTTTGAAGTAGATATGACAAAAATTGTAAAATTTAGAGAAGAACAAAAAGAAGCATTCCTTAAAAATGAAAAGGTTAAGCTTACTTATCTTCCTTTTGTCATTCTGAATACCGCACGTGCCCTTAAACGTTACCCCATCTTCAATTCCTCGTGGTCAGATGAGGGCATAATAATGAAAAAAGATATAAATATAGGTATAGCAGTTTCTTTAGAAGACGGCCTCATAGTACCAGTGATAAAAAATGCTGATAAAAAAAATCTGGTAGAACTTGCAAAAGTAAGCCAGGACTTAGCCCAAAGAGTTAGAAATAAGAGACTTAACCCGGACGAAGTCCAGGACGGCACATTTACAATTACAAATTACGGTTCAAATGGGAGTTTATTTGGCACCCCTATTATATTGCTCCCTCAGATTGCTATACTGGGTACAGGAGCAATAGTAAAAAAACCTATTGTCATAAACGACGCCATTGCCATTCGCTCCATGATGTACCTGAGCCTTTCCTTTGATCACAGAGTAGTTGATGGCGCACAGGCTGATAAATTCTTAATAACCATAAAAGAAAGCCTCGAAGGCTGGGAGCAGGAAGTCTATGAACAAATGCCTTCTACTGAAACTGAATTTGGTGGAGTATGGTAAAGCCTGGGAACTCCAAAAAAGGCTCTTCAACGTAAGACAGTCAAACCAAATAGAAGACGTATTCATCACCCTTCAACATCCTCCAACATACACGTTGGGTCGTAGAAACAAAAATGTTAATGACTTCTTAACCGATGAAAAGCAATTAAGAAATAAGGGCTTTTCTATTTATAGAGTTGATAGAGGTGGCGCGACTACATATCATGGACCCGGGCAGATAGTTTGTTACCCGATAACCGGGATGAAGTCTTATACAGAAGATTATTACTGTTATCTCCGAATGTTAGAAGAAGTGATGATAAAAACATTACAGGATTACAAAATCAAATCACGTCGTATTCAAGGGTTCACGGGTGTTTGGGCGGGAGATAAAAAGGTAGGTTTTATAGGGGTTAAAATAGTTGGCGGCACGTCCATGCACGGTTTTTCTTTAAATGTAAATAATGACCTTTCACCTTTCAACATGATCGTGCCATGCGGTATACAAAATGTCATGATAACATCATTATCAAAGTTGCTAAAAACAAGCATAGATATAAGAAAAACAACGAACTTAATTATCAAGAATTTTACTAATGTTTTTAAGGTTACAACCAACATTATAAATCTGGAAGATGTACAGAAAAAAATAACTAGCTATATTGCTTGCGTGCCTTTTCGGTAAATTGTATCATACGTAATTAAGGCAATGATTTCTGGAAAATCATATTTTGAAAAGGTTGAGAAGATTGAGGGCAAAGACTATCTGAGGGCAGCTACAAGTGTAACTGTGGTTATGGAAGGATGCATAATATGCCATCCGAACAAAAAGGTTGGAGATTTATTGGGTGCAATTGCATACAGTATCCCTTTGGGAGAATAAAAGTATAAACTGACCTTTGCTAACCTGTCCGAACAATCTACCTGAAAGTTTCGTTTCCACCAGAGCGATGCCTGTCCGGAAGCTCTCTGTCAGGAGGGGTCGGGCTGGCAGGTAAATGCAGTCGGGCGGATCATCAATTCAGTTTTATTAAAATTTAAAATAAGGAAAGTTACAAAATGATAAAAAATATGAAGAACATTAATATCTTTAGTATCGCTTTTCTAATTGTTTTCTCATCGGGATTATTAGGAGAAGGACAATCAGAAATTCCAGAACCTGATGCGTTACCGTTACAAGAAACTTACTTGAACGGAAATAGAGAAGAAAAAAGCCAACAATGCAGTAAAGAAGTTGCTTCAACATTAGGAGAAGAATGTTCTTCATGCCATAACGAAGACGTAACTGATTTTACAGAAAAAGGGGAGAAGGCAAAGGAGGATATGAAGGCTGCGGTGGCAATTGGCGTAAAGTGTGATTATTGCCATGCTGGAAAAGAACAGTTCACGGAGAAAAAAGAAATAGCAATTAAAATGTTTGCATTGTCAGAAATGATGGGTACTGAGTGCAATTACTGCCACGCAGGCAAGGATATTCTTACACTTGAGGGAAAGACGGCTAAGACCGCTATGATATTACAGGAATGGGCAAAAACCGGTAACAAGAAATGCCTGGACTGTCATGTTGAGAAGAAACAATTTGAACTGAATTTTCATGGATGGGAAGTTCTAAATGCCCAAAAAGGACTCATGGGCATGTAAAATTTTAAATAATGGGGAATGAGGGGAATTTAACATTTTAAAGATACATTTCTATTTCTCATCTTTTATATCTAAGGCATCCAAGGCGATCTTCGTTACTTTTTTAATGTGTTCTGCTATTTGTCTTAGCTTTTCTTTATTCTCTTCGCCGATATTATCCAACTCAATAACCTCGATCATCCCTCTTCTTCCTATCTTGACTGGAACTCCGATAACCCCATTAACACCATACTCTCCTTCAAGTTTAACAATGGCATTAGTTACTGTTCCTAGCAAATGATCCTGTGGCCCATAATAAATATGTTCACATAGGCTTGCTATATGCTCACCAGGACCTAGCCATGGAGATGTTCGCAACCCCTCGATGAGATATTGGCTTGCTGTCTTCATGTTTTCCGCAATTTTTTCTATTTCTTCCAGCTTATCACTTTTGCTAGATTCCAAGTATGACCTTAAACTCTGTCCGTAAACTGTAAAACTCCGGATTGGAATAATCATACTCTCTCCATGGTCTCCAAGAACATATCCCTGCATATGTGTGCTAGTCAAACCAAGGGTTTTTGCAAGCTCCCTTATAACCCTTTTTGCATCCAAGCTGCTACCCATTCCTAAAACCCTGTGCCTGGGAAACCCTGTTTTTTCAAGGGCAACCCCCGTCATTGCTGCAACAGGGTTTGAAACCACAACAAGAACTGCTTCTGGCGCGTATTTTTTGATATATCCTGCCCATTCCGCAATTATACATGCATTTCCTATAGCCAGGTCGTCCCTTGTCTGTTCTGCAACTCTCGGCCTGCCTGATGTAATAACAACTATTTCAGACTCTTCAATTTCTTTTGGGTTATTGCTTTCTATTAAATCTGGCCCAAGTTGCTCGTGGGAATCCTTTATTTCATCAATCCTTGCTTTAACATAATTAATGGCTTCTCCAGGAACATTAAAACAATAGATACTCCTTCCAACTCTTTTCTCAAAAAGGTTCATTATAGCAGATTGGCCGACATTACCAGTCCCAACTACACTAATTTTTCCCGATAGCATTTAAACTCCTTAACCAGTATGAGATAAAAAGTACTGTATAATACGTCATGGATAAGATGATAAAGTAAAACGGATTTAAGAGAAGGATTTGGAGCACATGACTTTACAGAAAAAGTAAAGAGGTTTATGGAGCAGGTTTCTTTATTATTATACAGCAAACACTCATGCCACTGGCGAGAAAACGAAACACGAAAATATTCATTTTCTAAACAACTAAATCTATTTTCGGATCAAACAAGATGAATATCTATTTTTTCCCTTTAGGGAGGGGATGCGATTGTCTTATATGATGTACAGTTGCAGTTCACACACAAAAAATGACTTGCTCCTATATTCTTTGTACTAAACGGCACCGTATAGCCCCATCAACAATATCTTACGAACTCCTTCCCGGAAGGAACTTCTGTGTGGGAGGCCATTCCTCTAGGCCACTTACCTGTCTTATATTATTTTTTTCGATAGAACCACCTTAATCTTCTAGTAATTTCCCTAATTCATCAAGATGCTCTTCTTCATCTGCCAAAATATCTTCAAGCATTCTCCTGGTGGTAATATCTTCCGAGACCTCCTTGATACATTTCTTAAAATCCTCAATTGCAACTTTCTCTACCTCGTAGTTTTCCTTAATCATGTCTTCAAGTTTTTCTGGTACATTTATCTTATCAATCTTGGTTGTCGGCATCCCACCCAGAGCAGTTATCCTTTCTGCAACAATATAAGCGTGTTTCATCTCTGTGATGCTTATCTTTTTAAAAATTTCTGATACACCAGGGCTATTAATACCTTTAGCCCGATAGTGATGTTGTAAATACTGCATTATTGCCGTAAGTTCTTCAACCCTAACTTTATTTAATATCTCGATTATCTTTTCTTTATCCATAAACGTCTGTTCCCTTTCTTTATTAAGTTTCTTTATTTTTCATCGCTTGATCACAACACACTAAGGTACTATCTCCACCTTTTCTTACTTCAATTTCAGCTCCGCATATTTCACAGTAATATAATTCCCCTTTATGTAAAGGCATTTTTATGCTCTTTATATTAGATTATTCACCGTACATTACTTCCCAGAATAGGGCCTCAATGTCCTCTTTGTGTTTCGATTCTTCTTGTGCCAACCAGACAAACAATTTTTTCAAGTCTGGCTCGCCTACCGATTTCGACATATTACTATAAAATCTAAAAGCTTTTTTCTCTCTTTTAGCAGCATAGATAATTATATCCTTAAAATCCGAATCTTCGCTAAGACGTTCATCTGTACTCACTAGATATTCTGATATCCCTTGTCTATGCTCCTCTTCTATCTCTATTTTTTGTTCCTTTAGGCTTCCTATGTTAAACTCTTCCAATGCTTGTTTATGCTTTTGTTCTTCTTCGGCAAACTTACTCAGGACAGTCTTTGTATGAAGATCTTTCGCGCAATTTGCAGCATTTTTGTATAGCAAGTATGCACCCTCCTCTTTGTCAGCAGCTTTTTTTAAAATAGACTCTATTGTTTCATTCTGCATAGTTTTCTCCTTATATTTTAAATTTACTTTAACACCATAAGTTGATCACAACATTTAAGGAAACCACCACCCTCTTGGGTGATCCTAACTTCAGTTCCACATATTTCACATTTACACTCTCTTCCAGTTCTATCCATTTTAGGGACATAATTTGTGACATCAACAAATTCACATTCTTTACCACATGAAGGACATTTTTCATCAGGTTCCTTTGCATCGTATTGATAACCACAACTACTACATTTCCAACTGGTCATAGAACAATCTCCTTAATGAGGGAGAAATTTTTTAGAAACACTCCAGAAATCTGACGATATTACTATTTTAGCATTCGTTCGGTTATCTTAAGTTCGATACCGCAGGCAGGGCACGTAATTTTATCCCCAACCTTTGCATCAGGTGATATGGGAAGGTCTAGCTTACACACAGGACATAAAAATCCATGAAAAGGGCTAATTCGATAATTAAGGTCAAACATTTGTTTTAAAAGAGTCTCATCTATTTCAGAATAATCCATTTTATTTTTTATAACCTTTACGATCTCTCTAGCCTCAAGTACATTTCCAACAAATAACGCACCGACTACCGTACCATTTTTTAAGACAAGCTTCTTATAAACATCAATCTCAGGATGAGGGTAATCACCTCTCATTATCTTATAACCTTCATCTAATGGGTTTGAAACGCCTATTGATATTAGATCAATCCCACATATTTGTGTTGAACTAATGCACGCAATATCATCATATTCCGCTTCATTACCAGTCATGTTTGAACCAGCAACCTGTCCTTGCTTCCAGGCCTTCAGCCATCGAATGTTAATCTTTGGGATTTCATTGTGTATAGTAGTTAACAATTGAGCAACATCACCCGCCGCATATATATTGTCAACATTAGTAAGCATCTTGTCATTTACCAAAATACCGTTGCCAGTATTAACACCACTCCCATTCAAAAAACCCATATTAGGTTGTAATTTATCAACAATGCCGAGAATCTGGCAGTTAATGAGCTCATCATTCGTCGTAATCACGCCTTGAACTGTCTTATTTTTAATAACTAGTTCCTTTATATCAGTTTTGTGTTTTATCTTAATACCTTTTTCTTTCAGTTTGAGTTCAAGTATACTAGATGCATCTTTGTCCATTATTTCAGGCCATAGTCTATCCCCTGGCATTAAATATGTTACTTCAAGACCGCTACTATGCAAGGCATCTGTCAATGACAACGTCAAAAAGTCTTCACCGATAACGACAGCGCTCTTTGCAGACTTAATCTTTTCCCTGATGTTTTTGGCATCATCAATTGTTTTTAATTCAACAATATCTCCGTTTAATTCGCTGCCTGGATATCTCCTTTTTTTGATTGAACCACCCGCAGCGATTAACAAAGAGTCATAATTGATTGTGGTCTCATCTTCTAATATAATCTCATTCCTGTCAGAATTAATCCTGGTTACCTTTTTCCCAAGGTGCAAAGTAATATTATTTTTTTCATAAAAACCCTTCTTTTTCCCCCACAACCTGCCTTCGTCAATCTCCCCAGAAACAAATCTCGGAAGTTGGGGTCTATAATAGAAGGGATAAACTTCGTCTTCCACCATAGTTATTTTACAATCACCGTCGTCTTCTCTTATTGTCTCTGCTGCCTTTATGCCAGCAACGCCATTACCAATGATTACGTGTTCAGCCATATCTTTAAACTCTCTAAAAATTTTGTTTGTGAAATAAAAGCAACTAATGCTTGCAATAGCCTACTCTATAACCGTATTCTCGTCAACCTTTAGAGCAAAGTTGCTCAGTGATGAATACAAATTAACCCCTTTTCTGCCTCATTACATGTGGAACAGGACTAAGTTTAATCTGACTAGGGGACAACGCCACAAGCTGCACGAGCACCTCCACCGCCGAGCTTTTTGGGTATATCTGAGTAATTATCTCCATTTGCATGTATCATCAAGGACCGTCCCATCAAATCACTAACCTTAACCCTTGGCGCCAATACAGGAGTATTTGCATTTCCTTCAGAATCTACCCATAAAATAGGTAAATCACCCAGATGACCTTCTTGATAGGGGCCCAGATGTTTTCCGGTACCTGCTGGGTCATAGTGTCCACCCGCTGCTAGTCCCGGTACCATCTTTCCGCCTTTGCCTATTGCACGACAGTCAGGATTCTGATGAATATGGAAACCGTGCGGGCCAGGAGTAAGTTCTTCAACAGATGGAGTCAATAGTAATCCGTAAGGAGTATCCTCCGCAGTAACGTGACCAATCTGCACTCCTTCTCCTGTTGCAGAAGTTTTATGGATGGGAATTTCTACTTTATCCGCATAAGTTAAGCTTGCAACAAAAATTAAAATAAAAACGCTTACTAACCCCTTTATGAGAATATTCATTTATAGGACCTCCATTTGGATTTTAATTTTAAAATTGTTTACCTAATTTATCAAGCTTTTTTTATTAAGGTTTCCCCCTTTGTTTATATCGCAATATTCATACCAGCAAAATACTCATCTTAGTGCCGTGCGTAAGCAATGTAATAATAAATAAACTTTCAAACAGATGCTTAATTCAGGAAATCAGAAAACTTTTCTAAAACTTAAGAATTTTAAGATTTAAAACTTGTGTCAACACATTATTTATTCTGAAGCTCTTTAAGCCGTTCTTTGACAACATCTACATGTCGTAACCTGACGGGTGAAATTGCTACACAAGACACCCGTCAGGTTGTACAAATAGTCGGATGCTGTGTTGTTTTGCATCCAGAGTTTATGTCTGTGAATTATCTCAATTCATAACTCTTCAGAATAAGAGGATAGATATTCAGCTACACCATCGGCTGTTGGTTTCATACCCTCCTCACCCTTCTGCCAACCTGCAGGACAGACTTCTCCATGCTGTTCATGAAATTGTAAGGCATCAACTACCCGAAGCATCTCATCGACATTCCGTCCGAGAGGAAGATTATTGACTACCTGATGTTGAACAATACCGTCCTTGTCAATCAAAAATGATGCGCGTAAAGCAACACCAGCAGGGTGTTCAATACCATATGCCTGGGTAATTTCGTGTTTAACATCAGCTACCATCGGGAACCGTATCGAACCAATACCTCCCTTTTCCACAGGCGTATTTCGCCAGGAAAAATGGCTGAACTGTGAATCGATAGAGACAGCGACGACTTCCACGTCTCGTTTCTTAAATTCATCGATTCGCTTGTCGTGGGCAATTATCTCTGTCGGACACACAAATGTGAAGTCCAGCGGATAGAAGAAAAGTACTACGTATTTTCCTCTCAAATCAGA
The DNA here is from genome assembly GCA_001723765.1 of Candidatus Scalindua rubra. Taxonomy (GTDB): domain Bacteria; phylum Planctomycetota; class Brocadiia; order Brocadiales; family Scalinduaceae; genus Scalindua_B; species Scalindua_B rubra. The sequence goes on from MAYW01000102.1 coordinate 11,449, forward strand.
CAGCTTAAAGTCTTCTTTAATAGTGCCGTCTGATAACACGGCAGGCGCCGTAAAATCTGGAGCTTCTTTAGTAACTAATACACTCATATCAGTCTCCTTTCTAAAAAAAACATTAACAAAATAAATACCTTTTTTAAATTTTGAAATGTAAATTTGTCAGGGATATAGTCCTCTGGTTTTCTGTGCCTCCGCAATACGACTAATACCGAGCATCCATGCTGCAGTCCGTATATCAATTTTCTTTTCTCTAGATAACGGCAAAACTCTATTGAATATGTTTACCATTATTTCTTTTAAACGCTGCTGTATTTCACTTTCTTTCCAGAAATAGAATTGGAGGTCTTGTACCCATTCAAAATATGAGATGACTACGCCTCCTGAATTTGCAAGTATATCCGGAATCAAAAGCACTCCTCGATCGTATAAGATCTTGTCCGCTTCAGGTGTAGTTGGTCCATTTGCACCCTCAACTATTATTTTGGCCTTAATATTATTTGCATTATATCTGGTGATTTGTCCTTCTATTGCTGCAGGAATCAAAACATCACAGTCTAAAGTAAGAAGATCTTCATTCGTTATATTATCAACGTCAGGAAAATCCGTGACTGTTTTATTTTTCTTAGCATGTTGAATTAAATTCTTGACGTTAATACCTGCTGCATTATAAGCTCCTCCCTTACTATTGCTTACTGCAATAACTTTACATTCATTCTCATAAAGCAACTTGGCGGCTATCGAACCTACATTTCCAAACCCTTGTATAGCGACCCTAAGTCCTTTTAGTTCTTTCTCAATGACTTTTATCGACTCTTCCACCATATAAAAAACGCCTCTTCCCGTTCCATCCTCTCTTCCTAAAGAACCTCCTAATACCAACGGTTTGCCTGTAACAACTCCTAATACCGTATGGCCTTTTTGCATGCTGTACGTGTCCATCATCCATGCCATGGTTTGCATATTAGTATTCATATCGGGGGCTGGTATATCCTCTTCTGGACCAATTGACCCAATAATTTCTGTTGTATACCTTCTGGTAAGCCGCTCTATTTCCCCCTGTGACATTACTGCAGGATTGCAACATATTCCTCCTTTTGCCCCACCGTATGGAAGTTGCATCAATGCACATTTCCAACTCATCAACATAGCTAACGCAGTTACTTCTTTGAGATTCACGTTCAGGTGATAACGGATTCCTCCCTTTGACGGTCCCAGAGTAACATCATGTTGAACTCTATATCCTTCGTACACCTTCATCTTTCCAGTATCCATTTCAATGGGAATAGAAACAATTAATGATCGTTTGGGATATAGTAATCTTTCCCGAATTCTATCATCCAGCTTGAGCTTGTCGGCAACAAGATCATACTGCTTTAAAACAGATTTTAAAAAAGGCATTTTAAATAATTTCTCTCTATAAAATATTATTTTGTTAGGTTAGAAACACTTCCCATATTCTTGGTTAATTTTTAACAGCCCTAATGTCAAAATTTTACGAAGTAGTATATTCCCCAAATGACTAGACCCACAAAGACAAAAATAAGCCATCTGGGCACTTTAGCATTTCCTTCAATAATCCCCGAATCCTTGTACAGATATCGGTCTTCTTTTTTACTATCATCCATTGCTGACTCCGTTCTTCGTTTTCGAGCATCTTGTATTTTGGTTCTTCAATATCATGAAATTGTCCTGATCTAATTGCCCACACGAAAAAAAACCATGTTCCAACACCAACCATAATTGCTGCTATTAAAAAATAAAATGTAATATTCATTATATTCCCTTAAATCTCTGTAGGCGTAATGAATTAGAGATTACAAACAGACTACTAACAACCATCATCAATGCTGCGAATATCGGTCTTAGCATACCAGTTGCAGCAAGATAGATTCCAATAGAATTATAACCAATAGCCCATGCGATGTTACCAATTATTTTTTTCGTACTTCCTTAGTAAATCTAATAGTCCAGGGAATTTTTATTAATTCAGAATCTATTATACTCACATCAGAATTTTCATTAACAATATCTGTACCAGAACCGACTGCAATACCTACATCAGCCGTACTAAGTGCAGGTGCATCATTAATACCATCGCCAACCATTAGAACTTTGTTACCACAATTTTTCAATTTTTTAATCTCATTTAACTTTTCATCTGGAAGAAGAAACCCCTTACTCGAATCCATACCAGTCTTTTTTGCAACGTCTTCGACCACCTTTTCATTATCCCCGCTCAAAAGTATGGTTTTCAGACCCATTTCCTTCAAACTATTAGTGGTAGATAATGCATCCGCCCTTAGCGGGTCTTTAAATCCTATTACACCCTTAATCTCCCCATCCCATGCACAATAAACAGTTGTCTTCTCTTTTAAACTTGACCCGTTTTGCTTTTGCAATATGTAAGGGGTAATTTCCATAGATTTTTCTTCCATAAATTTTTTGTTACCTGCTACAATGAACCTTTCACCAACCTGCCCTTCGATACCACGACCAGAATATCTCTTACTAGATAGCGCTGAATCGACTTGAATTCCCTCATTTTGCACCATTTCTATAATTGATTTACTTAGAGGATGATTAGAGCATAATTCAATTGATGCTAAAATGGAAAGGAATTCTTCTCTATTCTTGACTTTGTTTTTATCAAATACTAATGAGACAGGATGCAATTTTCCATAAGTAAGTGTTCCGGTTTTATCAAATGCTACCGTGCTTGTCCTCGGTAACTTCTCAAAAACAGCGCCATCACGAAAAAAAACATTTTCTCTTACGCCCCTTCCGATTCCTACACACACTGCAAGAGGTGTTGCAATCCCAAATGCACAAGGACAAGCCACAACCAAAACCGCAATCGAGTTCATGATGGCTTCATTATTATCTCCTTTTAAGTACCAGAATGCAAACACCAGGGACGCAGCAATAATGACTGCAGGCACCATTAAGCCGGCAATACGGTCTGAAATTCTCCTAATAGGGCTGTATGACATTTGTGCATTCGTAATAATCTTCATAATCTTTGATAAAAGTGAATCTTCGCCGACACCTTTAGCTTCAACAATAATTCTGCCATCCAATACCATTGATCCTGAGTAAACGTAGTCACCTGTTTTCTTGATAGTATAACCAGACTCACCCGTAATCATTGATTCATCAATATTTGAATAACCTTCAACAATTGGTCCATCTACAGGAATCTTATTACCTTCTTGTACAACGACATAATCTCCTTTATTTACCTCTTCAACAGGGACATCCTTTTCCTTTTTATCTTTAATAATGGTTGCATTGGAAATAGTTGGTCCGATAGACTCTGTAATACTCCTTGTTATCTTCGCCTTTGCAGTGGCCTCAAGGAACTTTCCGAGTGTAAAAAGTAATATCACCATCGCAGCAGTATCAAAATAGATATAACCACGATTCGTAAACGTGGAGTAGGTTGAATAAAAATAGGCAGAAAATGATCCCATGACTATCAATGAATCTGTATTAAGGTAAACCCCGTAAGAAGCCTCGTGTGGAGCATTAGACCCCACCTTCGCCATATATTTTTTGCCCCGCTCTGTGTGTGTGGCTTTCTTTCTAACGGGGTAAAGGGAATTCGTGCTTTTTATGACGCTTTTGAAAAAAGGAATGCCTATTAAGAGAATAACTGGTGTGGTTAACCCAAAAAGTATGTAATTTATATTTCTAATAGCTTGGATATCAATTCTACGAAAATAATCGGAGTATAAAAGAACACTTAGAATCATAACGTTCATGGTAAGGAATGCTACCAATCCTAGTTTTGCAAGAAGCCATGAAGATTCTGAATCTGTACCTTTTCCAGATACAACTTCATATACCAATTTACAGCCGTAACAACAGAAAAAAGTATCCTTATTATTTTCTTTATTGCAGACTCTTATAAAAGAACTGCTTATGGGTAGTTTACAATGTTCACAATATAGATTATTTCCAGACATGGTTAAGACAAATATCAAAAGCCGGTGTAGCACGGATGATTGTTATTGCACCCATTAAGGATACCGCAGCACCAATTGTAAAGGGGACAAATTTACTGTATCTTGCTGTAACCGCATTGCTTCCACAGCCGAGAATAAATAAAGAGGGAACAGTACCTGTTCCAAACACAAACATAATCAAAAGTCCTGATAATACATGTGTAGAGCTTAAGGCCATGGTTGCAGCAGCGTAGACCAATAAGCAGGGTAGAAAGCCGTTAAATATCCCAATATATAATGATGATAATAAACTCTTGGAATGGTAAAGAGTTTGTAATGCCCTTATGCCTAATATTTCATTAAATGAATCAGATACCTTTTTTTTATTTTTAAATAATCCAAGTATGTTTAAGCCTATTATTATCATTATTATACCAGAGGCTATTGCAAGTGTTTGTTGGAATCCAGTAAAGGGTTTCCAATCTTTTATAATAAATCCTGAATAGCCAGATATTGCTCCTATGAATCCATAAGTAAAAATTCTTCCAAGGCTATACAATATCTGCCTTGTAATCGTTGTAATTCTATTCTTTGTCGAACATCCAAGACCAACGGCAATTCCACCGCACATTCCCAGACAATGAAGTGAACCAACGAGGCCCAAAATAAATGCGGATATTAAATAATGCTGCATTTTATTCTTGATATTCCTCTGGAAGCAAAGAAACCTCTTTCCTTTTCAAATCATCCGTAAAAAGTGAGCGAACGTAATGCACGAGGTCCCATCTATCCTGTTCAGACGGTAGCTTTTCTGAGAAAGAAGGCATAGGACTGCCTTCCCTACCTGTAACAAATATTAGATATATGATTCTGTTGATTTACTTCAAGATGGAAAAGACGTCAAGTTGCATGATTTGCTCTTTGAAAAATTAAAATTTGTAAATTCGTTAGGAGATACGCTCACATAGCAATCCAAATGGCTATTAAATAA
>MAYW01000103.1 GCA_001723765.1 Candidatus Scalindua rubra
ATTCTACGTAATATCAATTGAGCACCCCTTTCAATGATATTTTCCTTTAATTTTAAAAATTATAAATATACGTCTTAATTCAACAGTGTAGTAGAATTTTTTATCCAATGTATAGTATATCTCCCAAACACACATTACCCCTTAAGAAAGCGTGTTCAGGAAACTAACTATACAATTTGATGTTTTATGCAGCATTAGTAATCACTCCATCCTACGATACGGAGTGATCAGGATAATTCTTACAGCCCAAAATTTTCCATCTCTTATTGAGTAATTACAAAAAATTGTTCTAACTCCTTTAATAATGGATTATGGTTATAAGAACATTGAACAACCTGACATTTTTTATAACAGACCACCCAGAAAACCAATTAGAGAACGGGTAATTGATGTGTTTAATGGTATCAAAACGTATTGTGAGAATAAACTGGTCGAAAAGGGTGACAGATTGGAGTATGAAGACGACGTTAAGGACAACAAACTCTTTGAAATCTACCCTTTTTTAGGACTCAATACAATACATTACAACAAGCCCGACAAACCTGAACAGTTAGAAGAAATGTTGGATAAATATTTTAAAGATTATGAGGGTAAACAACAACCTTTGTATGAAAATATGGGTGAGTTCAATGGAGATATAGACGAAGCAGGATTTCGCAGCAATTTCTTTGCTGGTATTAAGGTTTATCCACCTCTTGGCTTTGATCCATGGCCAGATGATGGAAAAGAAAAGGATAAGGTCATAATCTTATATGATTATTGTATTGATAAAGGCATACCAATAACAACACACTGCAGTAATGGCGGATTTAGAGTTGACAAAAACGCTGATAATTATACAGCACCGGGATTGAAATGGACAAAAGTCCTGGAAGTGGAAAAATACTCCAAACTTAAAATCAAATTTGGACATTTTGGATTTCAAAGTAAATTTTTATGGCTTTTCCCACGAACACAGTGGAGAGATTCAATAATTGAGCTGATGTCAAATTACCCGAATGTATATGCAGATTTTTCATGCCTTTCACTCAGCGAAAAACAATGTAAACATCTTGAAGGTCTACTAAAAGAAAAAGAGAACACCAATCCTGAGTTGAAAGACCGAATTCTCTTTGGGTCTGATTTCCTTATCAGCCTTATCTGGACAAACTCCTATAATGAATATTTGAGAAATTTCAAAACAACAAAATCTTTGCAAGACCTAAAAGAAAATTTCTGCTCTAAAAATCCTGAGAAATTCCTGTTTAACCGAAAAAACTCTGAATAATTAATAAAGTAGAACTTAACGCCCTACGGGCGGACTTTTTTATATTAGCGTAGGGTGGGCAATGCCCACCCTACAGTACAAAAACTTTAAAATTTCTATACTATTAAATTAGTTTCTTTCGCACTAACTATTTACTCAAGGGAGAGGAGGATCATTTTGAATGATTTAACAGCTTCAAAGCTGTCCAGGAGGCGTATTCGTAACCGGAAGCGCATTCTCATAGTTAATTGCTACTTCGACTATACCCGTCTGTCTGTTCCCCGTCCTTTCAAGGCGCCACAGGCTATGGCGCCTGTTTATCTAGCAGGCGCCTTTTCAGCCGAGCTTTGTGATATACGTATGTACAACGAGCAGTATAGCGGACCCCTTGAGGACGAGCATCTCATCTCCTGGCCGGATATGCTGGTCATGACAGGTCTAACATCAGCATTTGATAGAATGTTGCATCTTACCGCCTATGCACGCACGAAAAACGCAAACGTCATTGTTGTAGCCGGAGGCTCTCCTGTCCGTGCAATTCCCAATTACTCTCGACGATTCTTTGATTACGCCTGTTGCGGCGACATAGAAGAAATGAACGAAGTTATTGCAGATGCCTTCGGTAAAGACTACGTTGCCCAGGAGATGTTGCCAAGGTACGACCTGGCCTACTGGACTCAGTCACGAAGAATCGGGTACGCCGAAACTAGTAGAAATTGTAACTTCCGTTGCCCCTTTTGTGTCCTAACGGGTGAAGGGGTGGGATATCAGAAATACGACCTTGAGTACATCCAAAAACAAATCATCGCCATGGGGAAGAAGAAACATATTCTCTTCCTCGACAATAATTTTTATGGCAACAACAGAAAGTTCTTCCTGGAACGACTAGAGCTCATCAAGGACATGAGGAAGGCAGGCTTTTTTCGTGACTGGGCTGCATTGGTCACCAACGATTTTTTCTACAAGGACGAAAACCTGAAGCTGGTTCATGATGCTGGCTGTTTCGGGCTTTTCACAGGAATTGAAGCCTTTGACACACAATGGCTACAGAATAACAAGGTTCAAAATATACGCTTCCCACAAGTGGAACTAATCCGCAAAAGCCTGGATGCCGGCGTTGTCTTTCACTATGGGCTCATTATGGACGTTACCACACGTCGGATCGCTGATCTTCGCCAGGAACTCGATTTCATTATCAGTACACCAGACATTACACTGCCGGGTTACTTAGTGCCGCCTATTCCAATCCTGGGTACACCATTCTTCTATGAGTCCCTGGCCAAAGGCGCCATTCTTCCCGAGACAAAGTTGCGTGATTTAGACAGTGTCACACTGTCACTACGACCATTAGACCCCATCGACGGAGTAGCTGACTTCTTCCGTAACATTCAAGGTCTTTATGGCTATCGGTTGCGCGTGTTAAAGCATTCCCTGGGTTTCTATAAGCGATATCGATCAAAGCTTACTAACTTTCATATGTTGGTTGCCTTAAACAGTAGTTTACTGCTATGTGCGGAGAGGCTAATAACCTCACGAAGTTGGGCGGATACTAAATACAAGCGGGCTAGACGCCATAGAAACGTCAGCACAAGAGGGCCTCTTGATGATGCTTACAAGCCAGCGTTTTGTGTGGAATCGCTTTATGAAGACTATTTCAAACCTACAATGGTTACTGATAAAGATGGTTATCTGGCAGAGGAGCTCGCTGAAGACCTGCTTGTTGCTCAAAAAGTTGATTAGATAAATAAGTGACAGTTTGCACTTGCACTAATAGTTCCTTAACAGAAATATTTTGACCATTTTTGGCAAAACGGAGCTTAGCTTTGCAAGAAATTTTTATTGTGTCTTGTCCCTCTCCTTTATGCTAAAGTTGTCCTTAGGTTTGTCAACCTATTTCAGGACGGGTCATTGACATCGAATAACGAACATCGAATTATGAATATTGAATTATGAATGTGTAAAATTCGATATTCATAATTCGATGCCTGCCCTGTTAAATATTATACATTTGTGTTTTTACAATCTAATCATGAAAAAGGCAAAAGATAATTATCAAATAGTATCTAGGTTTATTTAACAGGGTAAAACATTCATCATTCAATTTAATGAATATAAAATCTGTTTGGTTCCCGCCTGTCACCTGAGGCGACTCTGTTGGCTAGCTTCATATCCGAATGAATCGGAAAAGTAAAAAAAGTTCAAAGGTTCTCAAGCCTCGCCTAAGTAATTCCTACATAGCGTCTTACAGAATTCAAAAAAATATTTTGACAGAAAAAGCAAAGATTTTACAACTAAGGTACTAATTTGAGCGATTTGTGCCCTCAGGTTGCGTAATTTACATGGAAGTGGAAGTGGTATTAAATTGAAAATTTCCTTGACTTAAATGGATTTTCAACTAAATTCTTAGATTAATTATGCAAAATATAATATTTCTTTTGACTGACTTAACGGGGGAGCTTTACGATATGCAGGTTTCCCTCGTTTTGTTTTACATCTGGCACTAATTAAGCTTCCAAAGATTTCCAGTATACTTAAAAGTGTAATATATAGTTAATTAGTACCTGTTGCGGAAACAAGGTTTTGTCACCCTGAACTCGTTTCAGGGTCTCTTAACATATTGATACATATAGATTCTGAAATAAATTCAGAATGACACTTTTGGATATTTGGGCTTTCCGCAACAGGTACTAATTACATTTTGTATCACCCAACTTATCTAAATAAAGATAGCAAAAAAAGGAGAGCAAATAAATGCAAATCTTTTCAAAAACTACTATAAAGTTTAACTTAATCTCCATTCTGTTGTTAAATCTCATGCTGCCTATTTCAGGAAATTCATTTGGTCAGGAAAGGGAAACAGAACTTGAAGATATATTTGCAATCTTTTCGGAGGAGCAGATAGTTGTCAGCGCTTTAAAAAGACCCAGAACTGTTTCGAAATCTCCAGCAATAATGAGTGTGATTACGGCCAAGCAAATTAAACAAATGGGTTTCAGGACGTTGACTGAAGTTTTAGACACAGTACCTGGTTTCGATATCTCCTGGTCCGAAACAGGAGAGAGAGAGATTGCTGTGAGGGGCATCCTGGATACTAACTCACAAAAAGTAAAGGTCTTGATAGATGGACATTCTATTAATGAAGCATGGAGTGGTGGGATTTCGTGGCAGTATGATGACCTTGTGGTTGAAAACATAAAAAGGATAGAGATTATCAGGGGTCCCGGTTCAGCCCTGTACGGCCAGAATGCATTCCTCGCAGTTGTTAACGTTATAACAAAAGATACGGAGGATATTGATGGCTTTCAATGGACAACGAGTGGTGGAGCATTTGATACTGAGAATTATAACATGTTATTCGGGAAGGAGTATGGAGACCTGATGATTTCTGGATTTTTCGATTACTATGATACGGAAGGTCATAGCAAAAAGGTTGAACAGGACGCAATTTTTGGTGATCCTGCCTCTAAAAGCCCTGGAAGGTCTCACAATAGGAGGGAAAAGACAGACCTGAATCTAAAACTTTCGTACAATAACTGGGAAGTTAAGGGCAAATATACGCTGAAAAGGAGAAAAGATTATATAGGTGTTGGTAATGCCCTTGGTGATGATTCGATAATAAGGAGCACTCAAATATTTACTGAACTTATTTATAAATTACCCCTGGGGGAGAAACTAAATATAACACCAAAAATATATTATGACCAGTTTAACTATGATCCTTTTCTTGAGCGGCGTCCTGATGGTTTTTCATCTGGAAACTTTCCTGACGGTATGCAGGGGCAAGTGCGACACAAACAAAGGACCATCGGCTTTGAGAACCAACTCAATTATAATCTGTTTAAAGGAAATGAATTAACATTTGGTTTCCAGTATGAATGGATACACCAGCACGATGTAAAATCAACTGAGTTCACCTTCAACCCCATAACAAATGCACCTCTGGCTTCACCTCAGGATTTTTCAAAAGACCTCCCTTTTACCAGAAAAGTGACAAGGCAGATATGGGCGCTTTATCTTCAGGATGAGTGGAATATCACAAAGGATGTCGATTTAACGGTTGGTGTAAGGCATGACCAGTTTACGCGATTTGCAGGCACAACCAATCCGAGATTTGGGTTTATATGGCAATTCATAGAGGATGCACATTTAAAACTCCTTTTTGCAACTGCCTTCAGGGCGCCAAATTTTCAGGAATTGTTCCTCACAAACAATGCTACACGGGAAGGCAATCCCAACCTTGATCCGGAAAAGATAAATACATACGAGATTGGCCTGGGCTATAATTTTACCAGGCACGTAAGGGGCAACATAAATTACTTTTTTAACCGAATAAGAGATAGGATTATCTTAGACACAGCACAAAGTCCTGACAGGTTTGAAAATTTAGGGGGGGCAAGGATAAAAGGAGTTGAGGCAGAATTAAAGGCAGATTTTGGAAATGATAATTACGCCTTTGCCAACTATACTTACCAGGATGCAGAAGAAACAAGGAATAGAAACCGGTTGGAAGATGTCCCTGTACATAAAACAAATCTGGGTATAAATGTAGGATTCTGGAAGTATGCCAATGCCAATGTACATACCTTTATCAGCGGACCAAGGCCAAGGGAAGATGGTGATACCAGACGAGATCTGCCCTCCTATGCACTCGTAAATCTTACGCTTATTGGAAGAAATTTCATGGACAACTTTGAGATTAAGGGTTCAATTTTTAATCTCTTTGATAAAGGGTATGATGACCCCGCCCCAGTAGATACAGTCCCTACCGATTTTCCACAACCAGGAAGGTCTTTTATCGTTGAACTGCGATACCAATTTTGACTAATTACAGAAAGTCAATTTTATATATGGTGTCAAATGCCTTCGAAGAACCAGGGTTTAGAGATTACCCAAGTAGTCCTGATGGAGAGCCACTTCTGGGTATGGAAAAATATATAAATAGTGATCCAGTCATAAAAAATCTATTTGATAATCCTTACGTTAATATTGTTTGTATTTCAAAAGAAGTTTCGTATCTTTTACGCTGAACATTGAAAGGAAAGACGATGTATATTACTTTTCTTATCTCAATCACGGTTGGTACCCAAATCCTAATCTATATATATACTGGACGACGGCTTATCAATCCTGTGAGGTTCAGTCCTCCTTGTAGAATAATCTTGTGGGTGATAATGGTATTTGTTATGTTCATAACTCCAATCCCCTTTGTTTTGCAGAAATATGGAGTTGAAAATTACTGCACAAACTTATTGATCTGGGTTGGATCCTTTAGCCTTGGATTCTTCACCTTTGTGTCTTTTCTTTTAGTTGCCCGGGATCTGACGTTTATTCTTATAGGTTTCATCCGTAAGTTTTTTAGGCTGGCACACAACTTCTTTTGTTTTGACAGAGAAACGGTTGAGCCTATAGATATTAACCGTCGTCGTTTTATGTTAAATTCCATGAATCTTGGGATCCTTGGTATCTCGCGCACTGGTGGGCTACGGGTTTTTTGAGGTTCGTCGTCAACCTATTGTTATGGAAGTCTCGATCCCCTTCCATAATTTGCCAGAGGGTCTTGAGGGCTTTCGCATCGTCCAGATAACCGATACTCATGTCGGACCTACTGCAAGGCATGACTATATGGAGGTCGTGGTCGAACGTGTAAATATGCTTACGCCGGATATTATTGTTTTCACAGGTGATATTGCAGATGGCACTGCTTCGCATCTTCGAAATAAGGTATCTCCATTAGCAAACCTGTCAGCAAATTATGGGTCTTATTTTGCAACTGGAAACCATGAGTATCTTTTTGGTGAACAAGCCTGGCTGGAGGAAATAGATCGGCTTGGGCTAAAGGTGTTGCTTAATGAGCATCAGATTTTACAATGTGGTAAAGGCCGTATCACTTTGGCTGGGGTAACTGACTATAGCGCCGGAGGATTCAATAGCAAACACACTTCAAACCCGGAAGCATCACTGTCTGGCGCCTCGCAGTGCAATTTGAAGATACTTTTAGCCCACCAGCCACGCAGCATTTATGCTGCTGCAAGATCAGGTTTTGACCTTCAAATTTCTGGCCACACACACGGAGGACAATTCTATCCCTGGCGTTTTGCGTGTTTTTCTCCCTTTCTTGCAGGTCTATATAAATTCGAAAATACCTGGATATATGTAAGCCGAGGAACTGGGTATTGGGGCCCACCGCTTCGGCTGGGCGTTACGTCAGAGATTACATTGATTAAATTAACCTCTGGGAAACTTACGCCAAATCTTGCTTGAATAAGGCGGCAATTTGGTGTAATTCGAAGTCCATAAATTTGTAAATGTTTAACAAAATTAAGTGTAAGAAGTTTTAAATGAGAATGAAAATTATTACAGTTGCAACTCATTCGCAAGGCTATTTCCCGATTCTTGCCCGTTCGTGCAAAAGGCATAACATAGAACTAATCATTTTAGGATGGGGAGATAAATGGAAGGGCTTTGGCTGGAAATTGATGTTACTTAAAAAGTACTTTGAGTCTTTAGCAAATGATGAAATGGTACTTGTCCTGGATGGATTTGATTCTTTTATCGTGTCTGATTTAAATGAAATATTACATAAGTTTGAACAGTTGAATAAACCTATTGTTTGTGCATCTGAGAGGAAACATGCAAACGCTATATGGAATGCAGCCTACGAAAAAATTTTTAATAGCGGCGGGCTTTATCCTTCAACACCTACAGTATACCATTATTTAAATGCAGGAGGATGGATTACAACGGTTGGCTATGCCCTATCAAGAGTTTACGAATTAGCCGTGGCTAATTCGTAAACTCACGCTAGTGTGTAGAAAGTGCAGGGTGTCCCACTAATTAACAAATCAGCGATTTGACAGTTTAACTGATTAAGGACATTATAATATGTCAAAAATCTTGCAAAATACAGACAGACAGAACAAACCACTCTAATATATTTTTTTAAGCCTTGGCCCTGCTCTTTCATAATGAAAGTGCGGGGTTAGGGCTTTTTTATTTCCCGATTATTAAAAAATTACGCCACGAAGGCGCTAAGACACTAAATTTTTTTCTAAGTCAAGCTTTGTGTCTTTGTGTGAGGATTAGTAATTTAAATATTATCTTTTTGAAACTTTTATACCATGAAAGGAGGGGGGATGCACAAACTCTAGTGTGAAAAGAAGATGTTTTTGTCAAATTCAATTTCATGGAGGTGAAAGATATGCGAGAATTTATAATTGCAATTATGTTCGTCGTTGCTTTTATGGTAGCTTGTACCCAGTCGGTAGCCAAGGAGGTAGCCAAGCCGGAAGTTAAGACAGAAGAGGAAGCAAAAAAAACCGGTGTACATGAAACCATTGAAGCATTGTTATACTGGAGCGGGAAAGCAGCGGAGGAACTGAAAAAAGTACCGGCGGAGGTGGAACCAGAGTATGCCCTTAGCGATGAAGAGTTCGAAAGATGCAGGCTAATTTACTTCGACCGCTGCGCAGGCTGCCATGGAGTTCTGCGAAAAGGAGCCACTGGAAAAGCGCTAACACCAGACAAGATGAGAGAAAAGGGAGAAAAGAAGCTCAGAGAGTTTATATGGACCGGCACCGGCGGAGGCATGCCTGGCTGGGGAACTATGGGTGTTATCTCCGATGTAGAGACAGATCTCCTGGTGAAGTACATTCAGAACGAACCTCCTATTCCGCCTCAATGGTCTCTAGCGGACATGAAAAAGAGCTGGAAAGTGTTGATCCCGCCAGAGAATCGTCCCACTAAGCCGCAGCATAATCATGACGTGGATAATTTCTTCGCCGTGGTTCTGCGCGACGCTGGCCAGGTAGCGATTATTGACGGCGACACCTACGAAGTAGTGAACACAGTCGATACAGGCTATGCGGTGCACATCGTTAGGATGTCAATGTCAGGGAGATACGTGTATACCATAGGCAGGGACTCCAGGGCGACAATGATAGACCTCTGGATGGAAAAGCCTGACACCGTAGCACAGATCCGCACCGGCCTTGACGCGCGCTCCATCGATGTGAGCAAGTTTAAAGGCTTCGAAGACAAGTACGCCGTAGTTGGCTCTTACTGGCCGCCCCAGTTTACGATACTGGACGGTGCGACCCTTGAGCCCCTTAAAGTCGTGAGCACTCTGGGCTTCACCTACGACACAGGAGAGTACCACCCTGAGCCGCGCGTAGCTAGCATTGTGGCGTCACACTTCGCCCCCGAATGGGTCTTGAACGTTAAAGAAACAGGGCAGGTATGGCTCGTGGATTACACTAACCCAACCGACCCGGGAATTAAAATGATTGCGGCCGAACGCTTCCTGCATGACGGAGGCTGGGATGCAAGCAAGCGCTACTTCCTCGTGGCAGCGAACATGAGGAACAAGGTAGCCGTAATAGATGCCAAGGAAAGGAAACTCGCTGCCCTTGTTGAAACTGGCATTAAACCGCATCCCGGAAGAGGCGCAAACTGGGTTGACCCAACGTACGGTCCAGTCTGGGCCACGGGGCACATTGGCGAAGGTGTGTTGGCAGTGATAGGCACGGATCCAGAGAACCACCCGGAGAGTGCCTGGAAAGTGGTCAGGAAAGCAAAAGTGCTCAGCGGCGGCAACCTGTTTATTAAGACCCATCCGAAAAGCAACTGGATTTGGGTTGACCATACCCTTCATAAGAAAAATAGGGCTACTATTGGTGTCTTTGACAAGAGTAACATAGGTGATAAGCTATTCAAGACTTGGAAAGTCGCAGACTATGGTAAGGCAGTGCACTTTGAGTACAATAAAGCAGGAGACGAAGTTTGGGTAAGCGTCTGGGGCAATTTGGGCGATGCCGACAAGGGCAAGGCTGGCGAGATAGTGATATACGACGACAAGACCCTTAAAGAGAAAGCAAGGATAAAAAATCTAATAACGCCCACGGGTAAGTTCAATGTGTACAACACAGTGAGAGACTTATATTAGGCGGCTTCCCGGAGATTATTTAAGTAGGTTACAGGATGGCACGGACAAACTTTGTTTGTCCGTGCCTAATTTATTTCTTGTTTCTCCTCGATTGAAAGACCCGGTGTCGGATGATAAATTGTACGAAGCTTTTACAAAGCACAGAAACGCTGAAAGAAATAAAAAGGTACTCAGCAGTCGAGAAGGAGACGCCAAAATGGATGCTTCGCTTCTCTAAGACAGCCTCCCCTATGGTGGTTTGGAATACAACCAGGAAGTGCAATCTGCGCTGCGCCCACTGCTATATTAACGCAGTGGGGGCAGAGTCAGAGTCTGAGGCAGATATGGGGGAACTCACAACCAGAGAGGTGATGAACCTGATCGAGGACTTGGCGTCTATAAAATCGCCCATGCTCGTTTTCTCCGGCGGCGAGCCGATGCTGCGAAACGATATATATGAGCTTAACAAGTACGCCATGAAGCTCGGACTCAGGACCATACTATCGAGCAACAGCACCCTTATAACGAGGGAAGCGGCGAATAAAATCAAGGAAGCCGGCTTTGCCTATGTAGGCGTTAGCCTGGACGGCAGCGAAGAAGTCCACGACAGCTTTCGGGGGGCCAAGGGGGCCTTTGAGAAGTCGATTCAGGGGCTGAGGAACCTCGTGGAGGCAGGGGTTAGAACAGGCGTGAGGTTTGCCATTACCAATCAGAACTACGATGAGCTGCCCGGGGTTCTTGAGATAACCAAGCGCGAAAAAATACCAAGATTCTCACTCTTCCAGCTCGTGTACGCGGGCAGAGGGAAGGAGATTATTAACTGGGACATCTTCAACGAGCAGCGGAGAAGGGTGATGGACTACATAATAGAGGAAGCCAGGGTGAGCAGCGGCATGAACATTGTCACAGCCGATAATTATGCCGACGGCATTTATCTGCTGCAAGACGTTGCAGAGAGCGAGCCGGAGCGCGCTGCTGAGGTGGAAAGACTCCTTGCTATGCAGAGCGGCTGTCCGGCAGGGGACGGGCTTGCGAACGTGGACAATCAGGGGAATGTGCACCTCTGCCCCTACTGGCAGAGCCGGACAATAGGCAATATTCGGGAGCAGAAGTTCAGCGACATATGGTTTGACGAGGAAAACGAGATCCTCGCCATGATGAGGGACAAAACGCTCTATCTCAAGGACAAGTGCGGGAGGTGCAGGCTTAATCACCTTTGCATGGGATGCAGGGTTAGGGCAGAGGTAGCTTTTGGCGATCCCTTCGGGGAAGACCCTGCGTGCTACCTAACCGAGGAGGAAATTGCCGGGGCAAAGGTTTGTTTACATGATAAAGGTTTGGTTACATGATAGAAGTTAGCAGATTGCTGGTGTCGGAGAAGCTTGAAAACAAGGACCTTCGCCACAGGCGCCGTGAAGGCTCAGCCCCAGTTGTGGTGTGGTGCACGACGAGGAGGTGCAATCTAAATTGCTTGCACTGCTATTCTGGCGGTAACACAGCATCTGATGGCGAACTCTCGACAAATGAAGCAAAAAGAATGTTTGATGAACTAGCGGACTGTGGCTCCCCATTCGTGATACTCTCTGGTGGGGAGCCTTTTTTACGGGCGGATGTTTTCGAGCTGGGGCGCTATGCCAAGGAGATATGTTTGCCGGTCATAGTGTCTTCCAACGGCACTGTAGTTACCCGGGAGACAGCGGCAAAGGCGGCAGATGCTGGTTTCGGATACGTTGGCGTTAGCCTGGATGGCTTAGCCGAGACGAACAACTCCTTCAGGGGCAGTGGAGATGCTTATAATAATGCACTTCAGGGAATGAGGAATCTCAGAGATGTTGGGATAAAGACAGGGCTGAGGTTCACTATAACCCGGCTCAACAGCCATGAACTCCCGCGGATTATGGAACTCCTGGTTAAAGAAGGTTTTCACCGTCTCTGTGTTTATCACCTTGAGTACGCAGGTCGTGGGCAAGAAGTCATGAATAACGACTTGTCGCCTGATGAACGGCGGAAAGCCGTGGAGAACCTATTCAGGAAAACCGTTGAGATAAACCGCCACAACCACGACCTCGAGGTTCTCACAGTCGGGAATTACGCAGACGCCGCTTACATTTACATGAAAGTTTTGAAGGAAGACCCACAAAAAGCCAGGGCAGCGTACGAACACTTTCTCCGCAACGGCGGTGAAGGCTGCGGAGAAAAACTCGCATACATAGACGAATTGGGCAATGTATACGCCAGTCAGCACCTGAGAACCGAACTTGGGAACATCAGGGAGAGAAGTCTTAAAGATATCTGGAGCAGTGATAACGAGTTCCTGTGGAAGCTCAGACACAGGGAAAGGCTGTTCCGCGGCAGGTGCGCAGAATGCAGGTTTCTGGAAATCTGCAGGGGCGGCTCAAGGGCAAGGGCCCTCGCGGTTTATGATGACTTTGGCGCCCCTGATCCGAGCTGTTATTTAACCGAAGAGGAAATCACTGAACCAGTGCTTGAGGAGGCGCAGCATGATTAACATCAGCCGGCTGCTCAAGGTAAGGGAGACAGCCCAGGATGTTGAAAAACACCACAACAAAAGGGCTCATGAGGTGCCAAAGCATCTCGTGAGATACGCGAATTCCAAAGTGCCCATGGTGATTTGGAATATCACCCGGAAGTGCAACTTCTCTTGCAATATGTGTCACCTCGACTCTGCTCTTGAGGCAGATAGTGATGAGCTAACCACTCAGGAGGCTATAGAGTTTATTGACCAGATGGCGTCAATGAGTGTGCCTCTGGTTTCAGTCTATGGGGGAGAGCCCTTAACCAGGGATGATTTTTTCACGCTTGCAGGCCACGCCCATAATAAGGGACTAAGGATTATATTATCCAGCAACGTCGCCCTTATAACAAAGAAAACCGCCGGGGAAATCGCAGAGTCTGGTATTTCCTATGTGGGCATTGATTTGGACGGATTGGCTCAGATAGGCGGCGATATGGACGTTATTGCAGGGTTAGAAAAAGCATTGCCTGCGATGGAGCGCCTCAGAGATGCAATGGTGGGATGTGGTGTGAGGATTACAATAGGAAGCTTCAACCTGTCTCAGATGCCGTCCATAATCAAGGCTATCGAAAATACAGGACTAAAAAGATTCGCGATTTGTCAGCACCTTGAGGGCAAAGACTGGAAGGCCTTGAAGGAAGAAAGGCGGGAAATAATGGACTTTCTTATTGATTATGCGATGAAGAATCCGGAGATGGAGGTTGTTACCGAGAACTTCTATGCCGACGGCGTTTACCTGCTGCAACGCGTTGCAAAGCACGAGCCAGAGCGTGCTGCTGAGATGGAAAGACTCCTTGCCATGCAGGGTGGTTGTCCGGCAGGGGACAGGATTGTTAACGTGGACTACCGGGGCAATGTGCACCTCTGCCCCTACTGGCAGAGCCGGACAATAGGCAATATTCGCGAGCAGAAGCTCAGCGACATCTGGTCTGACGAGGAAAATGAAATCCTCGCCATGATGAGGGATAAAACGCACTATCTTAAGGGCATGTGCGGGAGGTGCAGGCGTAATCACCTTTGCATGGGATGCGGGGCTAGGGCAGAGGTAATGTGCGGCGATCCCTCCGAGGAGGACCCTGCATGTTACGCACATGATTCTCGTGCGGCGAAAAGAGGGATAACAACCTTGAAGGAAACTGCCCGCAACAGCAGATAACAGAGAAACGAAGCCACAACCAAAAGAAAGCTATACAATAGTAGAGAGAAGAGTTTTTCCTTTTAACCTAATATATTATGGCTATTTGGAAGAAAGCTATACAATAGTAGAGAGAAGAGTGTAGATAGTAGAAAGAGAGACTAATATACTTCTAACATTTCTCTCTACTTTCTACTAGCTACTTTTACTAAACTTTGCTAAAACTTGTCCTCATGAAGATGGGGAAAACACGATGTTGCAAGTTTGTAGTACAAAGTGTTTGAGGTTGACACCCAAAAGCTACTACGCCCTTCTCAAGCATTCGAAACGTATGCTCCAATCGCATGCAATACATGATAGGCAAGCACTGAAATAAAGATATGCGCATTTGCCTGCATTCCTTCTGTTGATGAGAAATAAACAATCCGAAAAAAGAGTTCACAATTAATTTACACCCAGCCCCCCCACTTCTATGTATCGTGATGTTTAAGTTTCCTTCATATATCAAGCATAATTAGGTGGTAAATCTGAGGTGTTATAGGTTATATTTTCCCTTGACTTAAATAAAATCTAGCTCTACTATCTTACGCAAAACCAACCAACTTTTTATTTCGTGTAAAAGAAAGATTTTTTA
Source organism: Candidatus Scalindua rubra (assembly GCA_001723765.1). Taxonomy (GTDB): domain Bacteria; phylum Planctomycetota; class Brocadiia; order Brocadiales; family Scalinduaceae; genus Scalindua_B; species Scalindua_B rubra. The sequence continues at coordinate 14,472 of MAYW01000103.1, forward strand.
CTTATAATATTACGTATGGAAAACGGCAACCCTTCAAAAAGCACGTATATAAGACTGCTAGGTTATTTAAAACCGTACTGGCATAAGTCTGTAATTATTCTCATACTATCGGCGCTCAGTACATATATAGCTGTTTTACCAATACAAATATTAGGCATTGCGGTGGATGAAATCAAGATAGTCGATAAATATTTGAAAAATACCCAAACTGACCGGCATGATGCAATACTGCCAAACAAAACGCATGCTTACGAGCAAAAGAGCGCTATTCCGCTTTCAAAACCTTTATTAACAGTCTCTCAGTATATCCATACCCATTGGTTTAAAAGTTATAACACCACCCTCGTTACGCTGCTCTTTCTTGCCGTGAGTTTTATTTTTATGAATGCCGCAAGCGGTAGTATTATGTTGGTTCATGGTTTCATTTCCTCCTCATTGGGTCAAAGGCTCACTTATGATTTGCGAAATCAACTTTATGGCCACATTCAGCGACTCCCTCTCACCTACTTTGAAAATAATAAAACCGGAAATATTATGAGCCGTCTCATGCATGACGTCAATTCACTCGAGCAGGCGATTGTTGGCCCAATTATTACCTTTATTACCGACATGTTCAAATTTGGCTGGATAATCTATTTTTGCATAAGGCTCGACTGGCAGCTTACCTGTATTGCACTAATAGTTTGCCCCTTTATCTCCCTTTGCACTTATAACTTTGGTAAAAGGATCAGAAGAGCCTTTCGTTCTTTGAGGGACAAGACAGGAGAACTTAATTCCCTGATTCAGGATAATATCTCAGGTATTAAGGTTATTGCGGGATTTGCAAAAGAAGCTGAAGAATTGGAACGTTTTCAGAAGAAGAACTACGAAAACTACAACCTACACGTCCGGATATTACGACTGGCTTCTATCTTGCGACCCGTTATCGACTTTATGACTGAAATTGGGGCGGTAGTCGTTATATGCTTAGGCGGATATAAGGTTTTGCAGGGACAACTTTCCGCTGGTACCTTTGTGATATTCTTCCCTTATCTCCAGATGATGTACGGCCCTATTACAGGTTTAACCCGTTTTTACAACCAGGTACAACGCGCCATTGTTTCAACCGAACGAGTCTTTGAGATACTTGACACACCATGCGATTTAAAAGATAGCCCTAACGCCGTTGATTTACCACCAGTACATGGAATCGTGGAATTCAGGCATGTCAACTTCATGTATAACCAGGGCATCGAAGTCCTCACCGATATCAACATAACGGCTCGACCGGGCCAGATGATTGCGCTGGTTGGTCCCAGTGGTAGTGGTAAGACCACCCTCACAAAACTGATCCCCCGATTTTACGACCCCACAAAAGGGGATATCTACATTGACGGTTATGATATCAAACATATCAAACTCCATTCCCTCCGTAAGCAAATGGCCATGGTGCTCCAGGATCCCTTTCTTTTCAATGACACCATAAAGATAAACATTGCTTATGCCCGATCTGATGCGCCTGATAAAGAAATTAAAAGCGCCGCCCTTGCCGCAAATGCGCATGATTTTATCGCAACGTTGCCGAATGGATATGACTCTATAATAGGAGAACGCGGTGTAAAACTCTCCGGAGGTCAGAAACAACGCATTGCTATTGCCCGTGCCATCCTTGCCAATCCACGCATCCTCATCCTGGATGAAGCTACCTCATCTGTGGATACAGAGACAGAACAACTCATTCAGAACGCCATCTATAGGCTGGTGGAAAACCGCACCACATTCGTTATCGCGCATCGGCTGTCAACCATATTGCACGCGGATTTAATCGTGGT
>MAYW01000104.1 GCA_001723765.1 Candidatus Scalindua rubra
GTACGCGAATGAGAATAATGAGGTATATTCCTTCTGATTCAGCATATACATTAGGAAGCCCAGCAATGAGGGGATTAAACTTGTTATATAACGCTTACGTAAGTGATAACAGGGTATTTAATTGCCCCAGTGATACTACGGTAACTGATGCTACTAGCGCCGGGATGTCGGCTTCAACTATTGGCGGTACGGAAGCCTTTACCTCAACCCAGTCTAGTTATGGATATGATAGATCCCATACGCAGGCAAATGACGCTGACGTTGCACTTGCTGCCGATCGCCCACCAGGTACACCCAGTGCAACAGCAAATTCAGCAAATCACAACGCCAGAGGGCAAAATGTTGTTTACGTCGATGGCCATGTAGAATTTGTTAACTCACCACTTGCAGGCTGGTTCTTTGCTGATGGCACTACGAGAGATAATATCTATACGAATACAGCAGGTGGTACAGGAGTCTCTACGATTGGAACAGATACTGTTATACTACATGATGGTTGATGGTATACATCTTCAACCTTAGAAAGAGTAGCATACTTTGTAAAAAAGGGAACTTGCGTTGTATAAACGACAAGTTCCCTTTTTTATTTATAACAATCCAAAAATATATTATCTTCTTCTCAGTTCATTTACTTCATTAACCATCTCAATAATGATTTGATCCGAAAATAGATTCCCGATCGGAGTCGGAATGACAACTTGTAACGCTCTATGTTATTTCCACAATTCAATCCCCATTTACATGAGGACATGTTTATCTGTCATTCCCGAGGAATACCTACTTGGGAAGCAAACAGGGAATCTAGATTTTCATCCTTCGTGGTGCCACTTAGTGGCATGAGGGCCTCCTGCTGGTTCAGGCTTGCCAGCCCGACACGTCTTTCTGGCGGGTAGCCTGAACCGAAATGTTTAGTTAAATCTACAAGATTGAACCAGCAGGTGGATATCTTTGCCTGCCTGTGCGTCGCCTGTCTGCGTACGGACACGCACAGGCAGGCACGCAGACAGGCACATGACAAGCCTCCCTTTCGGGAAGGATACTCAGATGATTCAATCATAGGATGGAAACCTGAAGGTTTCCGCTACGGCTATTCAACCGAAATGTTTTGGTTCAGGCTGCCAGCATGAACCAGCGTAGAAGTAGGGACGTACCCGCCTGCCCGCCCGGCTCCGCCGTTCGGACGGGTACCTGTTCGGGCAGGTGGCTATACGCCCCTACTTGATTTTCTGTTGTGATGTTTGTAAAATAATAGTATACTATTTAATAGCAAGCTATCGAAATGTTAGAATACGATTTTAAAGAAAGTATTGGTTATTCCGTCGCAATGGCATATCGAGCCTTAAGAAAGGCATTAGATGCTAAACTGGGGCACTACGGGATTACGTTCAGTCAATGGCAGGTTCTTGCAGGTCTGGCTCTAGAGGGCGAAATTTCACAGGTTAAACTGGCAGAACTGATAGGTGTCGAAGGCCCAACACTGGTTCGTATACTTGACAGGATGGAGCAAAAGGGCTGGATCAAGCGGAAGGTGTCTTCTCGCGACCGCCGTCAAAAACTAATTACTCCAACAAAGAAGGTCGAAGTTGTATGGAAAAAGATGACTGAATGTGCTCATGAAGTGAGAAGTGGGGCAGTAAAGAGAATTTCATCTAAAGATGTTGCAACGCTTCGAAAACTTTTGGAAAAAATAAGGGAGAATCTTAATGAACAATATGAGACTGAAAATCATGAATAATTGTAATAATAAACTACGATGTATATTATTGTGTACCGTTATACTAATCTTCCCCATTATTTCCGTATTCTCGGTATGTAGTGAGGGTTTGTCGCAAGGAAAAATGTTTAGGAAGAAAATGTTCACAGCTCCTGTGGTGGTATCTCGCATTGTTCAATTGGAGGTACCACAACCCGTCAAAATGGTAGGGACAGTTGTTCCATTTAGAGAGAGTATCGTTGCTAGTGAAATAGATGGGTTGGTGGTGGAATTTCCTGTTAAAAGAGGTGATTATATTAAAAAAGGTCAAGTATTGGCAAAACTCAAAACCACGACTCTGAAGATACAACTTAAAGGCGCTGAGGCAGTGCTTGAGGTAAAGAGAGCTGCTATAGGGGAAGCTGAGGCAGGTGAACATCTTGCGCTTATAGAGTTTGAGCGCGCTAAGGAACTCTATAAAAGTGAAACAATTTCTCACCAGGAGTATGATAAGTTTGAGACTAAGTATGAACAGGCAATAGAGATTCACAAAAAGGAACAGGCTGGCTTGGCTGCTCAAGAGGCAGAAGTAGAGGGCATTAAGGATAGTATTGGAAAGTGCACAATTACGGCGCCCTTTGATGGCAGGATTACTGAAGAATATACTGAGGTAGGTCAATGGCTTGATAAGGGAGATAGAGTTGTTTCTATGTTACAACTGGATTATGTAAAGGTTAAGATTCCAGTTCCTGAAAAGTATATTCAGAATCTGAAGATTGGTGATGAATGCGAGGTAAATTTTCAGGCATTAGGAGGTATAACAAAAGTTGGTCATGTTGTTCACATAGTGCCGCAGGCAGATGAGCGTGCAAGAACATTCCCGGTTTATGTCAAAATCGATAATAGTGATGAAAAGCTTAAAAGTGGTATGTTTGCAGAGGCTACATTTGAAATTGGCCCTTTGTTATCTGCGATAATGATCTTGAAAGATGGTATTGTAAGGAGGGCGGGCGGTAAATTAATATTTCTGGCAGTTGAAGGAAAAGCGGTAGTAGCGCCGGTACAGACGGGTATTGCTTATAAAAATTTAATCCAGATAATTGGTGACGTAAAGCCGGGACTTGATGTGATTGTAAGGGGTAACGAGCGACTACTTAATGCACAGAATGTGCAGGTAACTGGACGGATGGACCCTGATATCCTACTTGATAATATAGAAAGTCCATCATTGACACAGATGGACAGCCAAGAAATTAAGAGGGAAGAAAGACGAGGGACGAGAGAAGAAGGAGAATGGGGGATGGATAAAAGACGAGGGATGAAAGAAGAAGGACGAGGGATGAAAGACGAGAAGGATAAATAGTGAAAGGGTTTCATTAAGATTGATGAAAAACCAAGAAATTAAGAGGGAAGAAAGACGAGGGACGAGAGATGAAAAATGAGGGAAGAAATGCAAAAAGGATAAATAGTGTGAGGGATTTAGAGGTTTATAAGTTGGCCTTTGAATCTGCTATGGAGATTTTTGAGATATCGAAAAGCTTTCCTAAAGAAGAGCAGTATTCATTAACAGACCAGGTGCGTAGGTCGTCCAGATCAGTATGTGCGAATCTTGCTGAAGGTTGGCGCAAACGTAGATATAAGGCGGTGTTTGTTAACAAATTAACAGATGCAGAACAAGAAGCAGCAGAAACTCAGACATGGTTGGAGTTTTCATTAAAATGTAAATATATTAACAACGAAACATTTAAAAGATTGGACGAAAAGTATGAGCATATATTTGCAATGCTTATTACTATGGAACGAAAAGCAGATTCGTTTTGTAAAGATTGAAAATTTATTCGTCTGTCGTCCATCGTCAAAGTGAGTAACTGCAAGCGTGACGAACGTTCGTCCATCGTCAGTCATTTATGTTTTGTGCAACAAAACGAAGATAAATTAGTGAACGGAGTAAACTAATTTATGAAGATTATAGAATTTTCAACACACAATCCGGTAAAAGTAACAGTGGGGGCAATATTCGTACTACTATTCGGCCTCATTGCTTTATTTCGCATTCCAGTTCAACTCGTTCCTGATGTAGAAAAACCACAAATAACTGTAGAAACCCGTTGGACCGGAGCAAGTCCTGAGGAAGTTGAACAAGAGATAATTCATGAACAGGAAGAAATGCTAAAAAGTGTTGAAAACCTTAATAAATTAACCTCTAAGAGCTTTAATGGACGTGGGCGAATATTACTGGAATTTGATGTTGGAGTAGACAAAGCAACTGCCCTCCTGGATGTAGCCAACAAACTCGAACAGGTACTCGAATATCCTGAAAATGTGGATGAACCGGTTATAAGTACTGTTAATACCAGCGACCGTCCCATCGCATGGTTTACGTTAAGGACTTTACCAGGAAACGATATTGAGATTAATACCCTCAAGGACTTTGCAGAAGATTATGTTGAGTCGCGGTTTGAAAGGGTGCCTGGTGTAGCCAACAGTAACATCTATGGGGGGGCTGAGAGAGAGATGCAGGTAATAATAAACCCTCATGCCCTGGCAAGTCGACAACTGACAATTTTAGATATTCGCAGAGCGCTCCTTTCATCTAACGTTAATATAAGTGGTGGAGATATAGACGAAGAGAAGAACAAGTTTGTAGTACGCACTCTGGGGCAGTTTAAGTCTATTGAGGAAATAGAAAATCAGGTTATTGTCAGACGGGATGATATACCCGTTTACGTTAAGGACGTAGCTAAAGTACAATTAGGCTATAAAAAGCTTCAGGCATTTGTCAGGCAAAAGAACGAACCTTCTTTAGCCGTAAATGCACAGAGAGAGGTTGGCGCTAATGTCTTAAGTGTTATGGCAGGTTTGAGAGAGGCGTGCCGTGAATTAAATGTAAATTTATTGAAAGATATGGGCCTGGAGTTAGAACAGGTTTATGACGAGACTGAGTACATTAAGTCATCAATAGGTTTGGTGAGACAGAATGTAGTAATTGGTGGTATTCTGGCTGTTGTCGTACTCTTATTATTCCTTAGAAGCTGGCGAAGTACCTTAGTTATTGGCCTGGCTATACCTATTAGTGTGGTAGGTACGTTTCTTATGATTACACTTTTAGGACGTTCACTTAATGTGGTTAGTCTGGCAGGAATAGCCTTTGCAGTAGGTATGGTTGTTGATAGCGCTATTGTAGTGTTAGAAAATATTTATCGTCATTGGCAGTCTGGCGAGGCGCCTTTTCAAGCGGCTTACAAAGGAACTACAGAAGTGTGGGGTGCAGTTCTGGCATCTACACTGACTACTATAGGTGTTTTTATTCCTGTAATCATGGTTGAACAAGAGGTGGGACAATTATTCAGGGACATAGCTTTAGCCATAAGCTTTGCTGTAGGTCTCTCCCTCATTGTAGCAATAACCGTAATACCAACTGCAGCCGCCAGAATTCTATCGTACGGGAAGAAGAAACAATCAACCGATCAATCAAACTATCCAAAAAACAAGCCTAATCTGGCTTCATTTGGCAGTTTTCTAACTAACAATATTGTAAGATTTATAGATTTTTTAACTGCAGGCATAATAAGAAGATTAATAACAATTGTAGTTTTGACTGTGGCGGCATTATTTCTAACATGGTGGATGATACCAGAGATGGAGTACTTGCCGGAAGGTAATCGTAATATGGTCCTGGCCATAATGTTGCCTCCTCCTGGATATAGTCTGGAAGAACAAAAGGCCGTTGGCCTGATAATTGAGAAAGAGTTGAGCCCCTACTGGTATGTCAAAAAGGGAAGTAAAGAGGCGAAAATGTTAGATGGACCTCCTATCAAACATTCATTTTATGTTTCCCGGGGAAGAACTGTCTTTATGGGTGTCTTGTCGGAAGAACCGAAACGTATTAAAGAACTTATACCTGTTCTTCAGCGGGTGTGTGACAAGATTCCCGGGATGATCACTATAGTTCAGCAGGCAAGTTTGTTTGAACGTGCCTTAAGTGGCGGCCGTACTATAGATATTGAACTCACGGGGCCGGATCTAAACCGATTGATATTCATAGGCGCTCAGGTATTCGGCCAGGTAAGGCAAATGTTTCCTCCCGGTACGCAGGCCCGTCCAATACCAAGCCTCGAACTTGGGAGTCCGGAATTAAAGGTGAGGCCACGGATGGAACACTCTGCCGACCTGGGATTAACTGCTGCTGACATCGGATATATTGTTGATGCCCTTGTGGATGGCGCTTATGCAGGTGATTACTGGCACCATGGTGATAAGATAGATCTCGTCATTTCTGGCCAGGAAGAATATGTTGAACGAACCCAGGATATTGGACAGATATTTATTTATACACCATCCGGACATTTTGTACCCTTAAGTACAGTAGCAGACATACAGTTGGGTGAGGGGCCGGAAGAGATAGATCATATTGAACGAGAACGTTCTATAGAAATTCAGGTAATTCCCCCACGCACGATGCCGTTGGAAAGAGCCGTTAATCTCATTGATACACAGATTATTGCACCAATGAAGGAACGTGGTCTATTTAGCGGTCTGTATAAGGCTAAACAAGCAGGGACAGCCGACAAGCTTCAAGAAGCACGCAAGGCGCTGCAATGGAACTTCATCCTTGCTATCGTAATTTCTTATCTGTTAATGGCAGCGCTTTTTGAGTCGTTCCTGTATCCTTTTGTCATAATGTTCAGCGTTCCTTTAGCCGCTGTTGGTGGTTTCGCCGGTCTTGTACTACTTAATCAATTTACTTTACAGCCGATGGATGTCCTTACCATGCTCGGTTTTGTGATATTGATAGGGATTGTTATAAACAACGCTATCTTAATAATACATCAGACTCTTAATAATATGCGGGACAAAGGTATGGAGTCACATCAAGCACTTATAGAAAGTGTGAGGACGCGTATCCGGCCAATATTCATGAGTGTAGGGACAACGGTGTTCGCCATGTTGCCTTTAGTTGTATTCCCAGGGGCAGGGAGTGAACTTTACCGTGGCCTCGGTAGTGTAATAATCTGTGGACTCATTGTTTCGACTATCTTTACATTGTTTCTCATTCCTTCACTTTTTAGTTTGGCTATGGATGTCAAAATGCGTGTACGCCATAAAAAGGTAGTTACTCAAAATCATGGAAATATAACCGATTAATTTTAAAAGGAAACCTTCAAACTTCTCTACCATCTTTTCCAGATGACGGTAACAGATGTTTTCAGGAGTGGGAGTTCCTATAACGATTTACAAATAAACGTATTTATTATGAAACAATGGCGATTTTCTAATCTAATATAGTCTTACAATCTTTCATATAGCGTCTTCAACACTTTTCCTGTCGAATTAACATAGCAGGATTTTATTCTTTTGAAGAATCTCTTTCATAAATTATCCTGCCAGTTTTCAAAACTATGTCTCTAAAAACCTTATCTACGGATTGTAAAAAGACAACGTCAACATTATAAAGGCCTGACACCCCCTCAATATCTTCCTTCATCTTTCTTTAAGGGTATAGGGTCAGGTCTTTCATTATTACAATTATTATTTCTCTACTAAGGGTATAGGGTCAGGTCTTTCATTATTACAATTATTATTTCTCTACTCGCTTGACAATATGACTTACAATAGTACAAGGAAGAGATATTAGGCATCCTTCAATATTGTACCTTCAAAGATAAAGTCATCTCCCTTTCTCATTGTTTTAAATGATGAGAATTTAATAGCTTTGTTTATCTTATTTATATTGAGATCTCCTATTGCTTCCAACCCTTTTCCTATGATCCTGGGCGCTATTGGTATTATCATCTTGTCGACAAGATTTGCTTTGAGTAGAGAGGTGATTATGTCCGTACCACCCTCTACCAGTACGGACATAATCTCTCTCTTGCCGAGTTCTTTCAGTAGGTCTGCGAGGCTGACCTTGCCGTTCCTGTCTTTTTTCATTACCAGTATTTCCGCTCCCAGATTTTTAATTGCTGTTACTTTCCCGGAAGGAGCCTTGGATGTGGTGGCTATAATTGTTCGATGTAAATTGTTGTCTTTCAGGACAGATGACTTGATGGGTATGCGAAGTTTACTATCAACTATTATGCGTAAGGGATTCCTTCCTTTTACATGCCTTACTGTTAATTTTGGATCATCGGTAGTAACAGTTCCTACGCCAACCATAATACATCCATTTATACTACGGAGGTAATGGACATACCTGAGCGAAGCTTCGGAACTTATCCATTGAGAGTCTCCGGTCTTTGTGGCAATCCTTCCATCCAATGTCTGAGCATACTTTATCGTTACATAAGGCATTCCTGATTTAACAAATTTAAAATAATACTCATTTAACTCCCTGCATTTACTTTCAAGTATTCCAACGTCAACCTTTATACCATTTGATCTGAGAGTTTTTATTCCTTTACCATTTACTTTAGGATTTGGATCAAGCGTGCCAACAACCACTCTTTTTATCTTCTTTTTAATTATTGTTTCCACACAGGGCGGTGTTTTCCCATAGTGACAACACGGCTCTAATGTGATGTAAAGTGTTGAAGCCTTAACGTTGTTTTTAGCATCCTTGATAGCATTTATTTCAGCATGGTAATCACCATATCTTTGGTGATAGCCCTGGCCGATGATTTCTCCATTTGCCACTATTACGGCGCCAACCATAGGATTTGGACTGGTTTTACCAATTCCTTTCCTGGCTAGGTGGATTGCTGCCCTCATGAAATAATTATCATCAAATGTTTTTTTCTTCATAGAAAACCGGTATTCGTAAAGGTATTTTTTATGTCTTTTGTTTCTGCATCAGTAATTGGCAAGAGTGGTAGTCGGGAACTTCCTCCATGATACCCAAATAGATCCATTGCGGCCTTTAACCCTGGGATTGCATATTTGGATGTAACAGCAATGGTAGGATCAACCATGCGAATCTGCAATGCTTTTGCTTCTTCGTGATTACCATCTTTATACAATCTTAGTATATCCAAACATCTTTCTGGCAATACACAGGCAATTGCCACAATACCACCAGTTGCACCAATGCATAAGGCTGGATAAAGAATAATACCACTGCCGGTTAAAACACTAAAATTTTCTTTTCTTGTTAAATAAATAATATCAGAAAGTTGTTCAATATTTCCTGAACTATCCTTAACCCCAATTATGTTTTCATGCGATGAAAGTGCCACTACAGTCTTGACTTCCAAATCAATACCAGTGAATTGAGGTACATTATAAAGTAGTACGGGAATTGGAGAATCATCTGCTACCATTAGAAAATATTTCAGGAGTGTTTCATGAGACATGTTATTTTTGAAAAAGTGTGGTGTGATGACTACGACAACATCAGCGCCAGAGTCGGTAACCTTCTTTGTGAATTCTATTGTAATTTTGGTGGATTCTAAACCGACACCAACCAACATCTTCCTGGACTGAGGAATTGATTTTCTTGATGTTTTGACTATCTTAAGCTTTTCATCTTCATTTAAGAAAACAGATTCGCCGTTAGAACCCAATACTAAATAGCCTGATAAGTCAGTTTCATTCCATTTTTCAATATTTTCGGCAAGGTGATTGTATTCTATGCAACCATTATCATCAAAAGGAGTCGTAATAGGTGGGAAAACCCCTTCAAGCTTCATTTTATTCACTTAGTTCTCTAAACTGTTCCCATAATCTATTAAATCTGCTTTCGTAGATCATTTCGTATAAATCCATTCTATCTGGATACAACTCTTCACATCTTTCACGTACCTTTGATTTTTCAATCTCTATATCGATTTCTGGATAATCAGAAATCAAAATAAGCGAACAAACATGATCCGCCATACGCTGAAGTTCTCTCATCCTCTCTCTTTTTCTTTGTTCACTTATTCTCATCTTTGACAGGATTGACAGGATGAACTGGATTTTAAATATCTTATTTATCCTGTTATCCCGTCTAATATTTTCACAATTTTATAAACGAGTTACTTACGTGAAGATACATTAAGTAGTTCAAGCATTTCTTCTGTATCTGTAGTAGGCATCTTACATGCATAGTCAAGACAGACATAAGCAGTAGCCTTACCGTCGATACTCGATTGATTTTCTGTAAATTTGGCAAGGTGAGTGATATCGGGTGCTTCCTGATCTACGGGTCTTAAGAGTACTACCTTGTTGGGTATAAAATGTTTCCTGAGGGAATTTAACATGTCCTTTGTATCCCCTGACTGTGGGTTGCCAACTATGACAACCTCATAAGAAGGGCCGATTCCGAAACCAAGTGCAATCATCATTTGCGTATAACCGGAAGGCACACTTTTCACATCCTTGGAAAAGGTGAGCATTATCTTATTTGCCTTATCTTCAAGATCAGAATCTGCGGTGATTCGCGCCAGTCTGAATAGGTTTAATACTGCCACGGAATTTCCTGATGGTATGGCGCCATCATAAATCTCTTTTTGCCGGACTATTAGTTCCTCCGCGTCATCTGCAGTAAAATAAAAGCCTCCCTCTTGTTCATCCCAGAAATATTCTACCAATTCCTTATTCATGTCCAATGCAGTCTGAAGGTAATGCACATCGAAGATTGTTTCATAGAGTTCCAGTAACCCCCAGATCAGGAAGACATAATCATCTACATTGGCCAGTATAGCAGCCTGTCCATCCCGGTAACGGTGTAGTATCCTTCCGTCAGGTCTCCGCATGTCCGTAAGGATAAAGTCAGTTGCACGCCTTGCCGCATCAGCGTATTTTGGCTCATCAAATACCTGTGCTCCTTTTGCCATCGCAGCTATCATTAATCCGTTCCAGTCTGTCAATACCTTATCATCTCTATGCGGGCGTATTCTTTCATTACGGGCTGTGAATAGTTTTTGTCTGGCTGTTTCAATGCGTTTTTTGAGTCCTTCCAACGATGTCTTATTCTTAAAGGCAACCTCCGTAAGAGTTTTTTTCAGATGCAGGATATTAGCGCCCGTATTCTTTGCAGATGCTTCTTCCTTAAAATTACCTGTCTTTTCGACGTTAAATACTTTTATAATCAGGTCTGCCTCTTCTCCTTTTAAGATCTGGCGAATCTCATCCTCTGTCCAAACGTAAAATTTCCCCTCCACACCCTCGCTATCAGCATCTTCGGCAGAATAGAAACCACCTTTCGGGTCTGTCATATTACGCAAGACGTAAGTCAGAATCTCCTTTGCTGTCTCACCAAATTCTTTTTTTTCAGTTGCTTGATATGCCTCTATATATGCCATCGCCAGCATCGCCTGATCATAAAGCATCTTTTCAAAGTGCGGGACAAGCCATTCGGGATCTGTAGAATATCTATGGAACCCAAATCCGATGTGATCATACATACCGCCATTTCGCATGGCTTGAAGGGTTTTTACGACCATCCTCAAAGCCTTTTCATCATCCGTACTTTGCCAGTAGCGAAGTAAAAAGAGAAGGTTCTGGGGGCTTGGAAATTTTGGTGCATTACCGAAACCGCCATACTGTTCATCAAATCGACTGGCGAGCTGTTCATATGCAGTTCTTAAGGTAGATTTGTCAAGTTCCGTACCTTTAGAATCAAGAGAAAGCTGATTCAGTCCTGCCGTAATCTGATCAGCGGATTTTAAAATCTCGTCGTATTTTGTGTTCCATACCTCTTTGATACGTGGCATCAATTCTAACATACCTATCCGTCCATAAAGACTTTCCTTCGGGATATATGTGCCGGCAAAAAAGGGTTTCTTATCAGGAGTCATAAAGATAGTGAGCGGCCACCCGCCACTACCAGTCAGCATTTGACAAACACGCATATAAATGTTGTCTATGTCCGGTCGTTCTTCTCTATCTACCTTAATGCAAACAAATACCTCATTCATCAATCTGGCAACCTCGGGATCCTCGAATGACTCATGTGCCATTACGTGGCACCAATGACAGGTCGAATATCCAATGGAAAGAAAGATAGGTTTATTTTCCCTTTTAGCCTTCTCAAATGCCTCAGGTCCCCATGCATACCAATCTACAGGGTTATGTGCGTGTTGGAGTAAATAAGGACTCTTTTCATTTATGAGTTGGTTGTTGTGTTTCTCAACATCGCTTTTTGTGGTTTTATGTTTCATGTTTTTTATCTCTGAATCAGAAGATAAAATCTTCAGATTTCCTGTAAATAATGTTATAAATATAATTCCAAATAATAATATAGATAATGTTCTTTGCATGTATTGCCTTTCTATACATAAAACATAATTATGTTACGTACAAACCTTAACTTATTATACTGAATAACACTGCAAATAATATAGCATATTTTTTGGAAGTTTTTCAGTTGTTATTTAAATATAAACTCGTCATTATTTGTTTTTATGTGTATAGTATTTACAAAATATACACATATGATAGGAGATTACAAATGAGAACAAATGTTGTGATTGATGATAAATTAATGGAAACAGCTCTTAAATTGTCAGGGCTTCGAACAAAAAGAGATACAATTGAAGCTGGACTGAAATTATTAGTAGAGTTCTACATGATAATAGGGATTTCGACCCATTAGAAAAATATTTAAACTTAAAAGCCTTACAAATCTAACGCTCTGCGGATACGATCTGCAGCACGTTATGTGAAAATGTCATGAAATAGGGAATCTGGAAAAACTTTGAATTGAGACCATCAAATTTGACTTAATCACTGATCAAGGTTTGACACCAGAAATCCCACAAAATGCAGCTCAATATACCTTCATGACGGATATGTATGATTTGGTGTGGGGTAGGAATGATACAGCATAAGAATAATGAAAAAATTTTTTAGAAGGAAATAACTTAAATTTAGTATTAAGGTTTATAGACAATTATGCGATAATTATAATAATATAATATACTTATGAATTAGACAAAAGAAACATGGTATGGCCTTTGCCACAATAATATTAAATAATACTTCAAATATTAATTTGACATATGTCAAAAAAAATTAATATAAATGATTAATTAACATCAAATATCATATTTGATATAATAATGTATGAAAAGGGGGAAAGTTATGAATAAGCAAATTGTAAAGAATGATGTGTTAGAAAAGGTAAGAAGAGAAGCTATCAAAGCAGTTCCTATACCTAAAAGTTTAAAGAAAAGTTATAAGATAACTAAAGAAAATGATCGCATTGTATTAGAAACTAAGAAAAAATAAGTGGTTCCTGCCTTAATATCCTTCCATATGTACCCTTATGTTCTATTCAAAAAATGATGAGAAACGAATTTTAAGACTAAAATTAAGAACCCTACCTTTTGAAGAATATAGAACTGAATGGCGTAGAGATTATGCAAGAATAATTCATTGCCCCGCATTTAGACGACTACAGGGGAAAACGCAATTATATCCAGGTTTTGAGAGTGATTTTTTTAGGAATCGATTAACTCATTCTCTTGAAGTTGCACAAATTGCTAAATCAATAGCCGTAAAACTTAATTATGATTTAGAAAAATTATCTGGTGATAAATATTATATAGAACCGGATATAGTTGCGCTTGCTGCTTTAGCTCATGACTTGGGGCATCCTCCATTTGGTCATCTAGGCGAAGAGATTTTAGATCAACTTATGATTAATGAAGGCGGGTTTGAAGGAAACGCTCAAACTTTAAGAATATTAACTAAACTTGAAAAACGAGAAAAAAAGAAAGAATTAGATATAGATAATAGAATAGGTTTAAATTTAACATACAGATCTTTGGCATCAATTTTAAAATATGATAGGAAAATACCTTTTAAAAAATCAGAAAGAAAAACTCTACTTAAAGAAGGTGCTATAAAAAAGATTGCTCCAGTAAAGGGGTATTACAGTAATAGTGCAGATCTCGTTAAAAAAATTAAGCTATATGTAACAGGGAAAAAGGATTATCAAGGAAATTTTAAGACTATTGAATGTCAAATTATGGATATTGCTGATGATATATCGTATTCAACTCATGATCTAGAAGACTCTTTTAAAGCAGGATTTCTTAATCCTACGGATATATTATTTGCTAAGGATAAATTAATAAAAAAGGTATCTGAGAAAATTAAATTGTCTTTAGGTAAAAATCTATCAATGGAGGATGTTAGGGAGATTATTAGATCAATTTTCGGCGAGTTAATAACTTTGTGTGAAATAAGAGGTAAAATAAAACAAAAAGATTTACTGAATATTAGTTTGACTACAGCAAAAATGATTAATTATGCTTCTAAGTCGTTAGTAGAAAAGGGGCATGATAGGGTTGCTTTTACATCAAGATTAATTGGTCGATTTATAAGATCAATCGAGATTGATAAAATAAACAAAACTATACCTGCTTTAACTACAATAAAAGTAAAACCAGATGAGAGATTAGAAATAGAGGTTTTAAAACGTTTAATCTTTGAATCTCAGACTGAATCTCCTAAGTTAAAAATTGTAGCCTATCGTGGCAAAAATATTATAGTAACAATATTTAAGGCTTTAACAAAGAATAAAGGTTTTGAATTATTGCCAGAAGATTTTAGAGATTTATATTTGCGATTTAGTAAAAAAAGTGAAAAAAAGAGGACCATATGTGATTTTATTTCTGGTATGACGGATAGATATGCTTTGGAATTTTATGCTAGGTTACTATCTGAGAGTCCACAGACTATTTTTAAACCCCCCTAAATCAAGATGCCCGTCGAAAGTGAAAATACAGTTGATAAATTTTGTTTTCAGGCAAGGCATACGGTCACCCATTAGTAGGCTCCTGTCAAGCAAAAAAACCTCCCTTTCGCGAAAAAATGAAAATTTTTTCGCGTTATCAATTTTGATGATAACAGAGGCTTTTTTGAGAGATAGCGGTTCACACCTCGGACATCCGCGATTTGTGATTATGGAAATAGAGACTTAAAAGATCAGATACTGATTAAGTAGTGGAGAGAGCGGGTCACACCTTGATTTGTGATTATGGGGATAGAGACTTAAAAGATTAGGTACTGATTATAGAATACTAATATCATTATATAGTTAAAAGCTAAAGACAAAAATAGTGATAACACAACAATAATATCTTTTAAATCATATTGAGCTGTGGGAGATCAAATTATGTTGAAATCCATTCTTTTAGCTCTTCCTTGATCTCTTCATTTGTTAGAATTTTGGTTTAAGTTTTTTGAGCCTTGTAGCTGGCATTCTATTGAGTTCTTGTGTCTTTTGGTCTACTTCAATACCAACTGATTCAAGGGCAGTAACACCTAATATTGGATCAGAGAATAAATAGGAACATATATTATTATATTTGACAAACAAGTTTGTGAAATATGGTCAAGTTTACACTTATTAGGACAAAAAAGGGGATTAGTGATTATAAAGAAAAGATGGGGTACGCATCTTGTCATTTGGCAATAAGAGAAACGAAGTAGTCAGGTCTCAACATTTTACATTGGCCCACTTTAGGAATCTTTCCACTTTTTTCTTATCAGGAAATATTTTTTTATTTACGTTAGTTTCTTATTCAAACTTTTTACTTGCCTGAAATACTGCTGCATAATCTATTTCTTTACCTAAATTTTTGTTGATTTAATTTCAGTATCAATTTACGATGTTAAAATAATAAATTTTAGAGCATAGATAGATATTTCAAAAAACGAGTTGAGCTTGATTGTTTTTGAAACTCATATAAATAAAAAGGAAAGGTTATGTTTGTCTGATCACCCAAACAAACACATTCGTGAGGCGATTAAATATGCGGGAAAGCATGGATGGCGAATTATTAAATCAAGCGGGCACGCCCACATCTGGGGAAAACTTCTGTGTCCACTTCACGCTCGTGAAGGATGCTACTTCAATATTCACTCTACACCGCAAAAACCTGAAACTCATTCAAAGCGGATTCGTAGGGCAGTTGACGACTGTCAACACTGTTGAGAGCCGTTAAGTTTAATGTTGTTTTTCAAACATAACACGTATACAGTAAGGACAGCAAAACATGAAAACTTATGAATTCACCCTAATTATTTCGGAAGTGGACGACGAAAAAGCTGAGGCAATCTATAGTAAGTGTGCCGATTCAAGCTTAGGCAAACGTAACGGTACGACTTATGTTGCTTTCGATAGAGAAGCAGAGAGTCTGGAATATGCAATTGACTCAGCTATAGCCGACTTAAAAAGTGTCGGTGTGCAGCCACTACACATCGAGATGAAAATCCCAGCTACGGTATAATCATCTAATTGACTGAGTGCCGTGACCTAAGCGGAGAGCGGGTCAAGGGAGAGCGGGTCAAACCTTGATTTGTGATTATGGGAGCAGGATTTAAAAGATCGGATACCGATTCTAGACAACAACCCAACCTGGTCGAGCTAGAACCAAAAAGGGGATAGATATCTAAGCAGAGCCGAGCTTATCTCACGTATGTTCCGGATCGACCAGGTTGTAAAATGAAACCTACGGTTTTCAAAACTTTCCCTTATTAGTATAAAAGAATAGCTAAATTATAAAGTTGTTTGATTTTGGATCAACCGAGTTGTTAC
>MAYW01000105.1 GCA_001723765.1 Candidatus Scalindua rubra
ACCGCTGGCAAGGGAAAAATATGTGATGACAAAGAAGCATTGATAATACTAAAAACAAAGAAAAAACTGTTTAAACAAATTGAAGCGAGGGTAAAAAAACTGCACAGCTACGATGTTCCTGAAGTTATTGCCGTACCTGTTATAGAAGGATCTGACAAGTATTTATCCTGGCTCGGGAAGGAAACTAAATAAATTAGTTCACTCCGTTCACTAATTTCAGAACTTCTGACCTCTGGGATTTTGTGATGATACCAAAATGTGCCTAAATCGGTTAATCGTAGGGTGGGCATTGCCCACCGTTATTGGGTTTACGCAATTTGAGATGGTGGGCAATGCCCACCCTACAGCATTTAAGGTATCATCTTAAAATCACCACTATTATCTCGCTCATCATCAAAAAATGATCGTAACATTTTATGTTTATTACAATTATATCATTCGGCTAAACGTAAGAGGTCAGGAGTTCTGAATTTATGGCATTTTGCCCGTCCCCGCCAGAACAGCCTTGTCGGGCTGGCGAACGGATTCATCTGGGTGGGCTCCGCAAAATGAGATTCCCGTTTTATTTGCGTGTTGAGCCTTGCCTACCTGTGCGTGTACGCACGCAGACAGGTAAAATATCGAATAAGTCTCTTAAGATGAAATATTTCAATAGATTGTGGAATTTTCGATACGTTTAAATTAGCTCTTTGTAGTAGCTAATTCATAAGCTTTTCCCTTAACAAACATATCAAACAAATCAGCGTCTACTAGTTTACCTTTAACCTCGTAGCCTATTATGTCTAACGCCCTTTCATGGGGGACTGCCTTTTTATAGGGTCTATCTCGTGCAGTTAAGGCATCATATATATCTGCAATAGTCATCATCTTTGACTGTATAGGAATCCTATCTCCCTTTATTTTTAAGGGGTAACCATTCCCATTTAACTTCTCATGATGCGCATATGCAATATTTGGGACCGCCTCCAATTCTTTTGTCCAGGGAATCTTCTCTAAAAATTCGTATGAATGTACTACATGAGATTCAATTTGGAGCCTTTCTTCTTCATCTAAAGTACCTTTTCTTATACTTAAGAAATTTAATTCATGTGGAGTAAGAAAATGACGTTCTTCTCTATTATAATCTTGATACACCTTGGTAGCTATATTTGTGATTTCATTAAACATTTCATCTTCTAAGATAGTAGGTTCATTAGCTTCTTCAATCTCTTTTAAGTAATTGTCCAGCTTTATTAATTCCTCCATTAATTCTTTATCAATTTCGTCAAAATATTTCTGGTAATTATTAATTTTTTTATCATAAATCACGCCTATTTTTTTCTCAAGATATTTACATTCCGTAGATTTTTTAATAAAATCGAATCGACTCCTTATAAATTTCAAATCATGTGGATATAATTTCTTTGCTTTGACCAATACGTTTTCACGTACACCTACCTTACCAAAATCATGAAGAAGTCCTGCATATCTTATTTCTTTTATCTGATCCCTGGTGAAATGGGCATCCTTATACCTTCCAGATGCAGTCCTATCAACCAATTTTGCCAAACCCACTGTCATAACAGAAACCCTTTCAGAATGACCACAAGTTGTGGGATCTCTTTGCTCAATAGCTAGTACTGATGCCTTTACAAATCCCTCGAATAAATTCCGGATGTTTTGGTATAATATGTTGTTTTCAATAGATACAGCAGCCTGGCTTGCAAGTGAATTTACCTGCCCAAAGGTCTTTTCGTCAAAAGGAATTACCTCAGCATCAACAATCGTTTCAGACGTTAACCTGACATTTTTTGATTTTTTCCTGTTTATTAACTGTAGCACACCTATAATCTTATTCTTGTGATCCTTCATTGGAATCACCAACATTGACTTGGTACGATATTTAAATTTCATATCAAAAATCTTGTTAAAAGTATAATCTGCATCTTTGGGTACATTGTACACATCCTCCAGGTTAACGAATTCGCCCGTGAGTGCAACATATCCTGCCATGCTAGTCCTGGTAAGGGGTAAAGCATATTCCTGAAATTTCAAATTGGGTAATGTATCATTTTGTACTAACTTAAATATTAATCTGTTTCCTTCGTCTTTAGTCTCTTCCCATAGATATAGACTTCCTGCATCACAATTTGTTACTT
The DNA here is from genome assembly GCA_001723765.1 of Candidatus Scalindua rubra. Lineage (GTDB taxonomy): Bacteria > Planctomycetota > Brocadiia > Brocadiales > Scalinduaceae > Scalindua_B > Scalindua_B rubra. The sequence continues at coordinate 2,139 of MAYW01000105.1, forward strand.
CTCTGCTCTTTGCAAGAATTAAGTCTAATAATTTATCATAATCCTGTTCAGCAGAAAGGGCAATGCCAATATTGTTCAGTTCTTGCAATTCATACATCTTTTGTATGGTTTGAGAAAGCACTATGGCTGCCTGGCCTGCAAGTGAATTTACAAGCCCCCATGTCTTCTCATCAAAGGGAATTACCTCCGCATCAACAATCGCTTCAGACGTTAACCTGACATCTTTTGCCTTCTTTCTGTTTATCAACTCCAGTACTCCAATAATCTTGTTATTATGATCCCTCATTGGTATTACCAGCATTGACTTTGTACGATAGTTAAATTCCCTGTCGATTTCATCATAGAAGACATACTCTTCCCCTTCAGGAATATTGTATGCATCTTTCAGGTTGACATACTTCCCTGTGATCACAACATAACCTGCCATGTTCTTCTTAGTAATGGGCAATGTATGCTCATTCAATGTCAAGTTAGTCAACGTATCATTTTGTACCAGCTTAAAACTTAACATCCTTTCTCCCCCTTCATCCTCTTCCACCAGGTACAGACTCCCCGCATCACAATTAGTTATTTCCCTGCTTTTTAAAAGAATTAAATCTAATAGTTTGTCATAATCCTGTTCCGCGGAAAGGGCCATGCCAATTTCATTAAGACTGCTTAATTTTCTTGTTTGGTAACCCAGTTCCGAATGCAACCTTTTACACTCTAACCTTGAGTGAAGATAACTAAACCCACTCTTTATTGCTTTTAATAATTCATATTCTTCAATTGGTTTTTTCAGGTAAAGAAATACTTTTTTATCATCACATATTTTATTACTCTTTTGTTTCTGATCTCCGTTGATAAAAATAATCGCATTGGAGTAGTCCGGACAAACTATCAACTCAGACATTTCTTTATTCATACAATCAGCAAATTTATTATTAATAAGAAAAATATTTAAATCTTCACCTGACTTAATATTTTCCAGATTAGAAGGAGTTATTTCCCTCAAATATATACTTTTCTCCCTTAACAATGATTCAAAGGGATTGAGTTCTATTTCCGGAGCATAATATACAATTAAATTCTCTGACATATTGGCCTCTGATTAAAGAATTATTTCCATACCTTCATATGCAGCGTAAGATTCCTTAAATTCTTTTCTTACTTCTCTTTCTAGTTTATCCATAAATTTGTCGTCATGTGTTGCATCATGGTGAAATAAAATAAATTTTTTTACTTTTGCCGCTTTGGCAACTTTTATCCCTTGTTCCCATGTAGAATGTCCCCAACCTGTTCTAGGAGGCCCATTTTTGCCAGAATATTCATCTTCAGTGTAATTACAATCATATACAAGAACATCTGCGTTTAATGATAAATTAAGTAATGATTTATCTATACAGCTGAAATGTTCAGTGTCAGTAGCATAAACAAATGATTTGCCACCATATTCAATTCGATATCCTATACATCCTCCAGGGTGATTAAGGCGTGCAAGTTTAATTGTTACATTATTCCTCTTAATACTATCGTTTTTTGTTATTTCATTGAAGCTTATCTTCGCATCCAATTCTTTTAATGATAAAGGAAAATACGGAAACATCAACTGTGCGGTAAATAACTGTTCCAACGTAAAATTCATCTTTCTTTCACCAATCAGGGTTATCGCATATTTTTTATTAAATACAGGAGCAAAGAATGGGAAGCCTTGTATATGATCCCAATGAAAATGGCTAAATAGAATGTTTATATGTTGATGTTTTTCCTTCAATAATTTATTACCTAATTCTCTAATACCACTACCCGCATCCAGGATAAATATTTCCTTACCACATCTAACTTCTATACACGCTGTATTACCACCATAATTAGCAGTTTTTTTACCAGGTGAAGATATGCTACCCCTTACACCCCAGAAACAAATATACATTTTATTCGCCATTCTCAATCCCTTTTTACTAATACCTAAATTGAGAGATTTTTGTAGCCGCAACCTTCAGGTTGCGTAACTTACATGAAATTGCCATAAACTCATCAGATGATGGGAAACGCAGGCTAAAGCCTGCGGCTACATTGACATGCAATATAAAATCGCTCAATTTAGGTAATACTTAATTCTAAATTTCTCAAGGATATCAATCAAATAATTCTTTTTCTAAAATAGAACACAGTATATGACCAACAGTTATGTGGCATTCCTGTATACGAGGTGTTTCTGAGGACGGAACTTTAAGACATATATCCACGAAATCCTTAAGTGTCCCACCGTCTTTCCCTGTAAAGCCTATTGTCTTAGCCCCTTTTTTTTTGGCTAATATTACAGCGTTTACGATATTTGTAGAATTACCACTTGTACTCAGCCCAAAAACAACGTCTCCATTTTTAACAAAAGCCTCTATTTGCTTTTCAAAGCATAGGTCATATCCGTAGTCATTCGCAATAGCCGTCAGTACAGATGTATCAGTTGTTAACGCAAGAACAGGTAATGACTTTCTATCCTTCTTAAACCTGCCTACTAGCTCTCCAGAGATATGTTGCGCATCTGCAGCGCTTCCACCATTACCCATAAGGTATAGCGAATGGCCATCTTTGAGTGCATTTACGGATACATTTGCAATCTGAGTAATAATTTCTATACTATTAGAAAGAAGTTCTGATTTTATCCTTATACTTTCATTTAAAGACGTTTTTTATTTCATTTTCCATACAAGATAGCGCCTCCGGGCGGACTTTTTCGCATAAAGCTAACAACATGTCATTCTGAGGGAGGAACGACCGAAGAATCTATACTCAGTATGCACAATAACTTCTCGATGAATAAATTGGCATATTAGCAGGAGATTCTTCGCTTCACTCAGAATGACAATGCTGTATCTTATTGTGCTACCCGCCAGAATGCATGTCGGGCTGGTAAGCAGATAAAATGGAAATTCCTATACAATTAAATTAGTTCCTTTCAGCAAAGCTGACTAAGCTAAGCTCAGCTTCGGCTTAGCTCATGTTGCTAATTTATGGCATCTTGCCCGCCCGTGTGACTTGGTCGGACGGGCTTCGCAAGATGAAATATACAATATAGGGGACAGCGCCAATTATCTCCTACCGCTTCTTTCTAATATTCTTGAAACAATATCAGTCGTTGAAACATTTTTTACAAGAGGTGCCAGGAGTACTTTCCCCCCATAAGATTCTACAAATTCGCGACCTACTACCCCTTTTTCTTTCCAATCTTCTCCTTTTACAAGGATATCTGGTTTTATCTTTCTGATAAGTTTTTCAGGTGTTAGTTCATCAAAAAGAACAACATAGTCTACGTCTTCCAATGCCGAGACTAATCTTGCCCTTTCATCTTCTGTAATAAAAGGCCTTTTTTGCCCCTTTTGTTCTCTAACTGATATATCAGAATTTAATCCGATTACGAGCACGTCTCCCTGGTTTCTGGAAAACTTAAGATATTCTATATGACCGACATGAAGTATGTCAAAACATCCATTAGTGAATACAATTTTCTCGTTATTTTCCCTGTGCTTATCAAGTATTTTTTCAAGCTCATCTAAAACCTTTATCTTTGTATAAAGGGGATTTGATCCTCCCATAAGTTCGCTCAGTATCTCACTCTTACTAATGGGCACTGCGCCAATCTTACCAACCTCAATCCCGGCTGCAACGTTTGCAATCATTGCAGCATCCTCAAAGCTGTTTTTACTTCCCACCACGAATCCAAAAACACTTAAAACCATATCTCCAGCGCCACTAACGTCATAGACATCTTTTGGCACGGTAGGGACCAGATTGTAATCTCCATTCTTATTACATAGGAACATTCCATCCTTATCGGCCGTTATAATAATATATTCAAACAAAAACTCTTCCAATAATTTCTTGCCAGCAGATTTCATGCTGTTAACGTCCGTTATCTTAATCCCGGTTGACAGTTTTGTTTCAAATCGGTTAGGCGTTATCGCAGTTGCACCTTTATAAATACTATAATCATTTGTAAGCCTCGGATCCACTATAACGGGCACATTATTATCTTTACCTGATTTGATAACGGTTTCTAGAATTTTCTTAGATAATACCCCTTTATTCATATCAGAAATCAGTATTATATCTAGATGTTCAATTTTATTTTTAATCTTGTTTAAAATGTTTTCCTGTATTCCCGCTTCTATTTCATTTGTCTTTTCATAATCAATCCTTAATAATTGTTGAACACCTCTCCCCGCAGATTGGAGATGCCCCATCATTCTAATCTTAACAGTCGTAGGTCTACTATGATCTTGAATTATACTGTCTGTATCTGCATTTATATCAATTAAATTCTTCAATAGCTGTTTACTTTCTTCATCATTACCGACAACTCCACAACAATAAACATTAGCTCCAAGATGTGCCAGGTTATTTGCAACACTTCCTGCACCACCTGGTCTTATTTCCTCTGATGTCACATTTATTACGGGTATTGGCGCCTCCTGTGACACACGCTTTACCTCCCCCCAGACATATTTATCCAGCATGAAGTCCCCTAGTAAGAGAATATTTGGCTTGCCGATATTTGTTAAAATATGTACCAGATTATGTGAACTAAGCTCAGCTTTGTCAGACAAATTTACACTCCGTTTCGTTCATAAACAAAGTAAAGAACTGTTAATAAGTTAATATATTATCATATGAGGAATTTCCATTTTGGACACAGATAAACGCAGATTATAATGATTAAGGGCTCAACCAAGAAAAAACTAAATTTAAAGATGTTTCTATCTGTGCTCATCTGTGAAAATCCGTGTCTTATTAATTTAACTTTAAAAATATCTTATATTTGTAATCTATTTTTTGCCTATCAAAACAGATGCGGATCTAGGAAGTTTTATGTTCATTCTGGTTAAGCCACGAAATCCAGCTTTTTCTAGCCAGCCTTTAATTTCTTGAAGAGAATAAGAACGACCGTTTTCTGTAAATAATAGCATATTGAGTGAAAACAGCGCTGGGAACGCGGGAGAAGCTTTATTATCATCAAGGAAAAAGTCTTTAATAATTATCTTTCCACCATCATTTAGTGCATTATATACTCTTTTTATCAATGCAATATTTTCTTTTTCACCTTCACCATGAATGATGTTTGAAAGGAAGGCGGCATCGTATCGTCCTTCTATTTCCTTATTAAAGTCTCCTTCTATTAACTTTGTCCTATGTGTGACATTGGAATTCGAAATCAATTCCCTTGTAATTTCCAGGGTTCCTGGCAAATCTAAAATAGTTACCTCGAGATTGCAATTTTCTTTACAAAAAAACACTGAATAAGTACCCGGTCCTCCACCGATATCAATTAAGGTTTTACAATCGCTCAAGTCTATTTCTCTTGATAGTATATGAGCGGTAGTTATGGCCGTATTGTGCATGGCCATTATAAAATTTCTCGTTTCTTCTTTATCATCTTGAAACATATCAGGTTTTCGTGCTGGTCGTCCCGTAACTATTGACTCTTCTAATCTGCTCCATGCATCCCACATAACATCCTGTAGAACAATTATATCTCCCAAATACATTTCCTTGCCATAAATAAATATCTCTTTTCCGTTTTCAGTATTAAAATACTGATTATGTTTCTTTTTAAGCAAATTTAAGCTGACTATAGCATCTAAGAATATTTCTGTTGCATCCTCATCGGAATTTAACTTTGCAGCAACATCATTAACAGACAGTCCCATCTCACCAATTATGTTAAAGATATCAAGTTTAGTTGCTGTCAATAATACCTTTGACTTAAAGAAGGAATAACCAAGTTCAAGTGTTTCATTTCTAAACTTCTCAACATTACCTTTGTCAAATTCCATAGTATCTTTCCTTTCTAAATTTTAATAAACACAATGAGAATAACAGTTTAAACCCATAGTGTCAAATATAAATTAGATTGGCCCAAACACCTTCGCTATGAACTTTTGTCCTGTTTTAAAGAAGTTTCTCCCTTAATTTTTGAGATAAAAAAATGCATGAATAATTATTGAAAAACTAAATGTAAAACAAAACATGTTAAATCATTATGTTAACCTGCAATCAAAAGCGAAGTCCAGGAAAGCTTAATGTTTTTTGTTGCAGTAGTTTATGCTCTTTGATAAAATTTAAAAAGTATCTAAGACGTAATTGTAAAAAACATATTTAAGCGGTTACGTAAATTCTTTATTGAGAAATTTTCAAGACATTTAATTAGTGGAGATGACTGCAAATGAAGAGTGGAATTCACCCAGAATATGTAGAAACAACTGTTACTTGTGGTTGTGGTGAGACTTTTAAAACACGATCTACAAAAAGTAAAATAGCAGTAGAGGTTTGTTCTAAGTGCCATCCTTTTTACACTGGAAAACAAAAATTTGTTGATAGCGCTGGAAGGGTTGAACGATTTAAACAAAAATTTAGCTGGTCTGACAAATCTTTTAAAAGCGATACTACAAAGACAACTAATGAAATTGACACAAATGGACAAGAAAATGTTACTGTAAAAGAGAAATCGGAGATTAGTGGTGCAGATAAATGAAAAACTATTTAAGAAATTAAAAGTGATGTTTGACCGTTATAATGAACTGGAGAACCTTTTGTCTGATCCAGAGATTATATCAGACAATACCAGATACACATCTTATGTTAAAGAACATGGTAGACTTTCAAAATTCGTTGGCAAATATCTTCAACTAGATAAAACACTTAAACAAAAAGAAGAAGCCAGGACTATTCTTTCTGAAAATAATGGTGATGCAGATTTATACAATCTGGCAAAGGATGAACTCGATAATCTCGAAATAAAAGAATTAAATTTGTTTGAAGAGGTCAAGGGCTGTTTTTTTACAGAAAATGAAGATTCTGATAAAAATGCAATAATGGAAATTCGAGCTGGAACTGGTGGTGAAGAAGCAGCGCTATTTGCGTCTGATCTTTTCAAGATGTACACTAAGTATGCTGAAAAACAAAACTGGAAAACTGAAATATTAGATTGTAGCCATACAGAAATAGGAGGGTTCAAAGAAGTAATTTTTTCTATTGAAGGACGCCTGGTTTATAATAAATTACGTTATGAAAGCGGAACTCACCGTGTACAGAGAGTTCCTACTACAGAAACTAGTGGAAGGATACACACCTCAGCAGCAACAGTAGCTGTCTTACCAGAGATTGAAGACGTTGAGATAAAGATTGACCCTAAAGATGTCATAGTTGATACGTTTCGTGCTTCTGGACCTGGAGGACAAAAGGTTAACAAAACCAGTTCTGCAGTCAGAATCACCCATGAACCAACCGGCCTTATCGTAAAGTGCATGGACGAAAAATCACAACACAGAAATCGCGCAAAAGCGATGCGTATTTTGCGCAGTCGCCTTTACAGTTTTTTACAGGATCAAAACAAGGATGAACGCGATAAAACTCGCCGTAATCAGATAGGGTCCGGTGATAGAAGCGAAAAGATCCGTACATATAATTATCCACAGAATAGGGTTACTGACCACCGAATAAACCTCAATCTATATAGTCTGGACAAAGTAATGCTTGGAGAGATAGACGAACTTATTGAGGCAATGACAAATTATGGAAAAGAAGAAAAGATTAAGGAATTAGCTGCTACCCTGTAAAACCCTAAACTGGACAAGTTACATATTAGTAGCGGAAACCTTTAGGTTTCCACCTCCATGGGTTTGACGGCAATGTTGGTTATATAAACGTTTACGTTGGGATTAATCCCATGAAGGATGGAGGTCTGCCCGCCCGTACCGAACGGGTACGTTCGGGCGGGAAGACCTCCGCTACGAATAAAATAAAAGGCTAAAGGCTAAAGCCTTAACTCCAAAAAATTTAAAATGGAAATTCCTCAAAGAGGTTTTACAATTTTAAATCTCAAATCACAAATTACAAATCCCAAACAAATCCAAAATTACAATATCCAATAAACGAAACTCTTTTTTAGGATTTTTATTTTGCTTACTTTGTTAGTTAAGAATAAGAACATGAGAGATATTAAAAAGATAAATACAATTCGCAACATATTAAAATGGGCAATATCTATTCTAAAGGAATATGATATTGAATCCCCAGAAATAAATGCAGACACGCTACTAGCTTATGTATTATCTTGTGACAGAACAAAACTGTATACAAATCCAGATAAGATTGTTAAAGATAACGCTATCAACAAATACAAAGAATTAATTAATAAGAGAAAAAGACATATACCCCTGCAATATATTACACGTCATGCAGAGTTTATGTCACTTGACTTCGTTGTTGATGAACGTGCTTTAATCCCCAGACCGGAAACAGAAATACTTGTGGAAACTGTTTTAAGCAAAGCCCAAAGTAAGATATTTTCAAATAAGACAATAATCATTATGGACATAGGAACTGGTTCTGGCAATATTGCAGTATCTTTGACTATGAACCTTAAAAATGCGGAAACATATGCAAGCGATATCTCAAAAGAAGCACTTACCGTAGCAAGGACTAATGCTCAAAGGCATGAAATTGTAGACAGGATTCATCTTTTGCAAGGGGATATCTTCGGGGCATTCGACAGTCAACTTGAGAAAGGATGCGTCGACTTTATTGTGTCAAATCCACCTTACGTAAGCGAATCGGAATGGAATAAATTGGAACCAGAAATAAGAGAACATGAACCCCGTGAAGCGTTAGTTGGAGGGAAAGACGGATTATGTTTTTATAAACAAATAATTAATGAAGCTACTGATTGGCTAAAGCCTAAGGGATATCTGGTCCTGGAAGTTGAGGAAACACAGGCGACAACGATTGTTAAATTTATGGAAATGGAAGGACGTTATATGTATATTGAAGTAATCAAAGACTTGCAAGGAAAAGAACGAGTAATTTCTGCGAGGCGAAAATAATAAAGAGTATAACGTTGCAAATAACCGGCAGGCAAAACGGAGCGAGTCAAAGATCTTGACTTTCCGAGTGCATTTGCCTTGTTAGCCATTACCAATCCCAATTAACTTTATTACTGGGCTAACTAATTGCTTAATATTTTTTGCTGTTGCCAATGTTTTATTCAAACCATCAAGAAAGTTGAAATACTTTTGCCATAGTGTCTTATTTTCATTAGTTTTTATTTTTTCTTGAATTTCTTCCTTATGAAGAAAAACAGACCCAAGGTTTAGTTCAACTTCTTGCTCGATGCCTTCAATTCCTTTTATACGATAAGATATCAAAGATTGGCGTAACCGCTCAAGATTACGTATCAGTAGCTGTTTTAATGACGTATGTAAGTCTGCCTTAAGTACCATACATTTCGATAGTCTCAAAGCCCATATCTTCAAGTTGTGAAATCTTTTTTTGCATGATTCTATCATTTCTAATGAGTAATCAAGACCTATATAGCCACTGCTCAGATTCTTTAAAATCGCGGTTGTCCTACCCCCACCACACCCAATATCTAGCACATGTTTGTCCACAATACTTTCACTGTGTTTCACAAGAATCATTACCTCAGGGTTTTGCAATGTCATATTGTTATAGCTTGCAACAATGTTTTTGTTCTGATAATTTCTTTTGTTCATATTAAGCAATACCCTTTAACTTTTTATTTCTACCTAGATTGAGTGATTTGTGCCCGCCCGTACCAAACGGTACGGCGGGCGAGTAGCCGCATCCTTTTCATCCTTCGTAGTACTACGGAGAACGGGCAGGTTGCGCAACTTATGTGAAATTTTATATACACATCAAATGATGAAAAAACGTCCGCCAAGGCGGACGGCTACCACAATATACAATATAAAATCGCTCTTTTTAATGCAAATTAAATTGAGCAATTATTAAGCTATATTGTTATTCCCATTGAAATAGAAATTCTGAAAACTGAAGGTCTAGATTCCCGCTCAACAGACTGCGGGAATGACAATTTGTTCATTTTATAGCAATCACATACTTTGAGTTATTTTTATCTCGTGAAAAGCTTTCAGATGTCTGTTGCCGCTATATGGCGACGTTCAATCATGGTAATCCAGGAGATAAGATATCAAATACAATTCGATGCCCTTCTGCCGTCAGATGCCCTTCATGTGGATAAAACCATTTGCTTTAAAATCTTCGCCTAAGACTACTCTTGTCAAATCCTTTTGATACTGCTCCTTCGGTTTGGGCTTAAGGGGAACAGGTGTGTTTCTAAGTATCAATTCGTTAGACATAAATTCGTAATATGGCTTAGCACGATTAGCTTGTAGTGGAAAGGGAAGTTCATTATCGAACAAATCATTGCCAAGATAAACTCACAACAAGTACAACGAAAAGACTAACCAGAGTGATTGTGGTCACAAAGAGAATCCATTTTCTTGTTGACAATTATGGTTTTTCTCCACTACTAATAAACAAAAATGATGTTTTATTGTCTAAATAATTATATAGTATTACTCTGTAAAATCTTCTTTTTTTAGGTTTTAATTTATAAAGGGTTACAAGCACAAAGAATACAAAGATTGAATGGCAAATAACCAAGCTCAACTCGATAACAAAATCCAAATGTCAAATATATGAAAAGTGACAAGGAAAGGAATGTATTTGCATGGTGTATGTATGATTGGGCTAATTCGGCATTTGCAACAACCGTTATAGCAGCCCTTTTACCCATATACTTTGCCACGGTTATTGTACCCTCAGATGGCTGGATTTTTAGATTTTCAGGTATTGAGGTAGCTACCAATGCAGCTACCCTATGGGGATTTCTATCTGGAACTGCGGCTCTCTTCGTGTTTTTAACAGCCCCTATTCTAGGCGCTATTTCAGACCTTTCAAAGACAAAAAAAAGATTTTTAATGGTCTTTTGTTACGGAGGAAGTTTATTCACCATACTCTTATATTTTTGTCATGCTGGAGATGTGTGGATGACTATGATTTTTTTCTTCTTTGCTAATGTGTGCTTTACCAGTGCAAATATCTTTTATGATGCATTCCTGCCCCACATTGCTTCCAGGCAAGAGATTGATCAGCTCTCTGGCAAGGGTTATGCTTATGGATATCTGGGAGGAGGCCTGCAGTTTTTTATCTGCCTAATCTTAATCTTGATTCATGATAAAATAGGTATTGAAAAGACATTAGCCGTAAGAATAAGTTTATTAGGGTTTCCAGGGTCAAACCTAATCTATTGACAAAATAGTATTATTTGTTTTTATTACTAAAACGATTATAAATTTAACGGTTTTGTTTACAAGAATATTTTGGAATTAAGTAGTATTTATATAAACCATTTTAGGTAAATATATAACTATTCGTTGTTGAAAACGTTATTACATTGGATATACATGATTCTTAAGGTATAAGTATTAGATTCCGGATCGCGTCCGGAATGACAATTTCGGACACCTAGTTGCCATTTGTCACATTATAAGCCTCCTTTCTCCTCCTTTAACAAAGGGGGAAAGAGAGTAGCAAGATTGGTATCGCTTAATTTTCTGTTCAGGCACAATCATACACTCATTTATCATTCTGTAGATTAATCTTCCTCGCTACGTAATAAATCCATGCACTATCTTTATCATCACTATCAAGGTTCAGTATATTTCCATTTGTATCATACATTTCTATAGCCTCAAAGCCTATGTCCTTAAGTTGTGAAATCTGGTCTCTTTTGTCTATATAATAAGTCAGCATGGCATAGTTATGCGCGACGTCATTTATGATTGCGTATTCATTTTCAAACTTCTGATGATTCCTGTTTATTAAATGATTGAGCGAAGATTTGACAAATTTCATAAAGTGTTCAACCTGTTTGCATGGAGTTGTTGGCAACGGCATTTTTGGGCGTGAGATAGCATGTCGATGGTTTCTGTTATGTGAAGAAAAGACAAACAGCCCATCTTGCTTAAGTACCCTGTGTATTTCCCACAAGCCTTTTAGCCTGTCATCATGGTTAATTGAATCAAGACCGTTAAATGAAAACATTACATAATCAAATTCACTGTCTTCAAATTCATCCATTTTCCTTACATCACCATGGATAAAACGTACGTTTTTAAATCTTTTTTTGCATGATTCTATCATGTCGAGTGAATAATCAAGTCCGGTATAATTCTTGCTCAAATTTTTTAAGATCATCGTTGTTCTTCCTGTACCACACCCAATATCAAGTACATGTTTATCTATAATGCTATCCCTATGTTTCAAAAAAACCATTACTTCAGGGTTTTGCAATGTCATATGGTTATAGCTTGCAACAATGTTTTTGTTCTCATAATTTCTTTTGTTCATGATATTGTCACTCGTTGTACATTTATTTCTTTTTTTCTAATGATAACTATCTAAAAAAGGCTATAATTTCTCACAAAACATCACACGTTATAAAATTTGTGTCTGAGAAGTAATTTTGCCAATCTACTATTCCCAATTTGGATTGTAAAGAAATAAATATTGGTTTTCAAGGCATATATACGCATGGCTATCTGTTATTTATAGGATATACCTATGAAAAGTGACAAGGAAAGGAATGTTTTTGCATGGTGTATGTATGATTGGGCTAATTCGGCATTTGCAACTACTGTTATAGCAGCCCTTTTGCCCATATACTTTGCCACGGTTATTATACCATCAGACGGCTGGATTTTTAGATTTTCAGGTATTGAGGTAGCTACCAATGCAGCTACCCTATGGGGATTTCTATCTGGAACTGCGGCTCTCTTCGTGTTTTTAACAGCCCCTATTCTAGGTGCTATTTCAGACCTTTCAAAGACAAAAAAAAGATTTTTAATGGTCTTTTGTTACGGAGGAAGTTTATTCACCACACTCTTATATTTTTGCCATGCTGGAGATGTGTGGATGACTATGATTTTTTTCTTCTTTGCTAATGTCTGCTTTACCAGTGCAAATATCTTTTATGATGCATTCCTGCCCCATATTGCTTCCAGGCAAGAGATTGATCAGCTCTCTGGTAAGGGTTATGCATATGGGTATCTGGGAGGAGGCCTGCAGTTTTTAATCTGTCTGATCTTAATCTTAATTCATGATAAAATAGGTATTGACAAGATACTAGCTGTAAGAATAAGTTTATTATTTACGGGGATCTGGTGGGCTGGCTTTGCCTTAATAACCTTTATCTGGCTTCGCGAACCCAAAAATAGGATAACATCCCCGCAACAGTATCAAGACACAAACACACCATTTGCTTATGTAAGATTAGGTATATTACGAACATGGAATACCATCTTAAGTGTTAAGAAACACAGGAATCTTGCTTTTTTTCTAATAGCGTTTATGTTTTACAATGATGGCATACAGACAGTAATCAGGATGGCTGCTATTTTTGGGAAGGATGAGCTAAAACTTAAGAACGAAACCCTTATGGGTACACTTTTGTTAGTGCAATTTATAGGAATTGGTGGTGCATTATTATTTAGCCGAATTGCCAAGGCATTCGGTGCAAAAAGAATATTAACTTTCGTCCTGCTTCTCTGGTCTGGTATTCTGTGCTATGCATATTTTATGAATAGCGCCCTTGATTTCTGGATACTGGGAATAGCAGTAGGATTAGTTCTTGGCGGTTCTCAAGCCATAAGCAGGTCTTTGTATGGAACAATGATTCCCGTAGATGAATCGGCAGAATTTTTTGGCTTTTATTCAGTATTTGAGAAGTTTTCGGCAATATGGGGGCCGTTCGTATTCGGTATTATTCGTCAAATTACGGGAACATCTCGTCTAGCTGTTTTATCACTTGTTGGTTTCTTTATCATAGGAATTGTGCTTTTGTATTTTGTAGATGAAAGCCTATCGCCAGGGCGCAGAGATCGCAAAGACGTTAATTGACTGTATCGGAATTTCAAAGTTTGTTACAAATTTTTGGGTGGGTTAATCCCTGTGGAGTAGAGCTACTATATTACTCCACAAGGATCTGTTTCGGGAGAG
>MAYW01000106.1 GCA_001723765.1 Candidatus Scalindua rubra
GTCTGGAAGGACGTTTATTACGCATAACCGCACCGCCACCCAAATGGGTCTCAATGTAGACCTCATGGGGCGGCATGAGATTAATCAACCTCTGATATACACCCCCTTTTCCGCCTGGATAGTTCATTTAAAAATAGTATCCCTCAGGTCGGCGATAAAGTCAAGAAAAATATTTGCAATTTATTGCTAAAAAGAATAAATTCTATTGATGTAGAATTTGAAAAGGAAGTGTTTTGTGAATTTAAGGAAATGGTGATTCTGATGATGAAGTTTCAGAAGTATATCAATCTCCCACAAGATATTGGGTAGATACAAACTAATTAAAAAATCATTATAAAGTGGACTGGGCTAAATTGCAGAGACAGATTTATAATTCAGGCTCACAAAAAGGTCGCAACTGCATATACCGTCCTTCTCTATTTCCTCTTCGTGGTATTCACACGGACAGATACTCTTTGCGTCCATCTCTTTGTTTCCGGAAATCATTCTGCACGGGCAATATTGATATCCATACTTTAATTTCCTCTTTGCCAGGCTCTTAATTATCTTATCCACATGTTTTGAATCCGGGTTTAGTTCATAAGGACTTGTCTCAACATAGTCTTCGACTAATTTACGAACTTCAGCTTCCATCTGCACTATTACATTATCCAATTGCAATTACCTCTTTTTATTAACGTGGCCATAATCTTGTATTTAGATTTTTTATGCTTCACAAGTTAAGCCTTCGACAGCTCTTTACGTCTCTAAACGTTTCGGTTTAGGTTACAAAACTGAACCAGTCAGAGTAGAACATCAATTTAATGTCTGGCCTTTCAAATTTTCCATTATGTCATTTCCATGAAAATGGGAATCTAATAGCTTTTGTTATGATACTTCTGGATTCCCGCTTTTGCGGGAATGACAGCGGAAAATTATATATTATGAAAAAGAATTTGCAAGGCAAAAGAAATTGATTTATCCGAACTTAGCTTTCAGCAAAGCTGAGCTTAGCTCATGTCGCTAACTTCTTGGTTTTGCTTACGCAAAACACTAACCCTCCGTTAGAAAAATCCTATAATGCGATTAAGGGCATAGACGTCATCCTTGCTATATGCATTTTATCCCGCCCACATGACTGTGTCTTCTTACGGGGCAAATAAACAAACATTTCCATTATGACTAAGATTTGATAAAATAACTCCATGCTTCGTCCCGTTAGTAATATTCGATATCATATATCTGCTATATTTACAGTACATTGGATTTCCTTCATAGCCCATTATCACAGATGGATTCGCTCTGTGGTTTTCAAAAACGTTCGCAAGGTTTTGAAAGATTTTTAGAGTACAACATCATTTTGTAGAATTTCCGAGACGTAATAAGCAATTAAATCTGTTAATATTCCAATATCAAGTGAGATTCTATTTGATTTTATAGGAATTAATGACATGCTGATTGAAAATGTATTAGGGACAAACGGAATTATTTCTAACAAATTAGAATCTTATGAGCTAAGGACTCAACAGTTGGAAATGGCCCTGGCAATAGAAAAGTCGATTAATGAGAAAAGACATCTCATTGTTGAGGCAGGTACTGGAGTAGGAAAAAGTCTGGCATATCTGGTACCGTTTATATTCTGGGCTGTCAAAAAAAGGAAAAAGGTTGTCATATCTACATATACCAAGACATTACAGGAACAGTTAATAAATAAAGATCTTCCATTTCTTCGTAATGCATTAAGATACGCCCATACCGATATCTGCCCGAATGACTCCCCGCCAGCCCGCCCGTACCGAACGGTACCTGTCCGAAAGACGTTGTCAGGCGGGCGTTCGGGTGGGAACGATGGTCGGGCCGGGTTCAAGCATGTGGATGAATTTAACTTTTCTTATGCCCTTTGTGTTGGTGGACAAAACTACTTGTGTATAAGAAAGTTCAACCAGGCTCAGATGCATGGTCTCTTTGAAACCAAAAAAGAAGTCAAAGAACTTCAGAAGATTATCCAATGGAAAAGACAAACGAAGAGTGGTTTAAGATCAGGACTTGATTTTGAGCCATCACAGGCATTATGGAGTAAGGTCTGCAGAGAATCTGACCTTTGCTTTGGAAAAAACTGTCTCTTTAAGGACGATTGTTACTATAACAAGGCACGAAGGAAAGAATTTAAAGCCGATATATTGGTTACAAACCATCACCTCTTTTTTGCAAACTTAGTAAACGAAGGCCGGGTCATACCGAATTTTGATGCTGTAGTTTTCGACGAAGCTCAAACATTGGAAGATGTAGCCACAAACTATTTCGGTATAGAAATATCAAACTTCAAAGTTAAATTTTTAATTGATTCCATCCTGAACCCAAAAACTGGAAAGGGATTGGTAACAAGGCTATTTAAACCATCAGGCAAAACGGAAACTACTATCCAAAAAATATTAAATGAGGCAAGGGAAGCTGGTAATCTCTTCTTCTCAGAAATTATCAAAAAATATGGTAAAGGTAAAGTAACAACCCGGATTAGGAAAAAGGGTATCATTAACAACTATCTGAATAAATCTTTGTCAGATCTTTCCAGGATGCTAGAGTCGTTATTGAACCAGGCTAAAACAGATGAGGAAAGATTAGAGATTGCAGCCTTTGCAAATCGCTGTAATGAAATTAATAAAAACATTTCTACCATCATAAACCAGGATATGAAAGAATGTGTATATTGGACTGAAATAGAGAAAAGAGTAAAATACCGATCATCTCTCCCTTATACAAATATTATAGAATCAGCGAGTTCGTCAGGGCCTTTAGATCAAAGAAATATTAGATGCTCATTACTTGCTGCACCAATAAATGTCGCCAGTGAGTTTGAGAAGCAAATATTTGATAAGATTAGGCCCGTAATTCTAACCTCTGCCACACTCTCAACAAATGGAAATTTCAATTACATAAAGGAAAGATTAGGGATTCCTGCCGTGAACCAAAACGGTACACGGCCTGCTCGACAGTCAGGCGGTGAAGATTACGATGAAAAAATTATTGGCTCACCATTTAACTTTTCAAAAAATGCACTCATTTACATTCCCATTAATATCCCTGATCCAAATCAGGAACCTGATGAATACAAAAATAATATTATAAAACACATAAAAGACATAATCTCTCACACACAAGGAAGATCATTCATTCTATTCACGAGTTTTGAGATGCTTAATGCCGCATACGAAGAAATCAAAGACAATTTGGATTCATTTACTTTATTCAGACAGGGTGATAAGCCGAGGTATCAGTTGATTGAGGAATTCAAAACCAGTCATAAACCCGTTCTCTTTGGCACAACTACATTCTGGCAGGGAGTTGATGTGCCGGGCGAAGCCCTGAAGTGTGTAATAATAACCAAATTACCCTTTGCAGTTCCAAATACTCCAATAATTGAAGCAAGGATGGAATTACTAAAAGCCCAAAATAAAGACCCCTTTACATACTATCAAGTACCACAGGCAATTACCCTACTAAGACAGGGATTTGGTCGTCTAATCAGGACAAAGACAGATACAGGTATAGTTGCAATTCTAGACCCTCGCATTAAGAGCAGGTATTATGGCAGGTACTTTTTAAATTCACTTCCCAACTGCAACATAGTCTCTGACATAAAAGACATAAAAAACTTCCTCAATCTTGCTCATAATCATGAGGATTGAAACCTTGTACCATAACCTATTTGACAAAACGTAGCGGAAGGCTTTAGCCTTCCTTCTACTTTCATAGCAAACGTTAAAAAATAATTAGACATAAATAATATAAACACTGATTCTGTCATTTATGTCTACATTTTCACGGGAATAAACCTTAGCGCCTCCATTGTCATTCCCGCCCTGTGGAGTGGCGTAGACTACTCCACAGGGCGGGAATCTAACAAATATTCCTGAATAAGGTCAGAGTGGAAGGGTGAAATCTTAAATTTTTAGTTGCCTCTAAAGGTGACTTTATGTATTCTTTGAAAACATGGACTTTGACAAGCTCTCCGAAAAAGAACTGTTAAATGCATGTATTCAGGGAAGTAAAGAAGCATGGGATGCATTTGTCGAAAAATATACCAACCTAATCTACCATACCATTAATAAAACTCTCAAGATTTACTATGCAGATCATCTTTATCAGGATTCAAGTGATATTCATAACGACGTCTTTCTTTCGTTGATGGAAAACAATTGGAAAAAATTGAGGCAGTATGAAGGCAGAAATGGTTGTACGGTCTCAAGCTGGCTCATGGTTGTTACAACTAATTTTACACTAAATTTTATCAAAAAACAAAAGCAACGCATACCTATAGAAGACAATACCACAGACAATATGGATGTAATAGAAAAAGTTTCAAATCCTCAACAACAACCTGATGAAGAACTTTCAGAAAAAGAATATGGAGAAGTCTTTAAAGAGTTAATTAATGATTTAAATGCTAATGATATGCTATTTTTGAAACTATATTATGAAAAGGAACTCCCGCCTGAAGAGATAGCCGAGATGTTAAATCTAACAGTAAGTACCGTTTACAGTAAAAAGAACCGAATCATAGAAAAGTTAATAAAAATTGCAAAAAAGAAAAATATATTGCAAGAAAATTGAGTGAAAAATGTCTTTTATAGTGGAAATTATACGTATAAAAACTTGCAATAAAATAAGGGCTTTGAGGTATAATAATATTAATATATTTTTATTGTTTAAATATTAGAGGTAAAAAAAGTGGAAAAGAAAAAATATGTATATTGGCAAGATGGCGATATGTGGTTAGGGTATCTTGAGGAATATCCGGATTATAAGACACAAGGCGAATCACTTGAGGAATTAAAAGAGAATTTAAAAGATATTTATCAAGAGTTAACTAGTGGCAAGATTCCGTGTGTGCGTAAACTTGATGAGCTTGAAATTGTATGAAGAGAAGAGATTTAATAAAGCAAATCGAGAAGATGGGTTGTATTTTAATTCGCCATGGTGGAAAACACGATTGGTACCAGAATCCCAAAACAAAAGTATCACAACCTGTGCCAAGACACAAAGAAATTAAAGAATATTTAGCAAAACACATAGTTAAAATGCTTAAAACTACATCTTAACAAAATGGACAGAATTGATAAATTTCTAAAGTCTCTTTTAAACAAAACAAAAGAAGATAGGAGTTTCTTACAGGAGAAGGAACACACTTGCCCTTCTGAAGAAATCATTGCCTGCTATCTTGATAATCTACTGAATGATACTGAAAGAGAAAAAGTTGTAGAACATCTTACAAGATGTGAGGATTGTCTCCAACAGACTATGTTGCTCCATAGTTTAAGAAAGGAAACAAAAGAGAATGGATATATAGAGACACCAACAGAAGCAACTGAGCTGGCAAAGAACATAGTTCCAGAGAGCTCTGTGAAGAGTTTAATTAATATCATTTCTGAATTTGTTGGTAACACTATAAGGGCTAAAAGGGGTTACCGTTTAGTATCATACGGGTCTATTGCGCTAATTGCATTGTTATCAATCGGTATTTACAGCATAATGTTTACAAGAGAACCTACGATACCTTATGATTATGATATATACAATACACGAGGCAGTACTCCAACACAAATTGATGAATTAACTGAACAAGCAAAAACTGAGACATCACTTGACCTTTCCATGAACATTATAGGCCAGAGAAAAGACACTGATGGAAGTGTTTCCAGGGTTACCATTGAAGAGGGAAGTATTCTTCAATCTAAGGACAAATTTAAGGTACAATTTGAGATAAACAAAGATGCGTATGCATACATCATCATTCACGATAGTTTAAATAAGGCAAATCTGCTTTTTCCTGACCCTAAAATCAAACTCTATAATAACGTAAAAGCAAATACGAGCCATACAGTTCCTATATCAGATTACTGGTTCTGGCTTGATGAAAATGTAGGGATTGAGACTGTTTATGTCTTAGCATCAGAAAGTCCACTGGATAATATTAAAGCTCTACTCCTTGAGATGGAAGATGTGGACGAACCAAAAAAGAAAGTTATGGAGTTTGTCAAAGGCAAGGCTTCAGTGGTAAGGGCGATCAGTTTCCGTCACATAGATGATAAAGCCTTTAAAGAAATCATTGCTATTAAGCAGGTAGAGAAAAAAGAAATAAACAAAGAGGAACCAGGTTCAGAACGTATAAGAGATTTGATAGTCAGAGGTGAGAATGCAATTGATAATATTCTGTCAAAAAGTATACCAAATACAGTTAATGAGGACAGAATAGAAACAACTCTGAGTAACATAAAGAAAAATCTTATCCTTGAAGAAAGCAGAGGAGTGGGTGGGATAACTGTCTACAAAAAAGCTTCTCCTGCTGTAGTTCTTGTTGTAACCAATGAAGGAACAGGTTCAGGTTCTATTCTGGATAAAGAAGGTCATCTCCTTACTAATTGGCATGTGGTGCAGGGTTATGATAGGGTGTATGTTGTCTTCAAACCTAAAAAAGGCATAGAATTAAAAAAAGAAGAATTACTAGAAGAATTATTATATGTCGCTAAGGTTATCAAGGTGGATCAAATGACTGATCTAGCCCTTTTAAAGATAGAAAACCCACCCGATAATCTTCCTACGCTCAAACGGGGTAATATAGATAATGTGGAAGTTGCTCAGGATGTCCATGCCATAGGCCATCCAGGAGGAAACGTTTGGACATACACCACAGGCACAATCAGCCAGATAAGGCCAAAGTATAAATTCCCACATGATAATATGATATTTGAGAGCAAGGTCATACAGACCCAGACCCCAATCAATCCTGGCAGCTCTGGTGGCCCCCTTTTGAATGATAATGCTGAGCTTGTAGGAATAAATACCTTTTATATAAAAGGTGATGGTCTTAACTTTGCTGTCTCTGTGGATGTGATAAAGGAATTCCTTGATAGAAAAATGGGTCGTTTTGCCCCAAGACCTCAAATATCATCTACCCCAAAACCTCAAGTATCAACTGCCCCAAACACACCTTCTTATTATAAATACGATACCAATGGAGATGGTATAGTAGATATGATCGAGTGTGACACAGATGGGAATGGAATAGCTGATATGTATATTTTAGACTTAAATCAAGATGATAGAATTGATCACATTAAGATGGATCAAGATGAAAATGGCAAGATTGATACAGTTGTCTATGATACAAATAAAGACGGCAAGTATGATACATGGGCTTATGATATCAACGAAGATGGTTATATGGATCAATGGCTTGGACGATAATGGAAAAGAGTTAATATTAGAATAATTTGAGTTGTTAAAACAAAATGTCACTCTTTCAAACCAAAAAACTATCACTTCTTTTCATCATTGCATTCCTATTAGTAGTCTTGCAAGGTTTCCATATACAAGTTCAGGCTGAGGATACAGATAAAAGAGATACTGCTCATACTCTATGGGAACAGGGGAAGAATGCCTTCAATGAGAGGGATTATCCAACCGCCCTTGCAAAGTTCAGTGATTCTTTAACTATTTATAAGGAAACGGGAGACAGACAATCAGAAGCTGAACTCTTGACATGGATGGCTACTGTAAACAAAGAGACAAACGATTTTGTAAAGGCCTTAAATTGTCTGAAGGAATCTAAAGAAATCTATAACAAGTTAAATAGTAAACCTGGAGAGAAATCACTTTCTGAATTTAAGAATTTGTCTGTTAAAGATGTAGATGAGGTAATGAAAGCGTTTGTATTTTTTATTAATGGACGTATCGATGAAGAGGCCAAAGATTACAAATCAGCTCTTAAAAAATACAATAATGCATTGCAACTATTTAGAGAAGTGGTAGGAAAGCGTGAGTCCGAGGCACATGTTCAGGTGTGTATTGGGGACATGCATTTGGGTTTGAAAAATTATGAAGAAGCTGAAAATAATTATCAAGAAGCACTAACTATTTATAGAGAGTTTAACAAAGAAGATCATGATATGGGAAAAACACTTCTTAGCGTAGCCGCTATTAGCATTTTAAAGGATGATTTCTCTAAATCACTTGAATACGCTAACAAAGCACTGAAGATTTTTGAACAGATTGATGATAAAAAGGGGATGGCAAAAGTCCTTGACGTGATAGGAACTGTTTATTTTGGACAGGGTGATTATTCTAATGCCCAAGTCTTTCATGAAAGAGCATTAACACTCTATCTGGATTTTGGAGACAAGGAAAACGAAGCATTAGCAGCTTCAGACCTCGGTAATGATTACAGGTTACTGGGTTCCTTTAACTTAGCCCTTAAATATTATAAGCAGGCATTGGACACAATCCAGGAGTTGGGAAATCTATCTTATGAAGAAGGACTTCTTTTTTATGGAATTGGGCAAGTATATAGTGAAATGGGAGATAATAAAGAAGCGCTGGAAGCCTATAATAAAGCAATGCAGATTATAAAAAAAAATAATGACTTAATAATTCATGGAGAGGTGCTTATTGATATTGGGGTAGCAAATAGTTACTTGGGAAATTATCTTGAGGCTATTAGTAATCTCGAAGAGGGCCTAGAGATTTTAAAAAGTTCTAAGGAGAACATTATTATGGACTCGAAAAGAGCGTATCATCAAAGAAAAGCCCTCAGAACTCTAGCAGATATATATATACGATTAGGGGATGATGAAAAGGCGAAAGAGTATGATTTAAAAAGGAAAAAAGTTGAGGGGACTGAAAGCAATATCAAGATGCGTCAGATGACTTATTTGTTGGACTATGGACATTTATTTTCTAAAGAAGAAAGATTTGACAAAGCATTGGATAACTATCAACAGGCACTTGCTCTCAGCAAAGAGATTGGTAACAAGCAATATGAAGGTACATTGCTTATTTCTATAGGAGATACTTATAAAACTCTAGGAAAATATTCAAAAGCATTAGACTTTTATAGGCAAGCTTTAAAGGTAAGCAATAAACAAAAGGATAAGGGCACAGAACTTGAAACTTTATTTAAAATTGCACTTACATATATTCAGCAACAAGACTATCAGAATGCCCTTGATTATTGTGAGCAGGCCTTAATAATTGCTAAAGAAATAGGAGATAAGAATGACGAGGCATATTGTTTTGGCATGATGGGAATAATATATTTGGAACAAAAGGAATCAGAAAAAGAAAAGAAATATTTTGAAAGGGCACTAAGGTTGAGTAAGGAAATAAATGAACAAAATATGACATGGAAAATTCAACATTTACTTGGCCTTAATGCAAGTAACTCTGGACAATTAGAAAAGGCTAAAGGTTACTATAGTGAAGCAATAAATACCATTGAGTCAATAAGGGGGAAGATTTCAGTGGAAGAATATAAGATAGGTTTTATAGGGAAAGGGAATAAATTATTAGTATACAATAACATGATTAGTGTTCTGTGGAGGCTTAAGGAATATGACGAAGCTTTCAACTATGTAGAAAGGTCGAAATCCAGGGCACTTCTTGACTTGCTAGGAAATAAGATAAAATTGAAAAAAGGGAAGGATAAGGAGTTAAATCAGGAAGAAATGAAACTACAGAAGAAGATTAACGAGCTTTTAGAAAAGATACGAAAAGAACAGTCAAAACCAAAAGAAAAACAGAGGGCATTAATAAAAGAATGGAACATGGAAGTGGAACGAGCCAGGAAGGAATTTGAAAGCCTTCTTATAAATATTAAGCAGGAAAACCCCGAACTCTATTCTATAGTAAGCGTAAACCCTCTTACACTTAAAGAAATTCAGGTGCTTATAGAGCCTGATACAACATTATTAGAATACTACCTCGATGGTAGCAATAATGATAATATTTTATTCTTGTACTGCTGGGTTATAAACAAAAATGAATATAGACTTCTTGTTCAAAATGTACCAGAATTGTATTCTAAGATAACCTCTTTTAGAGAAAAAATAGCCACCCTCCAGCCTGATTATGAGAAAGAGGCCAGAGAACTTTATGACCTCTTAATAAGACCAGCAAAGCCATATATAAAGACAAAGAAAATCTGTATCGTCCCTCATTCCGTTCTTCATTATCTTCCATTTCAAGCATTAGTAAATACATGTCCTTCTGAAGAAACCATTGCCTGCTATCTTGACAACTTACTTAATGATACTGAAAGAGAAAAAGTTGAAGAACATCTTACAAGATGTGATAACTGTTTCCAGCAGACCATATTGCTTCACAGTTTAAGAAAGGAAACAAAAGAGAATGGGTACAAGGAGGGAGACCCAACACGCTTTTTAATTGAAGAATATGATATATTTTATGCGCCAAGCGCCAGTGTTCTAAAGTTTGTCCTGGAGAAAAGGAAAAAGGATACAGGTAAAGTCCTTGCCTTTGGTAATCCAGAACTAGATGATAAAGAAATTAATTTACCTCATGCTGAGGAAGAGGTAGAAAGTATCAAAGAGATCTATCCTGATACAGCTATATTCATAAAGGACAAAGCCACAGAGGAGAAGGCAAAAAGACTCTCTGGTGACTATGACATCATCCACTTTGCAAGTCACGGTGAGCTTAACCCGGAATCTCCCCTCTTTTCTTGTATCAAGATGGCTAAAGAAAAAGACGAAGACGGTAGACTTGAGACCCATGAAATCTTTAACTTAAACCTTGAAAACACATCTTTAGTGACACTGAGTGCCTGTGAAACTGGGTTGGGTAAGTTAACAAGTGGCGATGAATTGATAGGCTTAACCAGAGGATTTATTTATGCAGGAACACCATCTATCATTGCCAGCCTGTGGATGGTTAACGATAAATCCACCTCAGATCTAATGAGTCTATTTTATAAGAACCTCAAAACTCACTCCAAGGTTGAAGCTCTCCGAATGGCACAGCTTGAGATGATAAATGGAGAAATAGGCAGGGGGATTGTGCGAGGAGTAGGTGGCATTACCACCTCTAAAGAAGGCGAAGACAAACCTCAATTATCTACTACTGTCAATGGCTCCCATCCATACTTCTGGGCACCCTTTATCCTGTTAGGGGATTGGAAGTAATTAATATTTAATACTATAAATTGTGATAATTGTTATCAACTTAAATTAGAAAAACTCGGATGGTGCAATGATGAAAATCGTTTTCTTAGGAGCTGGTGCTTCGCATGCAGCCGGTTATCCCTTAACCTCTGCCTTGTTGCCCGAATTAGAGAAAATGACGGCCAGCACTCCAAATATTTTTGTACCAGATTATTGGAAACGGTTCTCTGAGTTTCGCAACAAGACCACAGGGGTAATTAAAAGAATTATGTTTAGCACTAATCCAGAAGTTATCTTATCGTTAATCGATCTATATACTGAGTGCTACAAAAACGAAGAGCAAGAGAGTTGGAAGGAATTTGAAAGACTACTAAAACAGTCAAAATTTGAGGCTGTAAATTCAGAAGAAATTCCAGATGATTCTTATGATACCGAAGAAAAGGAATTTAACAAAGACAAAAAGGTGTTCTTTGATGCAAAACTTGCAATCCGTGACTTTCTAAAATGTGTTGATTATTTCTTCTTGCTGCGACATTGTTTTGATTCTACAGAAAAGGGAACTAAGAGGTTGCAATACTTGAAGTCTGAACTCTCTTCACTTTCCAAGGGAGATATAGTTATTACTACGAATTGGGATACTCTAGCTGAGAGAGTCCTTTCTGATAATAGTCGTTGGACACCTAGAGATGGTTATGGATTCCAAGTACAACTCAAGTACGTGGATAGTAACGGTAAACCCTTATCACTTACTTCGGACGTTACACGAACCATTTCAGAAAGCTCAGATGTAAAAGTATTGAAGCTTCACGGCTCTTATGGTTGGCTACAGAAGGAAGGTAATTCAGAGTTGTATCTTAAGTCTGCTAATTATCTTCAATATCTTCCAATAAAAAACTCTAAGCAGAATATTTATGTTGTTGATTCTGGAGCACCAAGTTATGATCAAGATGATGTCAACCCTGTAATGATCTACCCTTCTTTTTTTAAGCAGCTTAAATGGCCACAATTACAATCGATATGGTATCAAGCTTCTAAGGCGATGAATGAAGCAGATGAGGTTCATGTTATTGGATATAGTTTACCCGAAAGTGATACAGCTTTATTGACTTTGCTTAATACAATAAAGTTTCGTTTAGAGGAAAACACCATTAAAAAAGTCACTATTGATGACCCAGATTCTGAGACAAGAGAGCGTTGGAAAAATTTCTTAGGTGAGAAAATCACCCTTAGGAATCGGAGGTTGGGAAATTAAACAATTATTTTTCAAAGTAAAATATAAGTACATATCTAGGTTATCCCCAATAAAAGAGCAAGTGTCTTGACATGATACATACAAATAAAAGGTTTTAATTCTTGAGTATGCAAAAGAGTATGATGTCAAGACTTGATAATATTTTTACCATTTTTACAATAAACCTATCTTATTATCCCACGCCTTGTTAAATGAGCAATTATCGCTTGTAATTCACAACTGAAGCAACCTACTTTCCCCCTTTCCTGTAACCCAATCAAATATTTCTCGAATTTCCCAAAAAAACTTGCAAGAAATCCTCTCTATAAGTGTCTATTAGAACAAATACAATTACAACAATTATAACTTTAAAGGAGGAAATGTTTAAAGGTATATAGTTTTAAGCATGTGAAGTATATATAATTTTAATTTTAAATTTAAAGGAGATAGCAATGAAGAAAATATTGTCAGCATTATTGGTTATAAGCATATTGATAATCTTTGCAGGAAGTGCCTTTGCTAGAGATGTTCGGGTAAAAGGTTATTACAGAAATAACGGAACTTATGTCCAACCATATTATAGAACCAACCCGGACAAGAGCGTTTGGAATAATTACAGCACCAAAGGGAATATTAATCCATATACCGGTAATAAAGGATATAAAAACCCATACAAACTCCCAAGCATAAAGCATGGTTATGGGTATAAGACAAAACCTTTTAAGTGGTAATAAGCTGTAGGACAACGAATAGTTATAAAGTTGATATCGTAAGGATAACTGTCGTTGTCCTATTTTTCTTATAGAATTATCAAATGATCGTGGGGCTTCTCAGAAAAGGAGGGAAAACAAAATGGATAAATTTCGTATCATACCTGTCTGCCGTGCTTATGGCACAGGCAGGGAAGTTATGAAGATAATACCTGCTATGCTTATAATCATACTAACGATTGGCTGTGGAAGTATAACTCACGGCACACGACAAGAAATTCCTATTTCGTCTAATCCTCCAGGTGCAACTGTTACAATTAATGATGAAGTAACAGGTCACACTCCAATTACTGTTAAACTAGAAAGAAAGATAAAAAAATACTCCGTTGAAATAAAAAAAGAAGGCTATACTCCATATAAAACATACTTAATAAGAAAAACATCTACCGCAAGTTCTGTTGGTAATTTCATGTTAGATTTCGGTTTGATAAGTCACTTAATTGTAGATAAATCAACAGGTGGTGCATACAAACTGACACCTGAATCTGTTTCTGTAGAATTAGAAAAAGAAGAAGCATTACCAAGTGAAAATTAAGAAGATTAAGGGGGTCCCCTTGACTGCATATAAAGTAAATTTTCAGAGATTAAAGATTCAAACCTAATCTATTTAAGTCGCTAATATTAGCAGTCACCAATTAGGACTAACTTGAATCTTTACCCCGTATAAAGAATGCCTCGTCCTGTGGGCGGGTAAAAAATACATAGCGAGGGTGGAGTCTGATGTCCTTCACCCTGTTAGATAGAGAACTTAATACAATCTCTTTAATGGCTTATTCACAATTATATACTGATAAAGTTCACATGTTAAGAAATGCGTTATCTAATAGGGCAAGCCCGAGCTTTCCAACGGGGTTTATTGAATAACCTGGTTGCTTAAGAAATCGCTCACATTCCTCCCATGTTAATCCAAATGCTTTAACATCAGCAACACCCAGCCGGCTCACGATATCACGTAATGTCTCATAATTATCCTCCTCGAAATCACCATCCATCATAATATTTTCTGCCCAATCAACTAATTCTGCAAGTTCTAATTCATGATGCAAATACGATGTTAATTTCTCAACAACGATCTTAGATGTTACTAGTTTCATTCTCAGTGTACTCGTTCAATCAGGGGACACCATACTTATTTCGTTCAATCAGGGGACACCATACTTATTTAATTGACAGATAAAAAGGAATTTCCTGGCTTGACACCTTCGGACCCAGAAAAAAGGGATTAGTATTTTACAAATGATTCCATCCCGTTAGTGTAATGTTATGTCTTTAAATATCTTCGGCTTCATGAATCATCATTTTCAATTGCAGAATAGAATATCAGAATTTGTTTATAATTTTTTTAGAAAATCTATTACTTTTGTGTTAAACTGAAAAATATTGTTCAAAATTTATGTAAAACCGGATAGTTATTTTTGTTGGATATTATTGACGAGTACTCTATTTTATTGTATAAATCCTAAAATGGATTACAGATAAATTTGTCGAGGAAAATACTGAGGAATATATTAGAAAAAAGTATAAAGGGGCGCAGTGGCTGAAATAAAGTTGTACCAAGATCAGGTAAAATTATCAGAGATGATAAGATTGCTGGTAAATATGCTTAAGAAATGTAAGGTTAATGACATAAAAAATATGATTTTGAAACTCCTAAACATTAAATTGGTAATAGGTCTCCTGAAAAGAGAAACAATGATTACGGTTATAAACAAGAAAGAATCTTGTGAAAATTGAAGACTACAAGCTTATTAAAGAAATAGATGGTATTTGACGTAGAAAAAACAATAGCCTACACCGAAGAGAGGTTAAAAGAAATTAAAGAAACATTCCAATGGTTGAAAAAGCAGTTATAGAAATTATTAGAAAGGTTGTAAATATACGAAATAAGGAAAAAAGGGTTAGAGATTGAAGTTGGAAAATAGATTTTAAAGTTGTTTGTTTTAGTTGCTGGTTGGTATTTAGGAGATGGTAGAGTTTTAAAAAAGGGTAATAAATGATTTCAGATACAAACAAGGAAGCGTTAAAAGAATATTTTAAGACTCGTAAAGATGTTGCCTTTGCCTTTTTATTTGGCTCTCAGGCAAGAGGAAATGCAACTAAATTATCTGACGTTGATATTGCTGTATATTTTTATCCAGAGAAAAGGCATCCTATAGAATATGAAGAAGAGGTCTTTTATGAAGGTGAAGATGAGATTTGGACAGATTTAGAACGGATTTTAAAAAGAGAAGTGGAATTACTTGTCTTAAACAGGGTTTCTGCAACTGTGTCTGCAAGCGCTATAAGGGGATTTCCTTTGGCCATAAACGATTGGGGTTTGTATCTCGACTTCATGGAAATTGTATCTGCGGAAGGTGAAGATTTTATGGATTTTATAATAAATGATTATTTGCAGAGAGAAGTCCTTGAAAAAAGAAGTTAAATACAGGCTAATTAAACACATATCTTTCCTTAAAAACGAACTCGAAGATTACGAGACTTTCGTCAACCTTACATATGAAGAATACGATCAAGAGAGAAACAAGAGAAGGAATGTAGAAAGATGGGTAGAAAACATCGTAAATTCGTCTATAGATATTGCCAGGATAATTCTTGTATCCGAAGGATTAAATCTACCTGATACTTACAAAGAATTGATAAATTCTCTTTCGTGCATTCCTAATTTCAATGATGTAAATTCAAAAAAGCTATCTGGATGGGTAAAATTAAGGAATATAATGGTTCATGAATATCTTGATATTAGATGGTCTTCTATTAAAGAGTTCATATCAGAATCAAAACCACTTTATGAAAATTTCTTAAAAAGCGTTAAAAAGTATCTGGAACTAAGAACAGATAAAAAGTAAAGAGTTTTTGAATATGCCACTTGCGATGAAAAGAAATTTCAAATTGCTCATTATCATAATAATTGTAGGCACTGTGGTGATACTTTCCATAAGCGCTACAAATTATCAAAAACAATCTACCTTGTTGCGAGAGGAGATATTCGATAAATGCGAGATGATTGCCCTCGAACTTAACACAACA
>MAYW01000107.1 GCA_001723765.1 Candidatus Scalindua rubra
CACAGCATCATTAAAAGCTCCTCCATTTACATCAGGCTTGCACTAGTTAAGATACCGTCTTCTATGTTGACTTTGATAATTGCCCTATTTATGCTTCTGGTAGCGCCAAAGTCATCACCATTTATTATTAATGCCTTCATAGAACTTAGCTCCCTTCGGTCGCTAACTTCATGGTTTTGCTTCGCAAAATGAGATTCCTGTTTTATTTGCGTGTTGAGTCTCGTAAAATATCGAATAAGTCTCTTAAGATGAAATATTTCAAAAGATTGTAGAATTTCCGATATATTAAATTAGTTCACTTCCCGCCAAAAGACATGTCGGGCAGGCGTTCTCTAATCCTGACCTGTCCCTGATTTTCATCAGGACAAGCGTCAGGACAGGTTTATTGCATCTACTAGCATACAAGCTGAGAGGCTGAAAAACTTTGACTACTCACTATAAAAAATGGATTTAATAAATCATTCTTATTATATCTTAGTGGTTCTTTGGTTTGAATATCTATTACTTTTCCTTTGGCATGTTCAACAATTGCCTGTCCGGCTGCAGTATCCCACTCCATGGTAGGTCCAAATCTTGGATAGACGTCAGCTTTGCCTTCCGCTATGAGGCAGAACTTTAATGAGCTTCCGGCAGACATAAACTCAACTTTTCCATACTTTTCATTCATCCGTTTTGTAAATTCTGAAAGTTCCGCTGTTGCATGTGAACGGCTTCCAATAAGGGTTAGTGGAAAATTGTTGCGATCGTTTAGGGGTAGTTTTTGTGATTTATCTATCAATTCTTTTATTGATAAATTGTCGGTTATTATTTCGCTATTTACCAATTTATACGTACCAAGGTTTATTGCAGCATAGTAAAATGTGCCTTTTACTGGTATGTATATAATTCCGAGAACTGGACTATTCCTATGGACGAGTGCGATGTTTACGGTAAACTCTCCATTTCTCTTGACAAACTCTTTTGTTCCATCAAGAGGGTCAACGAGCCAGAAATATTCCCACTTTTTTCGCTCATCATAGGGAATGACTTTTCCTTCTTCACTTAAGATGGGTACTGTAGTGTTATTAATATTGATGGCGTTTTTTAAATCGTTCATGATAATCTCGTGGGATCTTTTGTCTGCTAAAGTCAGGGGTGACTTATCATCTTTATGCTCAACCGTAAAGTCTGAGTCGTATACTTCAAGGATTGCCTCACCGGCACGTTTTGCAGCAAGGAGAGCCATCATAATTAGTTGGTCGTATTGAATGTTATCCATAGTTATTTATACTCTTCCCCCAGCCAGCATTTCTTCTAATGAGGACTTAAGGGATATGATATTATTAGTGTTAAATAATGTTCTTGCTGCCTTTGTCATTTGACCGTTTTTAACATAATTAAATGCATCGCTTATTGAAATTGCAACAAACTGCATAAGACTCGGCTCTCTGTAACATTCATTTATACATTTGTTACAATCTTTTTTCACTAATACGGCTTCATCAAACTCATTAATATGACACATCTTTTCCTCCAGGGTCTGGCATGGAAAGACATCAAGATTCCAGTCTACATAAAAAGATTTATATCCACCAAGACAATTGAATCTAACCTGCTCATTTTTA
Source organism: Candidatus Scalindua rubra (assembly GCA_001723765.1). Taxonomy (GTDB): domain Bacteria; phylum Planctomycetota; class Brocadiia; order Brocadiales; family Scalinduaceae; genus Scalindua_B; species Scalindua_B rubra. Next base: position 1,605 of record MAYW01000107.1, read on the forward strand.
AATAGGCGAATCATATCATAAAGCGAAGCGGTGGGATTCAACACCCTGAATCGTGATTTTAATTTCCTGATTTCTGTGAAGATTTCTACTAACTCCTCATTACTGTAATTTATTAAATCAGAGCTGCAATCCCCGGCATAAGATGTGGAGTATCTAATCATTGGATTAGAAAAGGATATTTTATCGAATCCTAGTCCTTTTAAGAAAAGGGGTAACTTTGAAAAATCTTTGATTAATCTGTTAATGGTTACTGATGCAATCAGATTGATCTTTTGTTCCTTAATCTTTTCTGTGGCCTCCTTTATTATTTCGCAGACGCCAGGTAATCCTCTGTTTTCTTCATGTGCTTGTATGGTAGTTGCATCTATGGAAATAAAAATAGTTTTTAGTCCGCTTGCTCCAAGGTCTGAAATTACTTTTTCTTTGAGCAAATACGCATTCGTTGAGATCATGGTTTCAATACCTTTTTCTGTTGCGTGACTAATAATTTCTGAAAGACCGGGATGTAAAAGTGGTTCACCGCCAACAAATACCAGGTACCTTATTCCTTTGTCATAAAGGGTCTCTATGGCTTCTAATATTTTAGGTGTCTCAAGGAATATTATGTCGTTTTTGTCAGTCCTGGAAAAGGTACAAAAATTACACTTCGCATTACATGCATTAGTAATGGCAAAATTGGCAAAGCTTGGGCCTCCGTCCCGGAGAACACCTTTCACCATTTCAAGGCTTTTTGATAATAACTTCATTTGCATAGATCCAAAATTGGACGCAGATGAACACAGATAAATGCTAAGCGGCAAAACCGCAACCAAAACTACTCTTGTCAAGTTCAGAGAAAAATTACAATAAACAGGTTTTACACGTTTATATTACAGATAATAATTTAATAGTATAGGAATTTCCATTTTAAGTGTAAATGAATCAATGGATTACATTTTTTTGTGCGGAAGCACATATCCAAAAGGGCGTAAAGCAACGACATGGATGTCGTTGTAGCCATTTTGAAAGAGTTGTGCAGGATGCACTAACTCGTGTTTTCCTTTAAATCCCAAAAATCTGCGTTCCCGGCAAAAGGCACATCGGGCAGGCATCTGCGTCCCACTTAAAAGACACTTTCCTCTAAAACCTTTTTTCTTTTTGCTATAAATTCCTTAAATTCTGCACCTTCCTGCATAATTCTTCTTCTTTCTTCACCGTTGAACATAATCTTTTTCATTATTCTCAAGATGAACTTTGGTCTGTAGTAAAATTTCTTATAAAATTTTTCCACAGATTTAAAGATTTCAACATTAGATATTCCCGGGTACTGCACTGCACACGTTTGCCATCCTCTCTCATTTACCATGTGTTCTTGAACTAGATAATTATTTTCTATACAAAGGTCGTATAACTTCGTCCCTGGATAAGGTGATGCCAGAGATACCTGAATAGTATCCACATCTAAATCACATGCAAATTTTATAGAGTCGTTAATCGTTGCAGGAGTTTCTTCTGGAAGTCCAAGAACGAAGGCTCCATGTATCATTATTCCTAAATCCTTACATCTCTTCGTAAACTCCCTTGCTTCGTCTAAGGTTATCCCTTTTTTAATATTGTTAAGTATTTCTTGATTGCCAGATTCATAACCAACTACAAGCAGCCTCAGCCCCGCATCTTTCATCGTCTTCAAAGTTTCATAATCAGTATTTGCGCGAGATGTAGTAGACCACGTTATGTTTAGTTTCTTTAGACTTCTGGATAATTCTCTTGCTCTTTTCTTATTTGCCGTAAATGTGTCGTCATCAAAAAATATCTCTTTCACTTCGGGGAATAGTTCTAAGGCAAGTTTTACTTCAGATATAACATTGTCAGCGCTTCTTACACGATAGTGGTTGCCTGAAAAGGTTTGAGGCCATAAGCAGAATGTACATTTACCTGGGCATCCCCTTCCAGTATATATTGATACATATGGCTTGAGTAAATAAGGGATTTGATAATTATTTATATTTAAATCTCTTTTGTATATATTAACGACAAAGGGAAGACTATCCAGGTCTTCTATAAATTCCCTATCTCTTGTGTGAAAAATATATCCATTTTTTCTATAGCTAATACCCCCAATCTCACTTAATTCCTTTCCCTGAGTTATTTCCATAATAGAGAGATCAAATTCTCGTCTTGCAACAATGTCTATTGCACTGGATGCCTTTAATGTTTCTTCGGCCATTACGCTTGGATGCGGACCTACAAAAGTAATTTTGGCATTTTTATTAACGTCCTTTATATTCTGTGCGATAGAAACATCATTATTTATTGATGGGGTGCTGGTGTAAATCACAATTAATTCAAAGTCTTTCGCAATGGATAAGACTTTATCAATTCCATAGTGTTCTGCTGGAGCATCTACTAAACGGCTTTCCTTTAAAAGTCCTGCTGGATAACACAACCATGTAGGATACCAGAATGATGTTACTTCGCGAGTTGCCTGATATCTAGAACCAGCTCCACCGTCAAAATCTTCAAATGATGGAGGGTTTAGGAATAAAGTTTTCATGGAATATCATATTCTCCTTCGATAACCGACATTATAATTGCATATTTGAGTTAAAAAAGTTTCATAAATAATATATTCACAATGTGTCAATTAAAATCTGTGTTGATTACAATGCTGTTTGTTAGATCCTTTCTATCTTTCCACCTTTTTTAAGTAAGAATTTCATCCCCCTCCATGTAATTCTATTTCCTGAAAAGCTCGCACACCAAATTGTGAAGCTTAAAATGTCACTAATAGGTAGAAGTAAAAGATGGAGAGTTGATCTCTGGCCTTTTATGTATTTAAAGCTTATTATTGATGCCGAGATTATGCGAACACTTAGGAATGTGATAAAAAGAATAACGGCGATAGTTGAAAAAGAACTTATAAGGAGATATACAAGAGAAGTAACAATCCCGTATTTACAGAATGATGCGGAAATATAACCTATTGGCCTACAGGCCTTAATAGTCTTTGCCCATCTGAGTTGATGTTTGAAGAAATTAGTAAAACTCTTTTTTTCTGGTATCACATCAACTATATAGTCAGATAAATAAAGCTTATAACCTGCATCAGAGATTTTCTTGCCAAAATGAAAGTCTTCAGCTAAGTAATTGGCAAACTCCTTAAAACCACCGATATCATCTAAAATCTCTCTTTTTGTAGCAATAGTTACACCAAAGGCGTAGCTTAAATTCTCTACTTTCTGGGCTACCATTATAGATGGGATAAAATCATGATTGATTGATACGGATTCCATCATAGATGTGATATTATTTGTAATCTTTTCCCTGTATGCACAAGTAACCAATCCCGTATTTTCATTACTTAAAGGAGAAACCAATTTCCTTAAATAGTCACCGTTTACCCTGGTATCGCTATCGCTCATTACTATTATGTCATTTTTAGCCTTTTTATACATATTATTTAAGTTACTAATTTTCGGATTAGGCCCTATGCCGTCGTTGTTAATTACGAGTTCAATATCTTTTTGTGGAAACGCATTCATAACCTTCTTTACCACGTCAATTGCATGGTCTTTCCTGTTACTAACTCCAAAGATAACCTGGTAAGATGGATAATCTTGCTTGCAATAACTAATAAGGTTCTCATAAATTCCATTTTCAACACCATTTATTGGTTTGAGAATGGTGACCGGCGGCAAATAGTTGTCATCTGCATCACATTTCTTATTGAAAAATGAGGTTGTGCAATATAAAGAAAATACGTAGTAAGCAATAGAGATTATTATGCATGTTATTAAGAATACTTCGAGAATTGTCATTGATGTGTTTTTTCCAATAAAAATTTAGCGCAAAACAGAATAGATATGCGTCCCAATTGCGATTATCTAATTAGTTGATAATTATAACAAAAAATGCTTTATTTCAACAAGATTTATAATCAATTTATAATCATTTCTTGACAAAATACATTGTTTAAATTAGATTCTTCGGTCGTATCCTCCCTCAGAATGACATGTTGACACACCTTGTCATTCTGAGTCCTTCGCTCTTTGTCATTCTGAGTCCTTCACTTTCTGTCATTCTGAACGAAGTGAAGAATCTAATAATTCCAGTTCAGGATAAACTCCGCGAGGAATCTTGTTGTTACGCTCAGGATAAATTCCACGAAGAATCTCCAGTTTGAAAGCAAATAATTTTTCGAGGAGAATAAAAGTCTAAGGACTTAAATCTCAAAGACTTAAAATGGAAATTACAATATAAAAACAAAATAAAATGATAAATAAAGCTTTTATTTTAATACCAAATTATAAATCTTATAAATGGGCTTTTTCAGAGATAGCGCATGTGTCTTTACTTAAACGTGCAATCTTTTCCGGGCAAAAAGCAGGAATAAATGAATTCTTCATCCTCATCTCCGGCAAAAACAAATCTGAAATAGAGAGATCCTTGAGCATGGATAAAAGGATAAGGGCTGAAATAAACATAATAGATTTTTTAGAGCGAACAGAAGAAGAAGTATTTACCGATATAGTATCTAACCTTAGTCAAAATTATCTTATAATTAAGGCAAATACTGTTTTTGACAATCGTTTACTACAAGAGTTTTCACAATTTAATCTTAAAGATGCAATGGCAGCTATTTCAGTATATAAAGATAAAAATATTTCTCCAAAAAAAGAATTTACTCAATATCGAGCCGAAAACCACCCCTTCTCCCCTCCTTTGCAAGGAGGGGAAAGAGGGGAGGTGATAAAATCCAACAAAGCTGAGCTTAGCTCACGTAGAATTCCTCTTGATATTGAACAATTACACAAAAAACATGGGGAATGGTACGTCAAGTTATCAGATAATAATGAGTTGTTGGCTATTTCTCAAATGCTGGAGAATTATGATGGCAGAGCCGCCGGAATGGTTTTGGCCTCACCAAAGATCATAGAAATATTAATAGAAAACTTATCAAGAGACACATCTTTCTCACTATATAAATTGATGGAATTGCAGGTTAAAGATGGAAACATATTAGCATTTGACGTTAAGGACAATTTATGCATGGAGGTTATATCAAATCTACAGTTAAAAGAATGTGAAAGAAAACTATATAATTCTCTGGGGGCTTCAGTAGACGGCCCTATAGTAGATAAGTACATAAACCGTAAGATATCCAGATTAATAACAGAACAATTAGTAAAGACACCTATTACGCCTAATCAGACAACTTTTCTAAGTCTGATGATAGGTATTGTTTCAGCATGGTTTTTCTGGCAGGGCGGTTACTGGAATTACCTTGCAGGAGGTTTGGTTTTCCAATTATCATTTATCTTTGATCAGTGTGATGGAGAAATTGCCAGACTCAAGTTTATGGAATCAAAAATAGGAGGCTGGTTTGACGCATTTTGTGATTCGATAATAAGGACGTTTATTATCCTGGGGATGACAGGGAGCTTATATGCTGAATCTAACCAATCATTAGTTTTAATATTAGGTATTATATCATCCATTGGAATATTTGTTTCTACAATGGCTGGCTCATATGAGACATTTAAAAAAGAAGAAAGTATAGATTATACAAATAAAGAATCTACAGATGCTTCAATAGAAAAAGGTAATAAACTAAGCGCCTTTATTGATAAGTTTAATAATACCGATTCATTCTCAATAATAATATTTATTTGTATTTTATCTGGACAGCTAGTATGGTTTCTATGGACAATTGGAATAGGTTCATTTGGTTTTACGTTGGTAATATTGGTAAAATCACTTATTAGTAAATTGGCTCACGTTGGTCGCTAATTTATACCCGTTTCAGATAACGTCTACGGAGTTTCCAAAGTGCGGCCAAACCGCATTTGGCTTCTGCCCGAACGGCAAACACGCTGTTAGCTGATGTTCTTCGGGCAAATCATAATCCGAGACAATACCGAACAACATTTGCAATCTTTTCCATTACTTCATCCGAAACTTTGCCCGCAGGTTTTTCTGGAAATCTCTTAGGGTCTAATGATCGAATCTGAAAACATAAGAAAACTGTCTCTATTGGCAGTCCGCTCTCTGCTGATGACACACGGACATTGGTAGGATAATCACGAGAAATATTTTCACCCTTTGTACCAACAACAACTGTTACTATAAGCGGCAGCTTATTGATAGCATCTATAGAAAAAACTAATACCGGACGATTACCTGCTTGTTCTCTTCCTTTGACAGGATTCAAATTCACAAAATAAATCTCCCCACGATGAATGGCCATTACACCTTCTCTAACCCGTCCGATTCTGTTAAAGCAAATTCCTCATCAATCTTTTTCAATTCGCTTTGAATTTCTGGATCAGACGCCATAGCAACAAGTTGGTTCTCTAAAATGCTTTGATCTTTTAATGTGCTTTCACGTAAACTATGAGCAAGTTGCTCAATCAAACATAATTGTTCTTCGCGAGATAACTGATTGATCTTATTTTCAATCTCAGACAGAACTGACGAACTCATAATTTTCTTCTCCTGAAAAATGAGGGTTTACTGAACAAAACAAATATAGCTCTTACCTACTCACTTGTCAATGTGGAAATTACAAAATTTCTTTTTAGTCATATATTGTCAAATCATTTGCATGTAAGCTAAAAACTTTTATAATATTAAATTAGCGACCAATGGGAGCTAATTTTATGGTGTTTTGCTGCGCAAAACAAAATTTAAAGATGAATAGAAAATTCAAAAGCGTATGCCCTCATGACTGTCCTGATACGTGCGGAATAATTTCACACGTAGAAGATGGGAAATTGGTTAAGGTAAAAGGAGACCCGGATCATTTTGTTACCAGAGGTTTTTTGTGTCAAAAGGTAATGAACTACCCGGAAAGGGTCTATAGATCTGATAGAATCTTGTATCCTCTTAAAAGAGTCGACGAAAAAGGAGAAGGTAAATTTACGAGAATAACATGGGATGAGGCAATAGATACTATAGCATCAAGATTTAAGGACATTACTTCTAAGTATAGCAGTGAATCTATCTTACCATTTAATGGCTCGGGAACATTGGGGCTAATTAATGGAAACGTAGCGGGCAAGCGCTTATTTAATCGCCTCGGCTCATCTCGTCTTGAACGAACCATATGCTCTAAAGGAGGTAGAGTCGGTTACAAATATACGCTTGGGGCTGCCTTTGGTTCTGACCCGTTAGCCATACCACAATCAAAACTAATAATATCATGGGGAACAAATCCATATTACACTAACATCCATCAGATACCCTTAATAAAAGAGGCAAAGAAGAATGGTGCTTCATATGTCGTTGTAAACCCTTATAAAGTCAAGTCTGTTGAAATGGCAGATCTTTTTATTCAACCTACTCCAGGAAGTGACGGAGCACTTGCATTAGGCATAATGAACGTAATTATCAATAACTCTTTATATGATAAGGACTTTGTTGGGAATCATACGGAGGGATTTGAAGCGCTATCAAAACGAGTACAGGAGTATCCACCGGACAAGGTAGAAGATATAACAGGTGTAGATAAAAAAACCATCAAAAAATTTGCAGCTATTTATGCAGGCAATAAACCATCTTTCATTTATGCAGGTTCCGGGATGCAACATCATACTAATGGAGGAATGATGATACGTACAATCTCATGTCTTCCTGGATTGGTAGGGGCGTGGAAGCATCCCGGAGGTGGGATGTTTTATCCTAATAGTGAGGCATTCCCGATTAAGTGGGACAAACTCGAGGGGAATGACCTCTGTCCAAACTCTCCACGAACAATTAATATGAATCAACTGGGGGAAACACTCCTAAATGCAAGGCCATGCATTTATGGTCTATACATTTATAATTCAAACCCTGCTGCAGTACTTTTTAATCAACGAAAGGTAATCAATGGATTATGTCGTGAAGATTTATTCACTGTAGTACATGAGCAAGTACTTACTGATACTGTTCGTTATGCAGATATTGTCTTGCCTGCTACAACCCAATTTGAACAGACTGATCTTCACCACTCATATTTCCATTTATCACTTCAATTGAACGAACCTGTGATTGAACCCTTAGGTGAGAGCAAGTCTAATATTAACGTCTTTAATACATTAGCAAAGGCAATGGGATTTAAAGATAAATGTTTTGATGAAACTGCCATTGACATAGTCAACGAGGCATTAAAAATCAATAGCCAGTATTTAAGAGGGATTACGTTAGAACGTTTGCGTGGAGAGGGGGCAATTCGTTTGAACATGCCTGGTGAATTTCATATGCCGTATCAAGACCTTAACTTTCCTACTCCTTCCGGAAAGATAGAATTTTATTCTAAAAAGATGAAGTTAGATGGTTATGACCCTCTGCCTGCTTACATATCTATTGAAGAAGGACCTTTAACTTCACCAGACCTGTATAAAAGATATCCAATTTATCTGCTTACTCCCTCAGCAAAATCATTTCTGAATTCCAATTTTGCTAATATTCGTAATTCAAGAAACGAAGAAAAAAGGCCTACGATAGAAATGAACGTTAATGATGCCAGGAAACGTAAGATAAAAACGGGTGATATGGTCAGGGTGTTTAATGGACGTGGTGAGGTTTCCCTCTGGGCATCTGTTGGGGATGACGTTAAAGAAGGTGTAGCGGTCAATAAGGGTATTTGGTGGAATAGTTTGAGTCCTGGTGGATGTAATAGCAATCAGACAACATCGGATAGATTGGCAGATATGGGTGGAGGATCCACTTACAACACTAATTTGGTTCAAATAGAAAGGGTGAATGATGATAAAATTTAAGAAGTTCTCGCCACCAAAAGAAGGTGAAGAGATAACCGTTAAAGACAAAAAACTTATAGTGCCACATAATCCAATTATACCCTTTATCATGGGTGATGGAATAGGTCCCGACATAATGAAAGTGACCAGGATGGTAATTGACGGTGCTGTGGAAAAGGCGTATTCAGGTAAAAAAAAGATTGCATGGTATGAGATTTATGCAGGAGGGCTGGCGCAGGAAAAATTTAACGAACTTATACCTGAAGATACTTTTGAGGCAATCAGACATTATCATGTCGCCTTAAAAGGGCCTTTAGCCACTCCTGTTGGAAAGGGTCACAGATCACTTAACGTAACCTTGAGAATAGTTTTAGACCTTTATGCATGTGTAAGACCAATCCGCTATTTCCAGGGAGCACCGAGCCCTGTCAGACACCCGGAAAGAGTAGATATGGTCATTTTCAGAGAAAATACTGAGGATGTGTATTCTGGAATTGAATGGAAACAGGGAAGCAAAGAAGTAAAGCAAGTAATAGATTATCTCAATTCAAATATGGGTACTAAGATAAGAAATGATTCAGGAATTGGAATTAAGAATATCTCAATTGAAGGAACTAAGAGGCTGGTAAGAAAGGCTCTCGATTATGCCATTTCTCAAAATAGAAAGAGTGTGACACTCGTTCATAAAGGCAACATAATGAAGTTTACGGAGGGTGCTTTCAGAAATTGGGGATACGAGGTTGCCAGGGAAGAATATGGTGATTATACAATAACAGAAGAGGAACTTTTTGAAAAATATTCTGGAACTCAACCAGATGATAAAATTGTTATAAAAGACAGAATAGCAGATGCCATGTTTCAATTAGTGCTAACAAGACCGGAAGAATACGACATCCTGGCAATGCCCAATCTTAATGGGGATTATCTTTCGGATGCATGTGTAGCTCAGGTAGGGGGGCTTGGCCTTGCACCTTCTTCAAATATATCTGATGACATATTCATTTTTGAAGCTTCACACGGCACCGCACCAAAGTATGCAAATCAAAATAAGGTGAATCCAGGCTCATTAATACTGACTGGAGGCATGATGCTAAACACAATCGGCTTCAAGGAAGCCGAAGACCTGATTCTGAAAGGAATAGCCAGGACCATAGCACAAAAAACCGTCACTTACGACCTTGAAAGACAAATGGAAGGGGCAACAAGGCTGTCTACTTCAGAATTCGGAGAAAAGATTATAGAAAATATGTGACTTTAAGTAGTGATTTACAGTAGGAGAAGATTTGACAGGATAACAGGATAAGGATATTTTAGATATTATTCCCGTTCTCTTGGAGGCTCTCCGAGAACTGTCATTCCGGACATTGATCCGGAATCTAGACATTTGTAAGCACTTATGATTGCAGACCCTGAAACAAGTTCAGAGATGACAAATTCAAAGACTACACCTTTGCCGATTGTTTAGAGTTTTTGTGGAATGATAATATAAAAAACAGCAGGCTGGTTGCCTATGGTATTACGAAGCTTACGCACATGGCATCGAATCCATTGGTACGATATTGCCTTATCCAGGACATGTTAATTGTCACCTATATCTTTTCTTTTTCTCTAATACTACACCAATTATCCTATATTCAATTTCTCTGTTAAGTTCAATATCATCATATTTAGGGTTTAGAGGGTGTAATATTCGTACTTTACCATACTTCTTGAGTTGCTTGAAAGTCGCTTCTCCCTCCTCATTACAAACAACTACATAATCATTATGTTCTTGTTTCAGGTAAGGGTTAATAACTATGAAATCTCCGTCGTGGAATTCAGGTTCCATACTGTCACCCCTTACCCTGAGTGCAAAAACTCCCTTTGTATCAGTTTTAACGTATTCCTCATAGTCATCTCCCTGAAAAGTGTCACATATCTCCTGCCAATTACCAGCCTGAGTCCATGAGATTACGGGTACACTTTTTACATCTTCCATATGTTCCGGTTCCACATGAGTAGGTAAATATCCTGTCTCTCTCAGGAAATCTTCCATATCAACGGTGTATGCCTTGAGAAACTTCATAACCATTTCAAAAGAGGGAATACTCCTGCCATCTTCTATGTCTCTTATATGAGTGTGTGATACACCTGAGAGTTTGGAAGCTTCCCGTAGAGACAAGTCTCTCAACTCTCTCTTCTCTTTCATAAATCTGCCAAATTTTTTCATGGCGTAAATTATATCTTACTTTTGGTAATTGGGGTCAAACCTTATCTATTGACATCATCAGTCTGATTTGTTAGTTTATCGCCATGGCGCGACCATTACGAATAGAATACCCAGGCGCATGGTACCATTTCACCTCTCGCGGTAACGAAAGGAATCGTATATTTAAAGATGATACCGATCGTAAAGAATTTCTCAGCATATTAAAAGATAGTTTAGAAAAGTATATGGTACGATTACATGGGTATGTTCTTATGGAAAACCATTTCCATCTTATCCTTCACACACCATCAGGAAACCTTAACCGCTTTGCGCAAAGATTTAATACTGCCTACACAGTTTATTATAACAGAAGACATAAACGCTCCGGGCATCTATATCAGGGCCGATATAAGGCAATCCTTGTTGAAAAGGATTCTTATCTTTTAGCTCTTTCACGTTATGTTCACTTAAACCCTGTTAAGATTAAAAAGATAAAGAAATTACCGATTTCAGGGCAGATAGAGTATTTACGGAATTATCAATGGAGTAGTAATTTGGGATACGGGTTATTAAGATACAGGAATGATTTTATGTGTTACCGTGATGTTCTGGAATATACAGGAGAGGATAATAAGTATGGGAGGAAAAGCTACAGGGAGTTTGTGGAAGAAGGGTTGTTAAAAGATGTCGGATTGCCATTTGAAGGCATTAAAGGGCAAGTCGTGCTTGGTGAATCAGGATTTGTGGATTGGCTCTATGAAAGAGTGTTAAAGAATGTCAAACCTGACAAAACAGAGCAGTCAAAATCGAGAGAACTTGTTAAGGAGATTCCGCAGGAATTTATAATAGACACAGTTTGCAAGGTTTTCAAAGTTGAGAAAGTGGAATTGTTAAAACGTCGGTCAGCATTTAGAGAAGCAAGGATGGTGTATATAGATTTATGTTGCAAGTATCGGTTGTTCCATAAAAGTTTAAAGGAAATTGGTCAGGAACTGGGAGGTTTGACAGTTGGAGGGATGAGTCAGATTCGAAAGAAATTAAAAGAAAGAATGCAAAAAGACAATTCCTTAAGGATCAAGTATAACCAGTGTAATAAAGCTATCTCCAATGAATAGTTATTTATATTTACTGATAAATGGATTTGACAGCAAACTTATTTTGACGTATACTTTGAAATAAGTATACGGCACAATGTTTGTTAATGGATAAAAAATGCAAAAAAAATTAACGTTAAGAATAGATGAAAGTCTTATAAAAAAGGCGAAGTTTTTCTCGGAAAAAAGCGGAAAATCTGTTTCACAGATAGTATCCGACTATTTTTCAATACTTTCGGGAAAGTATTCACGATCTAATTCTGAAATCACACCAATAGTCCAATCACTTAAAGGGTCGTTCAAAGGAAGCAAAATAGATAAAAAGGACTATAAACGATATTTAGAGAAAAAATACCTTTGAAAATTCTTTTTGACACAAACGTAGTACTTGATTTAATGTTGGATCGTAAACCTTTTTCTACTGTTTCTGCTCAATTATTCTCTAAAGTTGAGTCGGGAGACATAGTTGGATTCATCAGTGCAACCACCGTAACTACAATATATTATCTTGCCACAAAAGTAGTCGGTACTCAACAAGCCAAAATTGAAGTTAACAAATTGTTTACACTCTTTGAAATTGCCCCTGTTAATAGAGCAGTTTTGGAGAAAGCAACAGAATTAAATTTTTCCGATTTTGAAGATGCTGTAATACACGAAGCTGCTATTCACATTGGTGTAGATGCTATTGTTAGTAGGAATATAAAGGACTTTAGGCAGTCTATTTTACCGATATATTCTCCCAACGAATTATCAAAAATACTTAAATCTATTCAAGAAACTACAGGAGAATAAAGAAAACACATAACATGTAGCAATAAATCATGTATACTGTTCAAAGTTAAAAGTGCCTAAAGTTTAAAGTGAGCTAAAGTTATGGATAACAAAGAATTCTCATATTACATTAACTTTAGGCACTTTAGCTCACTTTAGTCACTTCAAACTTGGTAGCGACTATGCCGCTCTATGATTGTAATATGGAAAGAGCAAGACCTGCAGGCTATTTGCATACAGGATTAGATAGATACGAGGTTTTTGATTTTCAAAAAGATGGATTAGGAAAACTAAAGTCATTCGTAAAGAGAAAAAAGCTGCCTTTTAGTTTTCATGTGCCGTTTTTCAGACCATCATATTTTCCATATATTGGAGTAACTGCCTTTTTTCTTAATGATGACCCCAGTAAAAGAGATCTTTCCTTTAAACTAATTAATAGCACTATGCATTATGCAAAAGGATGGAAGGCTGATTTTGTAGTGACACACTTAAACTGGATGGAGGATTCGAAAAACAAGAAAAAAATAATGAATCTTGCAAGTGATACAGAATTAAGATTTTGCAAGTTAGCAGATAAATACAATTTACCTGTTAATGTTGAATTTGGGGGATATTCCGGGTTTTTTCATGAACCAACCCAGTTTGTAGAATTTGTTAAAAATCATCCTTTGTTAGGCATCTGTATTGATATAGGTCATACGTTTCTTATATCAGAAACACGAAATCGCAACTTTTTTAGAGATGTAGAAATTATGGCGCCATATACTAAATCAATACATGTATGGAACACAAAAGGGTTAGACCATTGTAAGAAATATAATCACATACCCGTTCATCCCTTACAGAAGACAAATGATGGATGGATAGACATAAAGAAAACACTCGAAATAATTTTATCTTGTAATAAAGACTGTAATATAGTATTTGAATATAACCATACTTATTACGACAAAATACCAGGTAAAGTCAAAGAAGGTATGGAGTGGGTAAGGGATATAGTGAAAAGAACATGAAAAACCACAAAGACACAAAGGACACAAAGACTTGTCCTCGAGTAATCGGGGAGAAGTGATGAGTTATCAAATCCCCCATATCCCCCTTTAGAAAAGGGGGAAAGAGGGGGGATTTTAAGATGTCGCTAATGGAAATTAATTTAAATGTATAGGAAATTCCATTTTAATTACTTACCAGCCCGACAGTATCGTTCTGGCGGGTAATACAATAGGATACAATTGTTTCCCCTCACCCTCCCCTCTCCCCTGGGGGGAGCTTACTGTTGGACAATTTTTTGCTGGACAAAATGATTTTTCATTGGCATAATATTTAAATGATGCCAATAATTGTAGAAGATAGCGTAGAACATAAAACGCCAAATGGTCTCAAAGTTCAAAGATTAGAAGATTTAGGAGAAATTGAATTAATATTATTATCAGGAGAAGAAGATCCTAATTATGCAGACTGGAAGGAGATGATAGAAACACGTCATTATCTACATTCTTCTAAGTTGTTTGGACAGCAGATAAAATATTTGGTTAAGAGTTTGAGGTATGGTTGGATAGGAGCA
>MAYW01000108.1 GCA_001723765.1 Candidatus Scalindua rubra
GAGAACGCTTTTTAAGTAAATTAGTTTCTTTTCAGAATTTGCACTTAATCAATTTACTAAGCTATGTTCATGTATAGCAATTTCTACAACATGTTTTTTTTGTGCGCAGCACATACCCAAAAGGGCGTAAAGCAACGACACGGACGTCGTTGTAGCCATTTTGAAAGAGTTGCGCAGGATGCGCCTAACTCGTAAAATTCCAGCTATCTAACCAAAAAGGAGGTTTGTTATGTCTATGTCAAACAATGTTGCTTTACCAGAGAAAATACAAAAAAGAACTCTATCGAAACTGCGTGTTAAATAATTCCTTCGCCTTTGGAGGAAACAATGTTACTAATATCTTTAGTAGATTGTAGCATAGTACTTTAGTAGCCGCAGGCTTTAGCCTGCGAAGAAACGCTCGTGAACAAAAGATCAACAGTAAAAATAAGAGAAAAACAGCACAGATTGCCAAGGGAGTTTTATATAGGAGAGATATCCATTGCTTTAACTATATAATAAAAAGAATGAAGATTTGTTTACACAAGTCAGATATATACTGGATAACCCTGTAAGGAAAGGTCTTGTTTCTCATTGGCAGGAATACAATTTCAATGGCTCAATTGGATGTAATTTAGAGGATGTCTTAAGTGCAATTGTTTGAACAAACGCAGGCTAAAGCCTGCGACTACTAGTTTTTGTCATGAGTTTGATAAACCGTGTCATTTTTTAAATTTTTTATTTTCTGTTGAAAAGAGTTATTTTAAAAGGTAAAAGTATAGTAAAATGAAAAAAGCGGTAGTCACTGGTATCGGAGTTGTATCTCCATTAGGTATTGGACACCAGGATTTCTGGAATAATCTTGTTTCAGGCAATTCCGGTATAGCGCCAATGGAATGCCTGGATTTATCAAAATACGAATGTAAAAACGGAGCAGAAGTAAAAGGCTTAAACCCGGAAGAATTTTTAGGACGTAAAGGTTTAAGATATCTTAACAAGGGAACGAAATTTCTCGCTTCCAGTATAAAATTAGCGCTTGATGATGCGAATTTGAATATAGATGAAGATCTGTCAAACCAGACTGGAATCCTCATAGGTTCTTCCCTGGGCAATTTTTCCCAAACCACCGATTACTTTCACGATATTGCCAGGGAGAATCCATCAGAACTCTCACCAATGCAGAGCTATGATGTTGCCCTGAATTCATCCATAAACTATTCCTCCGTTGTCTTCAAGATAAAAAATTTTGCCAGGACAATCTCTTCAGGTTTTACTTCAAGTACTGATGCTATTGGCAATGCCCTTAAACTTATCCAAAATGGAAAAGCAAACGTAATCATAGCGGGTGGAGTTGAGCAAATCTCACTGGACTTGTACATTATTTTTTATATGAGAAAGTTACTGGCAAGAGCCGATGATACAGGAAGTGAGATTAGTATGCCATTCGATAAAGGAAGAAACGGGTTTATTATGGGTGAGGGTAGTTATGTATTTATATTGGAAGACCTTGATTATGCTTTAAGTCGTGAAGCAAAGATTTATGGTGAAATTTCTGGTTATGGAAGTTTATTTGCTGGTAACAAAAAAAATGATATTGATAAAAGAATTAATAAAGCTAAGAGTGCGATGCAAATGTGCATCGATGATGCTAAGTTATCCCCGGATGACATAGACTTAATCAATGCAAATGGGAATTCGAGCAAGTTACAAGACCTGTTTGAGGCAAAAGCTATTAAAGAATTGTTTGGAGAAAGGAGTGAAGAAATACCCGTTTGTGCTATCAAATCTATTTTAGGAGAATGTTATGGAGCGTCGGGAGCTATGCAAACAGTAGCTTCTGTACTTTCCGTAGATAATGATCTAATACCTCCAACTATTAATATAGAGAAGACCCCTGAATGCAACTTAAACATAATCAATGAAAAACTAGAAAAAGACATAAGCTCAGTACTCATAAACTCGTTTGATTATTCAGGGAATAACTCTTGCTTGATTGTTGAGAAAATTTAGTAAAATAGATTCCCGCTTACGCCCGCCAAAAAGCATGGAGGGGGAGGGAATGGGCTAAATGAATAGATTCCTGCCTTCGCAGGAATGACAGAGAGAGTGGGAATTGCAAAAACGAAATGTAGGCTATCCAGAGCCAATATTGTCATTTCCGACTTGATCGGAAATCTATAGACATTGACACATTTTCATGGTTTCGGGGTATTATTAGCGCAACATAATGGCTGCTACCTAAATTGAGCGATTTTATATTTCATATTACTGTAGCCGCAGGCTTTAGCCTGCGTTTCTCATCATCTGATGGGTATAAGAAATTTCACGTAAGTTACGCAACCTTCACCCTGTTAAATATTTTACAATACAAGTAATAAAGTGTTATATGCAAAGACAATAACCAACTGTTGTGAGCGCAACGAATAAAATTTATTTAACAGGGTTAAGGTTGCGGCTACACAAATCGCTCAATTTAGCTGTCAAAAAATATGAGTAAATTATTCGAACCAGTAAAAATCGGTAATCTAAAAATCAAGAATCGACTTGCCATGTCTGCGATGGACCTTGGATTTACATCAGATGGTTTTATAAATGAACGCTTTATCGATTTCTATATAGAAAGGGCTCGCGGTGGTGTGGGATTAATTGTTGTGGGTGGATGCTATCCAGAAATGACTGGCAAGGTATGGAAGAGCATAATTGGTTTGGACAAAAACGAATTTATACCAGGATTAAAAAAATTAACCGATACAATCCATAAATATGATGTTAAGGTAGCTGCACAATTACTTCATGGGGGAAGAAGCGCATCCTCATTTTTTACAAAAAGACAACCAGTATCAGCATCAAGTATAGCGCACGTTAACATAAAGCAGGTACCACACGCATTGACTATACCTGAGATAAAGAAAGTAATAGAAGGTTTTGTAAATGCCACATTAAGGGCAAAAAAGGCAGGCTTTGATGCTGTAGAGATACACGGCGGTATGGGTTATCTGATCAATCAATTTCTTACTAGAGCAACGAACAAGAGAAAAGACAGATATGGTGGCAGCCTTAAAAACAGGATAAATTTTGCAAAGGAAATTGTAATTGCAACAAAAGAAAAAGTAGGAAAGAAATATCCAATAATCTTCCGTATATCAGGTGATGATTTTGTAGATAAAGGCCTCAAGATCGACGAAAGTATTAAGATAGCTAAGGAACTGGAAAAGGCGGGTGTAGATGCATTTAATGTTTCCCCTGGCTGGCATGAGAGCCGCACACCCATAATGCTTATGGCAATCCCAAGGATGTCTTATATCTTCCTATCTGAGAAAATTAGAGACAATGTAAATGTACCCGTAATTGGGTCTGTAAGAATAAATGATTTAGCATTAGCTGAAGAAATTTTAGATAATGGCCAGTCAGACATGATATCGATAGGGAGACCCTTAATAGCAGACCCCGAGCTGCCAAATAAGTATAAGAAAAAGCAATTTGATGATATCAGGAGATGTATTGCCTGTAATCAAGGATGTTTTGATTCTTTGTTAAACTTCAAATCTATTAGTTGTCTGTATAATGTTAGGGCAGGTAGAGAAGGCGAATTTAAGATTAAGCCGGCTAAAAAGAAGAAGAAAGTAATGGTTATTGGTGGTGGACCGGCAGGTTTAGAGGCAGCAAGAGTTGCAGCTTTAAGAGGACATAAAGTGTATTTATTTGAAAAGACTGATGTACTGGGTGGACAATTGAGATATGCGTACATCCCTCCAGGAAGAGAAGAAATAGAAAATGTTATTAAATTCTTAGAAAATCAAATAAAGAAGTTGAATGTAAAAATACAATTACACAAAAAAGCAGATATAGCAACAATAAAAGAATTAAAGCCAGACGTTGTAATTGCTGCTGTAGGGGGAAGTCCAATTATTCCTAAAATTCCGGGTGTTAAAGAAAAGAACGTAGTTATGGCTGAAGACGTATTTGATAACAAAGTAAAAGTCGGTAAAGATGTAGTAGTCATAGGTGGAGGTACTGTGGGTTGTGAGATTGCCCTTCACACTGCAAAAATGGGGGCAATGAAACCAGATGTTGCTTGTTTCCTTTTAAAAAACAACGTCATAAATGGGGATGAAGCTGTAGAACTTACGTCAAGGGGAAAACGAAATATTACTATCTTAGAAATGAAAAATAAAATAGGAGGAAGATTTGGCATCTCAACCAGGTGGGTTATTTTAAAGCAGATAAAGGATGCCGGTATTAATAGTATAACAGGCGTAAACATTAAAGAAATTAGACACATTAACAAACCAGGTTTTTCATCTAATTCAAAAAAAGAAAAAGATAAAATCCGCATAACCTTTGTAAAGGATAATAAAAATAATACACTTTATGCAGATACAGTTATCATTGCTGCTGGATATAAACCCAATCAAGATTTTGCTAAAAAATTAAACGGCAAGATAAATGGTTTTTATAAAATAGGTGATTGTGTAGAAGTTAGAACTGCACTCGAGGCAATACACGAAGGATTTGAAACAGGATTGAAGATTTAGGGTAAAAAGTTTACCGCAAAGCTCGCAGAGGAAAACTAAAGTGATAAAAGAGGGAGTAGGATGGGTTAAACGAAGTGAACCCATCATTATTGTTTTGTTGGGTGCGCTTTGCTTCACACAACCTACTTTCTTGCAGATTTAAAATTAGGAATTTTGATTAATTTCAATGTCCCAATTTTAAAAGAAGGAATTACATGAGCTAAGCTCAGCTTTGCCGAAGAATCTCTTTATGGTAGCCGGTGTGGCTTTGGAAAACATCTATTGGCTTGGAAACAAGAGATTCTTCACGGAGTTTATCCTGAGTGCTGTTTTTAGAGTATTCACATATTTTACGCTGAGCACAAAATAATAGATTCTTCGTTTCACTCAGAATGACAGGCGAAGGGCTTCGCTTCATTCAGAATGATATTTCAGCATGTCATTCTGAGGGAGGAACGACCGAAGAATCTTAACTTTGAATTTCCTATACATAAATAGGCAATAATGAATAAAAAATATTTTCTCTGCGTCCTTTGCGACTTTGCGGTGAATAATAAGGATTTAAAATTATGAAAGACATACGGATGAATAGAGGAGACAACTCTGGATACCAGCACTTAGAATGTGAAGAAGTAAAGCTACAAGAAAATCGATACGCTGGTATTATTAAGATGAAGAAACGTCCAAGGAACTCCATTGGATCCTGGTTGCTGGATGCAATATATGACAAGATAGATTCTTATGAAAAAGATGAAAGAATAACGGCCATAATAATAACAAGCAGCATCAGGGGCGTTTTCTGCGATGGTGCAGATAGAGACGAATTATTTGGCTCATGGATCTCAGGGTTAGTAGCAGAAAAAAATTACGACAGGTTCATAAGGGCACACGAGATGTATATAGAGATTGAAAATTGCAAGAAGCCAATTATTGCCTCTCTCAATGGTGTTACAATAGGCGCAGGACTTGAGCTTGCATTATTATGTGATATCCGTATAGCTTCTGAAATAACATTTTTCAGTTTGCCAGAGGCAAAACCGGAGCTGAGTATAATTCCGGGTCTTGGTGGAACGATAAGGTTGCCAAAGGTAATAGGCGCTGCCAGGGCTAAAGAGATGCTATATTCGGGAAAGATGATTCGTGCCGGGACTGCTTTACAATGGGGGTTAGTTAACAAACTTGCGCCAGTTAAAGAAGTTCTTAAAGAGTCGATAGATTATGCTGGTGTCCTGGCGGAAAACGATGATAAAGCAATACAAACAATGAAGAAATGTATAAACTTTGCGATAGAACATGACACAAAAAAAGGGATTGAGTACGAAGTAGAACTCTTTGCTGAAATGATGCGGTTAAAACTTGTTAATTCCCCCCTAACCCCCCTTTCCTAAAGGGGGGAATGGGGGGATTTGGATTTTTTTATCAACAAATATCCCTCGGAGGTAAGGAAATGAAAGACAAGACAGCAATAGTAACAGGTGGTACCAGAGGCATAGGTAAAGCAATTGTGCTTGAGCTGGCAAAAAATGGATGCAATGTTGCCTTTAATTATGCCAGGAGTGATGAGCTGGCAAATGCGTTGGTAAAGGAGATAGAGTTACTTGGAGTTAAGGCCTTAGCAAAAAAGGCAGATGTATCAGATTTTGAGAGTGCCAAGAACATGGTAAAAGAGGTTAAGGATAATTTTGGACAGATAGATATTCTGGTTAACAATGCGGGAATTACGAAGGATAAACTTCTTGCCTTAATGGGAGAAAACGATTGGAATGATGTGATCAATACAAACCTAAAAAGTGTATATAACTTTTCTAAGGCCGTAATAATGACCATGGTCAAACAGAAAAGAGGAAGCATACTCAATATAACTTCAGTTAGCGGTATTGCTGGTGTGGCAGGACAGGTCAATTACTCAGCTTCCAAAGCAGGAATGATCGGCTTTACAAAGGCCCTGGCAAAAGAAGTTGGCAAGGCAAACGTTAATGTCAATGCAATTGCGTGTGGATTTATAGAAACAGATATGACCTCTTCACTCCCCGAAGAATATAAGAAAAAAATGACAGATATGACTTCTTTAAAGAGGTTCGGCAAACCTGAGGAGGTAGCGAAGATAGCAATGTTTTTACTTTCAGACGATGCAAAATATATTACAGGTCATGTCTTAACCGTCGATGGAGGATTGGCATTATAATTTATATAGGACGCCGATTTTCGCAGACAGTTAAACGTTACGAATGACGAGGGAAGATAGCCTGCCCTGGTGCGTTCCGCCCTGCGGTCTGGGCCAGGGACGAAAGAAGAAACAATCGTCCATCGTCCTAGCCACGAAGCGGCGGTCATCCTTCCTCCTTCGTTTATCAAACCCGTAACAAGAAACCTAAAAACAAAGTCTGTTTTTTTATCTCTGCGCTCATCGGTTAATAAGACGGAAAGGAGCTTATTTAAGATGATCTTTTTGTTAAAAGTTGAAATAAAGAAATTACCTGATATACCAGTTAAAGATTTTTTAGGGTTTGTTGTCAAGGAGTGGGAATACTTTATAAGGATGCAAAAAAGGGGCAAAATACTTGCAGGTGGAAAATTAGCTGGTAGGAGAGGGGCTTCGGCCATTATTGAAGCTGATTCAAATGAGGAACTTGACCAGATCGTGACAAACCTGCCACTATTTCCATTCTTTACCGATATAGAAATAATCCCACTCGTTCCCACAGACAAGGCTTTGACTGATGTCAAACGTATCCATTCGATGATGAAGTAGGAATGGATAAATCCAAAATAGAGTAGAAAACTGGCGTTGTGGCAACCAAGTCCTATCTCCACTCCCTTCTTATCAAATCGAACGTTCAGTTTTCCCGAATGCGCCTGTCTTTCGCAGGTACGGCTTCCAACCAAAGGCAGGGTTTTACTTGACATTATTAGTACATAGTGTTAAAAGAATAAGAGAATTGTAAATCGTTAGTTAGGCGAGACAAAAAGCGGTCTCGCCTAATGCCGAGTTGAGCAAGCTCAAAAGACTTGTTAGTCTCCGCTTCGCTCCGCCTAACAAGTCGTTTGAGGGGAAGAACCTATCTATAATAATGAAAAAGCACATTATTATAGACAGAACCTTCCCCTCAACTCGGCATTATAAAGACAGAGGTGATCGTCTATGAGTAAAAATGGCAAAACCATATGCCGTACTTCTTACCCACATATCATAAAAATAGAAAGTATCTGTTGTGGAGAGGCGATAATCGAAGGAACGCGAATCGCGGTATGGCACGTGGTTGATTATTATTATAAAATCGGCATGTCTGTTGATGAAATTGTAGCAGATTGGGACAACCTAACTTCTTCTCAGGTATTTAGCGCATTAGCGTACTATAATGATAACAGGAAAGAGATTGATCAAGTACGCCAAGAGAATAGTTACGAAAGCTGGCAAGAGCATTACGCACATGCCAAAACCTAATCCACCCAAAATACATCTGAATGAGAATCTGTCCCCTCGATTATCAACTCAATTAGTTAAACATGGGTTTGATGTAACACCTTCACAGGAAGCTGGTTTACTATCAAAGCCAGACGATAAACAACTAGAACATGCTGTATCACAACAGAGGGCGATTGTTACTTTTAACGTTAGAAGAAACATTAGAAGAATGGATTTTATTTCGAATTCATAAAAATTTAAGTATTCCGGTGGTTGATAAGATAGGGATATCAAATAAAGAATGGGAAAAATTATAGGGATTTGGTGGCGATCTTAACACTTGACTGATGTCAAACGAATCCATTCACTTATGAAGTAGAAATATGCAAGTTCAGAAAATCAAATGTCAACAGGCTGTCCGAGATTGTCATTCCGGACTCGATCCGGAATCTAAAACCTTTGAATACCATAAATTTACTCTTGTTTTCTATAATATGATTCATTAACATCAAAACATAGAAATTCAAACTGACAACTTTTCATTTTTTTTATTTTATATAAGAATAGTCGGAGTTTTTTAAGTTGTATAAATAATGGAGGAATTAATATGACGGAAAATACTGAAAGATTATTAAAGAAAGCATTGAAGCTTTTACCAATCGAAAGAGCGACTATTGTGGATAGATTGGTTTCCAGTCTGGATAAACCAGATAAAACTATTGATGACCTATGGCGAAAGGAAATAGAAGACCGAATAGATGCCTATGAATCCGGTAAAATGGAAACTGTGTCAGTAGAAGAAGTATTAGCAAAGTATAAGGATAAATGAAAATTAGATTCTTAATCTTTTGCAACATTTATCTTTCTATAATATAAAGATTTTTACGTAGCTCTATCTATTTTACCCTCAAACACACTATTCATTGAGAAATCATCGTGGCATTTATAGAATAAATATAAAAGTAAATGTTAGAGCAACATAAATGAAATTTAAGGAGGAGCGATGGCAACATTTCAAGAACTAGGTAAACAATATGCTCGAAGAATTAGAGAAGCATTTATCGCAGATGGCTTTTCCAGATTTAAAAGTATAAGTCCATACGACTTGAAGCTATCCAGTACTCTTCGAGAATTAAAGGCGATCCATAGTGAAATAGATCGCCTTGTATATACAGACACAAATGAATCTCTCTCTGAAGCTGATAAAAATAGAATAATTACTGAGATTCAAAAAGAACTCCATTTGCCAACATTCAGGCAAACGGAAATGATATTTAAGGCAGCAAGTAATGATGATCTTACTGATCTTGCAAATGAAATTGAAAATATCCTTCGTGGTGATAAATAATGACAGTTGACAATAAGATTGCAATAGTTAGTGCAATAATTTCTTTCATAAGCATGTTGATCGCTATCTTCTTTTCTAAGAAATCTTCTCTAGCAAGCCAGCAATCTCTTGAAAATGCAGAGAAAGCTAATCACATTGCAATAGGACAGACAGAAACAAGCCTACGAGAACAAATAATGTTGGCTAGACAACGTATGGAAGATATCGGATTCAAAATTCAAGAGGTTTTACGCGATCGGGAGATAGATAACTTGAGTAATGAAGAAAAGTATCATATAGATTTTTTAAAAAAATCGTGGAATTCAGCCGTTGAAGGATATTTGAATACACATGAAGATGCTTGTGGAAAGTTTTTAGACAAAAAGACAGATCCTGATAGATTTAAAAAAATATATGTAAATGAAATTAGAAATATCTGTGATCCATCTAATAATTCATATGCACGACTAATGCATCCTGATTCTACTTCAAAATTTGAAGCAATCTGGAAAGTATATCGCCAATGGCATAAACATGAATATTAAGCTCTAACAAGTTCTTACCAAAAAATAAAATCCTAAATTTTATTGAACATTAATTAGTCACATTTTTTATTTTAATACTGAATTGGAATTTTGGATTATTTAACAGGTAATTTAAATGTATTCATTATTTATAGAAAATTTAATAGATCCAAATGATTTAAGATTAAATAAATTACAGTTTGAAGATAGAGTGTTTCATAATTGGTATCGCTTTGTTCTTTCTTTTCCACCACATCTTGTAAAAAAATATTTGCTCCAATTTGAATTGGGAGAAAATTCAGTCGTTCTTGATCCATTTTGTGGAACAGGAACAACTTTAATTGAAGCAAAGAAATTAGGTCTCAAATCGTATGGTGTCGAAGCCAATCCTATGGCTTATTTTGCTTCTAAAGTAAAAACAAACTGGCAGGTAGATCATGAAAAATTAATCTCACATGCTAACGAAGTATTTAGAAATTGTGTAAATTTTAATAACAACAATGGGAATTTACTCTTCTTTTCAAAAGAGCAAGAATCTATATTATTAAAAAACTCAATCTCTCCATTACCTTTGCATAAATGTTTAGTGCTTTATAAGGAGATATCTCGTAATAAAGAAACCGATATAAAAAATGTTGAATTACTCGCTCTAGCTTACGTTAGCGTTTATGTAGCAAGCAATCTTAAATTTGGACCAGAAGTAGGAGTAAGCCGGAAAAAGAAATATGATGCACTTGTATATGAAAATTGGTTTGAAAAAATACAAATTATGGCAAATGATTTAAAGAAATTTGGTGAATTAAGTTCATGCAATTCTTTATGCTATTATGATGATTCAAGAAACATTTCAAATATATTGCCACCATTATCTGTAAATGCAGTTATTACATCTCCTCCTTACCCTAATGAAAAAGATTATACGAGAACTACTCGATTAGAAAGTGTTTTGTTACATTTTATTAAGAATAAGATGGAGTTAAGACAACTAAAACAAAAATTAATAAGATCAAATACCAGAAATGTTTATGTAAATGATAATGATGATTTATTTATTGGTGATAACGGAAAAATAAAAAAAATATCTGATGAAATTGAAAGAAGAAGAATTGCTTTAAATAAAACTTCTGGTTTTGAACGACTTTACCATAGAGTTACAAAACTCTACTTTGGTGGAATGAAAAGACATTTAGAAGATTTGAAAACTGTTTTAAAAACTGGAGCAAGATTAGCATATGTAATAGGCGATCAGGCTTCATATCTACAAGTTTTAATAAGAACTGGTGAATTGTTAGCAGAGATTGCAGACAATATTGGATATGATGTTATCAATATTGATTTATTTAGAACAAGACAATCAACAACAACTGGTGAACAACTCCGAGAAGAAGTTGTGCTTTTAGAATGGAATGGAGAAAAGAAAATGGGTGCAAAGAAAGAAAGTAGAAATCGCTATGATCAATTGATTGAAGAAGTTTTTTACAAACACTACAAAGAGGGAGATACAGAAGTTTATTTTGACAGAGTTGAGTTTGAGCCACTTGCTAAAAAATTAAATATCGTTTTCCCAAAAAATCTAGGAGATATTGTATATTCTTATAGATATCGGACTGAATTACCTTTAAAAATAAGTTCTTTATTGAATGAAGGTGAAGAATGGGTTATCAGATCAGTAGGGAAAGGAAAGTATGTATTTTTTCGAAGTCCAATACATAGAATTACTCCTAATCCACGATTATCAAAGATAAAAATTTTAGATTCTACCCCAGAGATTATAAGAAGATATGCCTTGAACGATGAACAGGCACTTCTTGCAATTTTAAGATATAACAGATTAGTAGATATTTTTTCTGGCGTGACATGTTATTCTCTTCAGAATCATTTGAGAACGTTCGTGCCAAACATTGGACAAGTAGAAACAGATGAATTATATATCGGTGTCAACAAAACTGGTTCACAATTTATTCTCCCAGTTCAAGCAAAGGGGGAAAAAGATCAACTAGGTATAGTCCAGATAGAACAAGATTTCGCTGTCTGTGAGTCAAAATTTCCCAATTTAAAATCTCGTCCCATTGCTGCACAGTTTATACAAGATGATTTGATAGCCATGTTTGAATTTGAGAAAAGCGAAGATGAAATAACTATTAAAGAAGAAAAGCATTATAAGATCGTTCCAAACGAGAAGTTATCAGATCAAGAAATAGCAAATTATAAAAGAGAATGAGGGCAAATCCCCCTCTGACTAATGTAGAAACAAAACGAATACAAAATATTTGTTTTAATGGACATTTTTATAAGATGTATTTGGCCTAACAAGCGAATTCAGAGGGGATAGCGTTACATCTCGTTATTTGACATATTTATAATTTTACTTTAAAGAACTTATTTTCAAACAAGTGGAGGAAACAACTTAGACCTTGCCGTTGAGCAGTGCCCACCATACTATCACCACTCCCGAAATGTGCATTAATTGTTAATCGTTTTAAGGACGTTGGATCATTCGTTAAAATAGGATCAGCGCTTATTATAAACAAATGTGTATTAGACAAACAAAAAGAGGTTAGGTTGACAATTTTAGAATGATAAATATAAAAGTGAATAACCATGGATGATAATTCATTACGAAAGGACTTAATCAGGGATTTTTATGCATATAAAAAACCCTCTAAGAGCTACTCGAAGTCAAACACCAGGGTTCTATTTTCCCACCATGGTATTTTGATTTCTTCCAAAGAATTAACCCATTCCATTATTACAGGATTATAGTTTTTTAAGCCAAGTTTTACCTTTATTATGTCCCCTTTAATGCTAATAGTGGTTTTTATATCTATAAAGTTTCTCGATATTGTTTTAGGAGTGGCATTTTTAAACCATTTGGTCTTCTGAGCTAATATTTTATATAATGTATTGGCAATAAGTGTCATTGCAATATCAAAGTCAACCTTTACAACCACAGGGGATGCTAATGCATTGAGATTGAAGAAGTCAACGTTTTCCTGAATATTGTTTTCGATTCTCCATCGATGACTATATATAGTGAGTATTTCCTTTACACTGCTTTTTAGATCATTGCTGATAAGACACATCGGCAGTTCCCTGCCTGCTCCCTGAACTATAATTTCCCGAACACTACCTTCGTAATCTTTCAGTGGTATCTCTTTCTCTGTATACTGTAAATTGCGATATTTCCTCTTAACATTATCAAGGGTAACCTTATTCCATTTGGTTATTTTTGAAATCTCTTCTAGAAAATTCTTCCCTCTCCTTTTAAGGGTTATAAATAGTATACCCCTTTGATTTAGCTTGTCTAGATTCCTGTAAGTGGTCAGCTTTGAGTCAAATACTAACCTCTCAGGAAGCAGGCCAGTGCTATTTTCATAAAACTTTATAAACTCTAATATCTCATCACTCTGTGCATCCTTCCTGATCTCGCCATCTGAAAAACACAAAAATGTGGTATCAAGATCCTGAGCAAAAAAACTGAGCACACTCTTCATCCTCTTGCCACGGGTAGGTACCCAGTGGCCCTCCAGTACCGATCTATCACCATAGTGGGGTATTACATGAAAATCAAGATTGATGTTGCGCCCCTTTATGTATCCTTCTAAATGGAGCCTCTTTATAAATCCATTTAACAGTTTGCGAATTACTCTGGCAGAATGACGATAGGTGTAACCACTTATGCTGGCTGATTTAGGCAGCGCGTTTAACCCTGCAAATACCCCTAATCCATAATCAAATCCAAAATCATCAATATGGCAAACCCTATCCTTTCCCAATAGCTTTAATGCCAGATACGATAAAAGATATGAAATCGATGGAATAGCCTTTGTACTACGAAATCCATCTGCCCTAAACAATTCATCTAATCTTAATTGGCGTATCAATGGCAGAAAAAGAAAAACACCACCAAAGGTGGTTGATACCTCTTTCCTCTCAGCAAACAGTTTTATATCAGATATCTCAGGATAACGCTTGTCCTGTTGTAATGCCTCCAATCGTTCCCTGTTGGTCCTCCTGAATAGCTTTGTGAATCCCTCCCTACGGAGAAGCACACTTAAATGATTTATGCTGAGTTTTACCCCCTCCTGTTTAAAGCTAACTGCTGGTTTACATCATCCATTCAGACATTTTAATGAATCTGTACAGACTAGAATGCATGGTTTTATTAATATCTTTACAGCCCTTCTCTTAGGTAGAAGGTATAAATTGGATGAAGTTACATTGGCTGAGATTATAGAAGATGAGGATTACACAAATTTCCAGTTCAAGGAGCAATCCTTTTCCTGGAAAGATCTAAGTATTACGGCCGATCAAATTACCGAAGGCCGGAACAATGCAATAGTCTCTTTTGGATGTTGTAATTTTGATGAACCACGAGAAGATATGCAGAAATTAGGACTATTGTAAAATGATGTGTGGGATATTGACATTTTATATTTTCGATTTTTGTGTTAGTTTCCCCAGGCCGAGGCTTTTTTTGTCCAGTTATCGTTTGGATATTGAGCCTTCATATCTTCCCATGTCTTCTTCAGATAGGAAGAATCGTGAGTGACCTTATATTGGGAAACACCCAGTAGATAACGTGCTTCGGGAGCATATGCGCTTTCCGAAAATTCCTTAAGCACTTTTTCGAAATATCTTTGAGCTGCATTAAAGTCTTCTTTCTTGAAGGCAGCATGACCCTCGGAAAGTGCAACCTGAGCAAGGAAATCACCAGGAGGCAAGAAACCAATCCACCTATCCTGCTCGTTCCCATTTTTGTCTGCAAGAATGAAAGTTGGAGTCCAGCTTACTTTGTACTGCTGAACCATATTCTTTGCCTCTGTAACCAGATATGTCAATGGTACAAATTCACCCTCTAAGGTCTTCTTAACTTGCGTGTCAGGGAGCGTTTCAGCTATAATCTTCTTACAACCGCTGCACATAGGATGATGGAAGAAAAAGAAAATAAGTTTATCGGACTCTTGAGCTTCTTTTTTTGCCTGCTCTAAGCCCTCACGCCATTCAATATTACCTTCCTTATCATGCCTTCCCATAGCATAAACAATTGACGTAATACATGCAAATATTAACAGAATAACGTTAATCAATCCTTTTTTATAAAATTTATTCATTCAATTGCCTCTTTTAACATAAAGTAAGATATAGTGTTATACAAAAAAAGAATATTTTTATAGGACAACAAGGATACATATTTATAAAAGTTAGAAATTCCCTTTAAGCGATGCAAAAACAATATGCATAAAACATCGACAAAATATTGTCATAGATGTTGAGGTGCTAAGCATCTATGGGAATTGCAAAACCAATTATAGTGGGAAGGTTAAAAGTTGCAAGAGAATTTTTGACTATAAATTCCTTTGGCTAGAAAAAATTTATATGTATATTTACAAAAATAGATTTGTTTAAGCTACATCTTAATGACCAAAACCATTTTGTTTTAGATTCCTGAACTTATCGGGAACGAGTTTTGGTTTAAGGCAATTAGAATAATTGCATATCATTGTGATTTGTTTGTTATTTGGTGTTTACCCGCCAGAAAGACATGTCGGACTGGTCACATATCCACATCATACTATGTGGTAAAGTTTTTGTGATTTCAGAATTGAATGTGATGGGATAATAAATCTACACATCATCAAAGTCAAGAATAAAAAGTGGCTATTTCGTGAAGCATAATAGCTTAAGCAATTTTATTTTGTAAAATTGCCAGGCGTGGAGAATTATATGTTTAAGCCTGAACATAAAACTTCCTTTTCCGGGGTCCGTCAAACTCACAAAAGAAAATCGCCTGCCAGGTTCCTAATAAAAGCTGACCGTCTTTGACGATAACTCTTACGGACGAACCTAACAGAGACGCCTTGATGTGGGCGTCGCTATTGCCTTCCATGTGAGAATAATTGTCCCGTTGAGGGATCAACTCCTCAAGCTTTTTTAATATGTCCCGGGGAACGTCCTTACTGTTGGACAATTTTTTGCCGGACAGCTAACCAAATTCAAAACAATAAGCGCTCAAAGCTTTCTCTGAAAGGTCTTCCTTCATTAATAATACTCCTATTGCTATATCTTCAAGTCTGCGTATACCACGCCACATGACTTCTACTCCAGGAACCCTATTCCTGCCAGGAACAAATCCACCAAGAATGGCAAGCACTCCTACTGC
>MAYW01000109.1 GCA_001723765.1 Candidatus Scalindua rubra
ACATTTTATGAAATTGAAATAATGACATCGGTTCTCTTTGAGCCATCGTGGAAACTTCCTCTGTTTGTTGACTTGGTTAGTTTTAAAAGAAGTATACCACAATGGTGAGTTAACTCAATAGCCATAAAAATTTATGAGAAGAATCCGAAGATAACAGACATTTTTCCTGTCAATAGTGTTGGGATAGTTACTGCAAGGGATAATTTGACAATAAAATGGACACCTGATGCGGTATGGTCTACAGTATTAAACTTCACAAAAATTGACAAAGAACTAGCACGGCGTGCATATAATCTAGGAAAGGATGTAAGGGATTGGAAGGTTGAGCTTGCTCAAAAGGATTTAATAGACATAGGTTTAGATAAAAAGAGGATTGTGCCAATACTATATAGACCCTTTGACATAAGATATACCTACTATACTGGCAAATCACGTGGTTTTCATTGTATGCCACGTCCAGAAGTCATGCAACATATGATGCAGGAAAATTTGGGATTGTTGACTTGTCGCCAGCAAAATAAAGTTGGATTTTATCATGCCTTAGTTTGCAATAACATCGTTGAATCGTGTGTTGTTTCAAATAAGACAAGGGAAATAAATTATCTCTTTCCCCTATACCTCTATCCAAAAAGAAACAACCCTAAAAAAGGTTCTTCAGGTAGCGTTATGATGCTTTTTGAACCAGAAGCGGATTACAACGTAAAAAAACCAAACCTATCTCCAAAATTACTCGAACAATTGAAAATGATTTTTAAGAAAATACCCACCCCCGAACAAATCTTCTTCTATATTTACGCCGTTTTTTATTCAAATCTTTATCGTTCAAGATATGCTGAATTTCTAAAGATAGATTTCCCCAGAATTCCGTTTACAAAGAACTATAAACTTTTTCAAAAGATGTCCAATTTAGGAAAAGAGCTTACTGAACTACACTTACTAAAATCAAAGGCATTAAGCAATCCAATATCAAAATTTCAAGGTGATGGCACAAACACAGTTGAAAAACCAAAATATAATGAGAAGGAGAAAAAAGTTTTTATTAATAAAAACAGATATTTTGAAGGGATAGAGAAAGAGGTTTGGGACTATCAAATTGGTGGTTATCAGGTATGCGATAAATGGTTGAAGGATCGGAAAGGCAAAATACTAACCCTTGACAACATTCGTCATTATTGTAAGGTAGTAACTGCTTTGAAAAAGACAATAGAAATTCAGAAAAAAAGTGACAAGCTTTATTCATATATTGAAAAGGAATTGATTGAATTTGATAAATAGAAAAAATAAATTTGTCTAAAGTGCAAAGAAATGTTGAACTTATTGTCGATAGATGCAAAAACAAGGAGGAAGTGAGAGGTTTCAATCAGTACCTGATTAATCAACTTGTGGCATTATACAAGTTTTCATGTTTACTTCGTTTATTTTAATTAAAGTATGAACACAAAAAACCCTGTCATAAATTTCACGTCCAAAAAACTCCATTTAAAAATAGCATTTACCATATTTCTAATCATTATATTTATTGCTCTTGCATCTAGTTATGGTATAGCACAGGTGGGGGAAGAAGTTGTCCAGTATAGAAACTTTTTTGGAGTTGATGCCAGGATAGTTGTTTGGATAATTGCTGAGTTACATCTCATGTTTGCTGCCTTTGTGTTAGGGGTTCCAATCTTCGCCGTAATTGTTGAGATAATAGGTGCAAAGAGCAATGATATCAAGTATGACAATTTAGCTCGTGAATTCACAAAGCTTCTATCAGCAGCCTTTGCTACCACAGCCTCATTAGGTGGTTTACTGGCATTTGTATTATATGGTCTTTATCCTGGCTTTTTGCGGTATATGACGGATGTCTTTCATTCCTTTATGTTTGTTTATGCACTTTGTTTCTTTGGTGAGGCATTTTGTCTTTACGGTTATTATTATTCATGGGATTTACTGTTAAGGAAGGGCAAATGGTTTCATATAACTCTGGGTATTTTTCTAAACCTTTTCGGTATGGTATTGATGTTTTTGGCTAATTCGTGGGCAACCTTTATGATGATTCCTGCAGGTATTGATATGGAAACGGGTAAGGTGACAAGTCTCTATCATGCATTCTACAACCCCCTTTGGATGCCTATGAACATTCATCGTTTGATTGCAAACGTTGCTTTTGGTGGTTTTGTAGTGGGCGCTTATGCCGCGATTAAATTCATGGGAACAAAGACGGATGGAGAGAAGGCACATTACGATTGGATGGGCTACATAGGGAATTTTATAGGGTTGTCGGCTTTTATACCACTTTCATTTGTCGGATATTGGCTTGGGAGAGAAATTTATAGTGCTAGTCCAGTTATGGGAAATATTATGATGGGAGGGGCTTTTTCCTGGATGTTTATTATACAGGCAATCCTTATTGGAATGCTTTTTATTGGCGGTAATTATTATTTATGGAATGGTATGGGGAGGATAAAAGGAGCAGAGCGATACACAAAATATATAAAGTACATAAATATAATAATCTTCTGCTGCTTTGCTGTCTGGCTGACCCCCCATAATCTGCCGTTGAGTGGAGAAGAAAGGGCGCTTATCGGCGAAGAATATCATCCATTTTCAAAATTTTTTGGTGTGATGGCAGCAAAAAATGCGGTTGTAAACCTTTTAATCTTATCTACATTCTTTAGCTTCCTTTTATATAGAAGGGCCAATAAAGGTGAAATCATGCCCTTTTCGAGCCATGGTAGCTCTGCAAGAATTGCGCTTATTATAACAGCAGGCCTTTGTACAGTTTTTCTATCATGGTATGCTGTAGAACTTATAGGTTTAGAACTGGAAGATAATATAAAGAGGTACGTTTCTCCACTTATTGTTTGCCTGGTTATTCAAATATGCGCGATTATTGTCTCTATCCTTATTACTTTTGCAAACAGGGGTAAGTTTGCACAGGCCTTTCTATTTGGGATGACGACATCTATTGCTGTGATATATATGGCATATTATGGATTTGTTGTTATGGGAAAGGCAAACCTCGTTTTGAGATATCTCTCTGTTAGTCAAGTATCTGTGGTTTTAAGTTGTCTAATTACAAATGCTATTATAGATGTTTTCCTCTTCAAAAATGCTAAAGAAGTGGGTGGTATTAGCTGGGGGAAAATACCTCTCAGGGCACAGTATGCCTTGTTGCTTCTTTGCATAGCGATTGTGACGCTTATGGGACTTATGGGTTTCATACGTTCAGGTCTACGGATGAACTGGCATATTTATGGATTTATGCAAGACACTTCTGCAGGTGTATTCACTCCAACTATTGCGTATATGGGATGGATAATCTGCTTGATTGTATTACTTTTCCTGGGTCTTGTAACATTTGTCTTTTGGCTTGCAGGCATTGCTGAGAAGAAAGAAAAACATGTTTTTGTTCCTACTGGTGCTGGTAGAATTACAGAGGCACCTTCTACGGCTAGTGGCGGAGAAATTATGGTCAATGAGTAAGAATTTCATAAATGCAACAATATTTACTTTTCTTGTTTTGGGATTTTTTGCCTATGTTTGTGTTTACGTAACAAGGATTTCTGGCACTTCGGAAGGTGAGGTTGTTGCTGGCGTTAACCCGGAAGCTGGTGAAAAGATATATTGGGGTGAAGGGCAGTGTGGAACATGCCATAGTATTGGTACAACTGGAAGTGCGATAAGAGGACCGAATCAGGAAAATCTTGCGGTAAAGGCAGAAGAACGGGCAAAAGAAAGAGGACTGACGTCTGGTCTGGAATACTTAGTTGAATCAATAGTTGACCCGAATGTGTATCTAGTTGAAGGATATGATAAGATTATGCCCAAGGTATTTGAACCTCCGATCCTACTAGGACGTGAAAAGATTTTAGCCGTACTTTCGTATTTACAAACATTGGGAGGTGAAGCAGACATCGGGGGAATAATGCAGTTTAAGGATAAGATTCCTGAAGCGTCTAAAAAGAAAATAATTCCATGGGTACCTCCAATCGAGGTAGACCCAAAAAAAGGTGAAAAGGTCTTTTTTGACGAGACACGGGAGGCTGCGTGTTCAAAATGTCATATTGTAAATGGAAAGGGTTCAAGGGTCGGGCCGGAACTTACGGGTATAGGAGCAGTACAGACACCAAAATACATAATAGAGTCAATCCTTAAGCCGAGTGAGACAATAGTTAAGGGATTTGAAACGATGTATCTAATAACAACCGATGGTATGTTCTATAACGGAATTTTAAAGAGTCAGAGTGATGAGGAAGTGGTGTTATCGGTTGATGTGGAAGGCGAGATTGTAGAATATGGTTTCTATCCTGATGAGATTGTAGAGATGCAAAAGCAGAATGTCTCTATGATGCCGGGTAATTTTAGCGATACGTTAACAACGAGGGAGCTTTATGGAATTGTTTCGTATCTCTTGAGTCTGAAATAAATGTAGCTATTAAAGAAAAGCAATACGATACAGCAAGGAGGTGATCTATGAAAAAGCAAAGAACTTCATATTCAATGATATGGGTTATCATATCCTTTATAATTGTATATTTCATAATAAAAATTGTTTCTCCTTATGCATTCAAGGTTTTGTTGGCAAAGGATCATACTATGCCAACACCAAGTACACTTATTCTCTGGTATATGATTTTAGCTGTGCTTGGAGCCCTTATTTATGTTTCAACGAGTGATCTTAAGTGGGCAAATTTTTTAAGTTTTATGCTTCCTGCCTGTGATGATAAGACAAAAAGGATGCTTCAGAAGATGATAATTGTTGCCTTCCCATTGTTAGTAGGGTGGTTTGTTTATTCTGGAACTGCACCAGAGACAACTTCGCCAGTAGAACTACGAATCCAACACCCTACCTTATCACAAGAATTTGAGAAGTTGGAAAGTCCTTTTGCACATGTTGATGAGGAGACTAAAAGAAGATACATAGAAGAAGGAAAGATCCTTTTTCAGCGGAATTGTCGTCCCTGCCATGGGTCCAAGGCGGATGGTAATGGTCCTTTTGCTAATGCATTTCGTTTAAGACCTATAAATTTTACCGATCCAGGAACAATAGCAACAGTAGTAGAAAATTTTGTCTTTTGGAGGATTAAGGAAGGGGGGCCAGGACTTCCTGGCGCGTCTACCCCATGGGATTCTGCTATGCCTAGATGGAAAGATACCTTAACAGACGAACAGATCTGGAAGATAATAATGGGTGTTTATACGACCGCGGGAGTTGTACCGCGTCAAAGAGAAAGGTTAGAGCACTAAAAAGATGGATATTATTATATTAAACGAATTAAATAAATCCCCCTTAGTCCCCCCTATGGAGTGGCGTAGACTACTCCACAGGGGGGGATTTAGGGGGATTTGTCAACTTACTTTTTTCACTTACTATAGTAGTATGTATAGGATTAAGAGTAACACTATTGTAAAATGTACGATTATGTGTTTGTTTGCGGGGATAATATCCTTATTATGTTTACAGGTGGGGTTTGCCCAGACTACGCAATTATTCAGGACTTATAAAACAGATGTCCCTGCGAAGATACCAGAAACATATGAAGCAATTGCTGCAGGAAAAGCGATTTTTGAGAAAAGGTGCTATTATTGCCATGGGATAAAAGGTGATGGAAATGGTCCTGTAGCACCACGTCTGGATCCAAAACCAAGGAATTTTAAAAGAAATGAATATAAGATACATTCTACAGAACTTGGAATGCTTCCTACAGATGAAGACCTCTTCAGGATTATTACCAGTGGTATAGAAGGTACAGCTATGCCTTTTTGGAGTACCTTGACCAACGAAGAAAGGTGGCAGGTTATATATTACATTAAGACGTTTGATAAAAGTTTTAAAGAGAAAGAAACACAAAAGATGATTTCTATAGGTGCAGAAAGACCTTCAAGTCCGGAGTCTATTAAACGTGGGAAAGAGTTATTTAAGGCAGCGAAATGTTTCCTATGTCACGGTGAAGATGGTAGAGCAGATGGCCAAATTACTACTACATTAAAAGGAGAGTGGGACTTTCCATTTAAAGCAAGAAACCTATCAAAAGGCTGGCTGTATAAGGGGGGTAATACGACTAAAGATATTTATAGAACAATAACAACAGGCTTTAATGAAACACCTATGGGCTCGTATGCAGATTATCTTACAGATGATGATCGATGGCATCTTTCGCACTACGTAAAATCAATCTCTCATGATATGAAGACAGAAGTTGTACTTAAGTCAAAATTGGTTGAGGGTGATTTGCCGGCAGGTCCCAATGATGCTGCCTGGGAGATAGCAAATCCGACTGAAATACCTCTAGCCGGCCAGATCGTTGCAAGCCCCAGATTATGGCTTCCTTCAATTGATTCTATAAGAATAAAATCCTTATACAACAAAGAAGACATAGCCTTTTTGTTAGAGTGGGATGATAGAACGAATGAACAAGATGAAGTTTTTAGTGATGCTGTGGCAATGCAATTTCCAGTAAAGATTCCCGAGGGACTTAGGAAGCCATATTTTGCCATGGGAGAGTCTGGTAAAAGTGTTACCATATGGCACTGGAGGGATTATAATGAATCTTTACAAACAAAGGAAAGCGAAAGTGAAGGTGACGATTTAGAATCTGCTAATGATGGTGGTACTAATATAACTGAGCAAAAAGAAGCTGAAGAGCATCAAGAGAAGGAATTAAAAACTGAAGATGTTCAAGAAGAAAAGGCTGTAGAAAAGGTAAAAGAAAAAGCAAAAGAAAATTACAAAGATTTTGTAACAGTTAAAGAGATGAATGCCAAAGGGTTTAAAAATCTTGTTGAACAACCATCCGATAGCCAACACTCAAAAGGCAAGGGTTACTGGAAAAACGGCAAAAGAAAAGTTATGATAGTGAGGTCTCTCATAACTGATGACAAGAAAGTTGATATTCAATTTGAAACAGGGAAACTGATTCCATATGCCCTGGCTGTCTGGGATGGTTCAAACGGTGAAATTGGTGGACAGAAATCCATCTCATCATGGTATTATTTGACTTTAGAAATGACCACTCCCAGAAGTGTTTACCTGTATGTACTTATCGCAATAATAATGGCAGCAAGCATTCAATTTTGGGTTGTTGGAAGGATAAGAAGATTTCCACCTAAAGTTCCTGCTGAAGAAAAATAAAAATAATGAAAACTAATAGTACGAAAAGAACAACCTATATATTACATCTTACATTAGCATATATAGTTATTGGTTCCATTTTTATTTCTAACAGAGCTGTTTTTGCAGAAACCCTTAAGCCAGACCCTCTTCTTTTAGAATTGGAAGAGCTATACAGGGGTGTGAAAAAATATAAACAGTTACCATTCGTTCTAGAAGACCCTCATAAACGACCAAAAAATGGACCTACTCTCAAAAATGTTATCCACAAAGCTAATGAGGAATGGCTTAAGAAGTGGATATCAAATCCTGAGAAAATGGTTCCTAATGCAAGAATGCCGAGATTGATGCTTAATGATAATGAAATCGAGGCAATTTTAGCATACTTAACGAGTATTGCAGACAAAGAACTACCCAAGCAAGAGTGGGATTCATATCTATTAAAGTCAGAAGATGAGATGAGTGATGAAGAATACGCAAGGATGGATGCCCTGGCTTCCAAGGGCAAAGCAGTTTGGGGGCGTGCGAGGTGTAATATATGTCATCCAGTAAAAGGAAAGGGTGGTGCTGTAGGC
Source organism: Candidatus Scalindua rubra (assembly GCA_001723765.1). Classification (GTDB taxonomy): domain Bacteria; phylum Planctomycetota; class Brocadiia; order Brocadiales; family Scalinduaceae; genus Scalindua_B; species Scalindua_B rubra. The sequence goes on from MAYW01000109.1 coordinate 7,672, forward strand.
GTAGGGCCTGACCTTGGAGCAGTAGCTGATAAGATAAACCGTGATTGGTTATATCTTTGGGTTAAGGAGCCAAAAAGTTATTTTCCTGATACTCAAATGGCAAGGTATAGATTGAAGGATGATGAGTTGAGACTATTGGTTGAATATATTATGAGAGACTGGGATTTCAAGGCAGAAGAAGACGAAGAAGAGGAGGAGGAAGAAGAAAAGACAAATACTGAAGTAGGTGAAACTGAAGAAGTGGAAACGATAGGGGAATCATCCATTATTCCAGAGGGGACATTGGTTGAAAAAGGGAAGAGAATTATTGAATTAAGCCGGTGCTTTATTTGTCATGAAATTGAAGGTGTAGTAGATTTGTTGCCGATTAGCAAAAGAGAGGATAAACCAACCAAAGGTTTTGAAAGGCTATTAGATGATATTAGATGTATGACATGTCATAATATTCAAGGGAAGGGAGGTTCGTTTGCACCTGAATTAACTCACGCAGGAAGCAAACTCAAGGAGTCATGGATAAGGGATTTTCTTCAGAATCCAGATGTTATAAGACCATTGTTAAAACAGATGCCAAAATTTAATTTGACTCTGGAAGAGGCTGAAACAGCAACGGAATTTATTGAGGAGTTCTTCATAAGTGAAGACTTTCCTTTAGAAAAGTTTGCTAATATTGAACCAGCCGAAGAGGAGATTAGAAAAGGAAAGGAATTGTACGATGCAAAGGGATGCAGGAGTTGCCATACAATAGAAACAGGTGGTGGAATTGGGCCAGATCTGAAAAGGGTGGGTGATAGACTTGAGAATGGTTTTATCTTCTTCCACATAAAAGACCCACATAATGAAACTCCAGATGCGATAGAACCCAATTATAACCTATCTGATGAAGAAGCAACTGCTATCACATATTACCTGATGTCTTGTAGAAGTAAGAAATAGATCTGAAGGTGAAAAGATGTTAATGAAAAGTTATGTAATTGGAGCAATATGCTTCTTGCTTGTGGCAGGAACGTTTCTTAAGGCGATTGACGGTGCCGAAGAAGAACCTTTCCGCCTGAATGACCAGTCCCCGCTCGAACGACGCAGTTGGGCAGGCGAACGTCTTGGCCGAGCGGGCGTAGTCGGGCAAGTGGTAGCGTTAATTGAAGAGCAAAAAGTCTATCTAGCTACTCCCAAAAAGACGTTCCAGTATTATTGTGGACCGTGTCATGGAAAATCAGCGGATGGGAAAGGTATATTCTTTACTATTGACCTTACGCCGCTTCCAAGAGACCTGACAGATGTGGAATATATGGCAGGATTAACTGATGAGTATCTTAAAAATTTTATTACAAAAGGTTCTGCTGCAATGGAGAAATCAGATTTGTGTCCTCCGTGGGGTAACACACTTGACGAGGATAGGATAAAGGGCATTATAGCTTATCTGAGGAACCTGACTATCTCAAAATCAAAGAAGGGAGAGAAACCTGCGGAGAAGAAAGAAGCTGAAGCGAAAAAGGTAGCAGAGGGAAGAAAGAAAGGAACTCCAAAAGCAGTTATATGGAGTGTTTTGATTTTGTTATGTTCATTCTTTGTATTTGCTACGATTAGAGAATGGAAGAAATTGAATATAGAAAAGACTTCAAGAAAAAAATAAACCATAATTATAGGTAGTCGCAACCTCTACCCTGTTAAATAAGTTTTATTCTCTGTGATTATTATATTAAGATATTATCTTTGCTATACTACTTAATTACTTGTATTGTAAGATATTTAACAGGGTGAAGGTTGCGATATTCCACCCAGCCAACAACGTTTAGTGTCAACTGATTTAGGAGTTGACGTTTGTATAAAAAGATTTTTATTCCGTTAGATAATTCAAAATATTCTAACTATTGTTCAGATTTAGGGGTATCAATAGCAAGGAAATTCGATTCTGAATTAATAGGAGGCCATGTTTATGCGGCCAACTTGCATCAAAAGAGATTCAAGGTGTTATGAGGGTCAGGTTTGAAACGGAGTATTCGCGTTAAAAATAAAAAAAGCGGCCCCTATAATGCCTATTTCCTCTGGCTCATTGCCAACCGATGGAAGGGAGCACCAGAGGCACATTATAGGACTTACCCGCTCGAACAGTTATAGAACACATAAGTGGAAAAATCAAGGCAAAAAATTCATAAGATATTTTTCTTATTTTTAGAAAATATTTGACAACTAAAATAAAGTTTGCTAACGTTAATTCATAAGAATTTGTGAACATTTTTAGATAATGTTATGTACCCTTTAAAATCAAAACAAAGATTTAAAAAGGTATCCATACTCGTATTAGTTCCTTACATCATCCTCTGCATAACTGCAGGTGGGTTCCATGCATTCGACGAGTATGCATATCATGGCCATAACCCCGATAACTATCATTCAGAGAAAATTGATTCAAATGCCAATAAAGCCAGTAATAACAAACCCGTCCTCTGTTTTAATGACCATAGCGAAGGCAATTGTATCATATGTAAATGGCTTAAGAGTACACCGAAAAAGATTCAATTAGCTCTGGATGTTTCATACTTTATACCTGAGACATCTGGATTATGTGTAAATGATCATCAAGCGTATTATTTCCTCAATAACGGCAAATACCACTCACGCAGTCCACCAATAGCCATTTCATAGTTCAATCCTATTTAGAAATCCAAATTATCATAATTTTAGCACAGATACAGCCCATAGATATTTACCCCAATAGAAAAAAAGTCTACCCACTTATGGACGGAATGAAAAATACATTGCTAGGATAGGGCGTAATGACCACATGAGATTTCTAACGGGGTTTACTATATCTGCTGAAACACTAAATAATTTCTGTTGTGAAAAACTGAATATCTAAAAAAACGTCATTTTTACCCGCCAGTCTTTGTGGCGGGCTGAACCAGGTCCTGGATTTAATCCAGGATCTTCGATTTCAGAATCTACATATATGACTCAAGGCGTTTAGAGACCCTGAATCAAGTTCAGGGTGACAATAAGGTGCTTCCGCAACAGATTAATTCACTAATGCTGAGAATGGAGGTTTAATATGCGAAATATCATTATTCCCATGTTCTGTATGTTATTTTTTGCCTTTATGCCAAAAATAGTTCTGGCAAATCAAGATACATTAAACCAGAAGATTCAAGATTTACAGATTCTGATTAAAGAAATGAGGAGAGAATACGATGCTAAAATTAATAAGTTGGAAAATAAAATAGCAAAATTAGAGGGGGAAAAAACTAAAACAGAAAATGAGGTTGTTTTAGAAAAGGAGATAGAACTCCTATTAGATGAAGAAGAGGAACAACCAATAATATCTTATGTATCCAAAGGCACTGGAGGTGGAATGTGGCAAATGTTACTGCCAGATATAAGTGTTATTGGTGATACGCTTGGCAATATTACATGGCCTGAAAAAAGCATTGATGAAGGTCGTGCAGGTAGCCCATTCGCTGAAAATGAATTTGCAGATAGGTTAAGCCTAAGGGAAATAGAACTAGGCTTAATGGGAGTTTTAGACCCATATGCGCGTGCGGATTTCTTCCTCACCAGTGAAGATGGAGGCGATATTAGTATTGAAGAGGGATATATGACTTTACTTACTCTACCGTGGGGGTTACAGACAAAGGCAGGTATCTTCAGAACCAGTTTCGGGAAGATGAATAGAACTCACAGACCAGAGATACATCAAATCGATTATCCAAAACCAATAAAGAATTTTCTGGGTGAGGAAGGACAAAAGGAACCCGGAATCTCCATAAGTAAGCTTATCCCAAATCCATGGAACATTTACTCTGAATTAACGGCTGAAATCCTTACTCCTTCAGATGAAGGTGTTAAAGGTAAGGATCAAATATATCTGGCACATCTAAGGAATTATCTTGATATCACTGAAAGTTCTTCTATTGAACTAGGCTTGAGCTTTCAAACGCGTGACATAAGCGACACAGACGATACAACTCTAACAAAAAGGAATTTCAGGCAAACGATGGAAGGCGTTGATCTTACATTTAGATGGAGGCCTCCAGGGAAGAAACTTTACAAGTCATTTTTCTGGCAAACTGAGTTTTTCGCAACCCAGAGGGAAACTGGTAGCTTTGATGATGCGGGCAATACAGTAGATGTTAAAGACATTAACAGCCTTGGATTTTATACCTTTGGTGAATATCAGCTCACACGCAGACTATTTACTGGACTGAGATTTGACTACTCACAGTTTCCTACGAACGATAAAGACAGTGAATGGTCAGTCTCTCCATATCTAACATTCTGGCAGAGTGAATTTACACGTCTGAGGTTGGAATATACTCATTCAGAAAGGAATTCAATTACCATACCTGTTGAAGAAGGTGACAATTCTTTGACACTACAGGCAACGTTTACGCTTGGCGCACATAGACCTCATCCATTCTAAATTAGCTCCCGCTAGTCGCTAATTTAGAATTGTTTTTGCTTCGCAAAACATAATTTTAGAAAGAGAGTAATAAAAATAGGAGAATAAGATGTTAAACATTCATGCCCTTTCAGGGTCATCACGAAACATGAAAACATGTCCTGACGAAAGTCAGGATCAGATTCCCTGTTTCCTTGCCATGAAGGCTAAAACCACGGGAATGACAGAAAGAGCAACAAAGTGTCATTCCCTACCAGAAAGATGGCATGAGCTAAGCTCAGCTTTACAGGCGGGCCTTTCGGGAGGAGTCCAGTCTGTTTTTGAATTAAAAGAGAAAATTCTACGATCGGCAATTATTGTTTGCTTTTCAATAATTATTTCTTTAATGGTTCTTAACCCCAACTATGCATTTGCAAAGAAAATAAGAGTTATAACTACATCAACTGACTTGAAATCTATTGCCGAATTTATAGGTGGTGATAGAGTTAAGGTAGAAAACATTACAAAAGGATATCAAAATCCTCACATAGTTGATCCCAAACCAAGTTACATGTTAAAGCTTAACAAAGCAGACCTCTTTGTCAAAGTAGGTTTGGATCTAGAGCTATGGGCACAACTACTCGAAGAAGGTGCAAGAAATCCACGGATAAGGTTTGGTTCACCAGGATATGTTGATGCCTCAATAGGCGTTAAGCTTTTAGAAATACCTCAAACAAGGATTGATAGGTCTCTGGGTGATATCCATGTCTTTGGAAACCCACATTACTGGCTTGACCCTCTTAACGGTAAGATAATTGCTCATAACATCCTGGAAGGGTTAAAGAGGATTTCACCAGAAAATACAAATTATTTTGAGGAGAATAAAAGACTCTTTGATAAAGAACTTGATACACACCTGGTTAAATGGTTAGAAAAAATGAAGCCTTACTATGGCACAAACGTAATAGCCTATCACAAGACATGGCCAAACCTTGCAAAGCGATTCGGAATCAATATTGTTGATTATGTAGAACCAAAACCCGGAATCTCACCCTCACCTGCTCACATTGCAAATCTTATTAAGAGGATGAGAATTGAAGATATAAAACTAATAATCAAAGAACCTTATTATGAGAGCAAAGTACCAAATTTTATTTCATCCAAGACAGGTGCCCGCGTATTAACACTACCTACTTCAGTTGAAGGAGTTAGTGGAATTAAGGATTATTTTGGTCTCTTTGATTTTATTATTAACGAACTGATAAATGCATTTAAGGAATCCCCCTCACCTTAATCCTCTCCCCTTGGGGGAGAGGGAAGGGTGAGGGTGAGTTAAAAAGCGCCATGGGCTATAATCGCGGCTATCAATTATCTCTTACTGTCGTTCCCAGCTTGCCGCCAGAGGCGCCACTTGGAGCGAATTTGAGATTCGACTCATTCAGGATCGGGAATCTAATCTTAAAGCCATTCTTCAACTTCTGTTTCGGTTACAATGCATTATGATATTTATTTAGTTATATGTTGGCATATAATGAAATGAGTTAAAAAAATGATTCAATTTAATAATGTACAACTTGGTTATGGGAAAAAGCCTGTGCTTACATCTCTTAATTTCAGAATACGAAAAGGAGATTTCTTTGGAATAGTTGGTCCTAACGGTGCTGGAAAAACAACTCTCCTAAAGGCAATACTGGGACTGTTAAAACCAATAAAAGGGAAAATTACGTTCCCTGAAAATGGAAAGGGATATAAAAAAAGTATTGGCTATGTCCCTCAGCATGCATCTGTCGACGAGATTTATCCTATTACCGTACGGGAAATGGTCCTTATGGGAAAATATGAGAAGATAGGCATTTTTAAAAGACCAAAGGAAAAGGACTATGAAATAGCAAAAGAAATGCTGAAAAATGTTGGTATAGAAAACCTGGCAGACAAAAACTACAGGGAACTCTCCGACGGACAAAAACAGCGCACATTAATAGCGAGAGCTATGGTAGGCGAACCAAACATTCTACTACTTGATGAACCCATAGAGGGAATGGATATCCAAGGGGAGATGGCAATAATGGAGGTAATTAAAACCCTCCATGCTGAATATTCCCTCACCGTAATATTGGTCAGCCACGAACTTAATATAGTGGCTAATTACGTAAAAACACTTGCTATTATTGACAAAGGTACTTTAAAGATAGGTCCGGTTAATTCAATACTTACAGAGAACACGTTGGCTAATGTTTATGGAATAGGGGTTAAGATCGCTAATATCTCCGGGCAGAAGGTAATCATTTCAAAATTAAATGAATGACTTTTTCACCAATCTAGAATTTTTTAAATATTCAATTATATGTTCTATACTCGTGGCTCTGGTATGTTCATACCTGAGTGTTTATATCGTTTTAAAGAGAATTGTCTTTGTTAGCGTGGCAGTTACACAGGTCTCATCTGCAGGAATTGCACTAGCCTTTATAACAGACTTAACCCAACGTTTACGTCTCTGCTATTTACTTTCCTTGGAGTTGCCATATTTTCTACCAGATTTGCAGAAAGAAGACTATCAAACGAAAGCATAATCGGCATGGGATTTGTTGTGGCAAGTGCTATTACAATCCTTCTTGTATCCAAAAGTGCAAAGGGAATACATGAAATTGATGACTTGCTTTTTGGGAATGTGCTTGTGGCAACACCTTATCAGATATATTTAATGGCTATCATTATTGCGTGTATTTTTATTGCACACTTTCTATTCTACAAAAAATTCACATCAATCACACTTGATTTTGAAATGGCAAGGACATCTGGTATGAATGCACGGCTTTGGGAGCTTATGCTTTATCTTACAATTGGCGCTGCTATTTCCATTGGAATACGAACTGCTGGAAATCTACTTATTACGTCGTTTTTAATAATTCCTGCCGCAAATGGATTACTCATTTCAAACAAGATAAGGACTGTTTTTATAACAGCTATATCCGTTAGCATAACATCCGCATGTATAGGATTTTTTCTTTCATATATTCTTGACCTTCCAACTTCTCCTTGTATAGTCGCAACCCTATTTATCATTTTATGTTTAACATTACCATTTAGATTCTTAAAGAGAAATTTGTAAAGCTAAGAATATCAAAAGTTTGATTTGAAATGACTTAAGGTCATGCCAGAGGCATATCCGCCTTTTGTCTTAATTTTTTCTCTGTGACCTCAGCGTTTATCTGCGTATATACGCGTCCAATGTCTTTTGTCTTGCAAAACAAACCCACTCTTTTATAATGTCTTTGGTTCTTTTAAGAAACAAAAGAACCAAAGATAGCAGTTACAAATCACTTTTATCACATTTTAACAAGCAGTCCAAGAATTGCCTGTCGTTATGTATGAATCTACATTTAATAATTAGATTTATATTAATATGAATACTAAATATGAGGGCACCTCACTAATAGATAAACATGTTATTAAAAAGGATGCCTTCTATTCCTCTTCTGAGATAATCGATATATTTAACTCTGTTGCTATTGACAAAGCATGGTCTTTTATCGAATACAAACCCAGTGAAACTTCAAAATTAACTCATTGTTATCATCGGTATCCCGCCAAGTTTATACCACAGTTAGTTGAAAAACTTATGGATGAATATCTTAAAGGTATCAATGAACCTCACGTAAATGATCTTTTTATGGGAAGCGGGACAACAATTGTATCTGCAATTAGCAGAGGGTACAAAGCCAGTGGCACAGATATAAATTATATTTCTGAGTTAATCACAAGAGTAAAAAGTACACCTATTAATCCTGACTT